>NZ_JBFMKP010000008.1:0-165779 GCF_040786235.1 Aquimarina discodermiae
AAATAATCGATTGCTGCTCTGTGTGAACGCAATTCACAAAATAATCTTTAAAATCTTCTGGGATCATAGCTGAAATTTAATAGTTCAAAGATAACACATATTTATCTTAGAACTTAGCCAAATATCTTTAAAAATATTTTGAAGGCTTACAAACTATATTGAAATATGTCTTCATAGCAATTAAGTAATTAATCGAATTTTTGCCATATTTTGGTAAGGTATAATGCTTGCTAGAAAAGAAGAATTAATAACCAAAGTACAAAACCAGAAAACTAAGGTAACATTTTGAATTACTAAGACACTTACAATATACATTACAATGTATTTGAAACGTAACTTTTTTCCGGGAATATGAGAACTCATTTGATTAAAATAATGGAGCTAATAAATAAAATAAGGGTAAGATATTTATACTTTATATCTGGTATCTTTTTTATACTAGCAAATAATTTTAAAAACGAAAACAGTTTTTTATTCTATCTGTTCATTAGTATTGGGTTTGCAATTTTGATATGGGCAATTGTAAAGTATTTTAAAAAGTGAAAACTTGTGGGTACTAAAGTAGTTTGTAAAACTAACATACTTCTAAAAAACGGATTGTTCCTAAAAAAATTATGGAATATCTTTAAGAAAATTAATTGAATGAGTCTACAAACTAAACCATTAGTAATCTTCATAATAGCCCTGATAACTGTTACATGCTTTTCTAGTTGGACTAACGACAACAATAATTCTATCGATTGTTCAAACGACGGGTGCCATGGACAATACAAGGGTGCTGAGTTTGTAAACGGGTCTGATATTGCACATCAATTCTCTAACAAAATGTCTTCAGCAGTAGGCGATAAACTTAAAGAACTATTTAATAAGGGTAAGTATTCTAAAGTCGACTTTGATAATATCATAATGACAACAAGAGGAATGGGTAGCGGAAATGTAATCTACTATTTAAAAATTCCTTTTATACGTGTCAATACAAAATGCGACGCTTACACATCTTTTGATCATGTCGGAGGGTGGAATCACCCACCTGCATTAGAAGCAAGAAAGAGACAGCTTAAAAGAACATTAATGTCAAATCACAAATTATATATAAGTGATTTAAAAACGACACCAGAAGGATTACAAGAATATTGGATACAGTGGAAGAATAAGATCACACAATCAATGTGCAAATAAACTGCAGCAGCAGCGTATAAAAATACTAAAGCACTTTTTACATTTGACATTACCCTCAACAGAAAACCATCCATCCTAAACAACTGTTCATATACCTTTCTGACAAGCATATAACAAAAGTAAGAACACCAATTCATATCTGTTAAACCTTGGTTCTTCATAAAAACTATATCCAAAATTCGAGGCGAGATATACATCTCGCCTCGAAATCTTATGTGAACCTTTTTAGGGATACTTCCATCCAGCAACCAAAAAAGAGTAGCATTCTGTACTTATTTTTTTACTCGCACAAGTTCTCCATTCTGAAGCATAAATTCGTTCCCTTCATAGTCAATAAGTTTTCCTCCGTTTTTTGGATATGCTTTCTCTTCTTGAAATTTAGCAATTGCACCATTTAAAATATCAATTACCTGCTTATTAGCAGTAATAAAAGGGTTAGACTTGTATGAAAAATCACTCCATTAGCCTTTTCTTCAGCAACACCATCTTCTCCTGTATTGGTAATTGTATAATCGTCTGCACTAAATACAGTTTTTCTTCCAATATTCGTTACAAAATAATGATATTTAGTAATGTGGCCATATTCCTTACCTTTTTTAAAATAAACTGTTGGGTTACTTCCCAACTTTCCAGTATAACCTATAATGTTATCTTTTATATAAAAATCATCTCGATATCCCATAATTTGAATAATTTATATAAACACTATTAGCTTGTTGATAGTAATTCATTGTTTTACACTCCTACTCTATCCAGTTTTCGGATTTCCTGTTAACTGATCCAACGCCACTTCAGCTTTTCAGATTCAGCCCTTAATCATTAAAAGAAAAGATAGTAGCTACTCAATCGAATATTGTTCTTTTAATTAGGTTTCTAAATTTGTCTACTTAGCTTTTTGACACTTCAAAGTTGAAGAATAAACAAAAGAAGATTTCAAAAAATGATACAAGAAGCCAAATAGATGCGACAAGTGATTAATTGAAGGGTACAAGAAGAAAATTAAAACTCCTACTTAGTGAGGTAAACACTATACTACTTTTACAACAGATAAACTATACTATAGTAAACAACAAAATACAACATGCTAAAAAACACCTAATAAATATCACGGAAAACAGGGTAAAACAAATACTGTAAAAGAGTTAATTTAGCAGAAAAAGTAAACCACCAAATGACAGAACATATTAAAAAAGAGCTTTTAGAATCATTCGAACTTTATGCAAATCCTGAGTATACTGGCTACAACCCTGTTCGCCCGGTTGCAAAAATTGTTTTTGCCGCACAAGGAGAAATAACATCTCCGCCAGATTTAGAATTTATGGGTTATGGGGGTGGTACCGAAGGAGAAGCCTTTAGTGAGTGCGGAGGAATTAATTTAGAATCCTTTTTTCCGTTAGATGCCAATGGAGAATATTTTGAGAACGACGATGAAGAGTTTATCGAAGAATGCATTCAAAAAGCTGGTGTAGTAGTTTTAAATGGCCTCGAATCTATTTCTAATAGCGAAGAGTTTCAAAAAATACCAAAAGAAGGTCCGATCGTATTTGTACTAAATTTAATCGATCAAATAAGCAAAGTTATTTGTAGAATTCATCCAAATGGCGAAATAGAATTACCGCCCAATAAACAATAATTACAATACTATATTTTAAAATTTGTATTTTGAAAGTTTAGGCAATCCAAAGTAGAAAAATCAAAAGCAAGGTAACATTTTGTATAATGTATGTGCTTCTTTTGGAAAGCAAACACGCCGTACAAGAGACATTGTAATACATAAACAAAATCATCAAAATTTTAAAAAAGAACTAAAATGAAGACAATTAATCGAATAATGACGAATATTTGTTCTGACAACTTAGCCGAAAGTCGAGATTTTTATACCAAACTATTTGACTTCAATGTGGGTTATGATAGCGATTGGTTCATTCATTTAATCTCTAAAGACAGAAAACTTGAATTGGGAATAATAGCCCGAACTAATGATATTGTACCTAAGGACTTTCAATACAATCCCCAAGGCTTTTATGTAACGTTTGTAGTGGATAACGCCGACGAAATATTTAAGATCGCTAAATCAGAAAAATTTGAGATTATAAGCGAACCAACCGATACTTTTTACGGACAAAAAAGACTATTATTAAAAGACCCGAACGGAACTTTGGTAGATATATCTTCACCAGTTGAAGGTTTTGAATTTTAAAGAAATCAACTGAAGAGGAAAAAATAAAAACACACTATAAAACGGTATATAGCAACTACAAAATATAACATTTTGACTTAGTGCAAAACCGAAATCTTATCCCTTGAACTTTTATGTAATTTCTCTCTCTTCAGATAATGAAAAAGACTTTATTAGCGTTAACTTCTCATTTTCTAATATATTGTAGAATAAAAAACACACCAGATTGGACAATTATTGAATCTTATGATTTACCCATTTCAATAAATAGGATTAAATAAAATAGTTGATAACACCATATTTATATGCAATAGCAGGAAAATGATAAATCGAATGGTTATTGTATTTTTGGGTAGGCGTAATGCTTGCAAAAAGATAAAATGAGCAATCAATGCTCCGAAAAACAGAAAAATAAGGTAACATTTTTCCTCGCTACGACACATATATTAAAGGTTAGAGATAATTCGTTTACCAAAAAACTTGAATTTAAAATATGAATAAACAAAGAATAGCAATTTTAATTATTGCATCACTTGGAGCCGTAGCAACATTTATGCCTTGGTCATCATTACCTATTTTGGGGTCTATGAATGGGATTAATACAAAAATTGGGAAATTTTCATTAATATTATTTTTAGTTCCTTTGGTAGTAAGTCTTCTCGGAAACAAAACTAAAGAACTGAAAGGTTGGTTACTTTATATGACTATAATCCCAACTGTAATTGCTGTACTAGCAGATTTACTTCAATTATTTGGACTAAGTAATCGTGGTACACAAAGTGAAAATGCTTTTGAAAATCTTATAGCCGAGCAAATGAGAATTGGCTTTGGTTTGTATATAGCAATACTGTCAGGAATAATGTTGCTTATTTTTACATTTTTAATGAAATCAACAAAACAAAGTGATGAAAATAAACTTAACAATAATACCAATAAAAGAACTTCTCGATCAAATCATGATAAGTTAAAAATTATTGATAAAGAAAAAAAGAAATCTAATTACCTACCAAAAACAGAAAATCGAACTAATCAAAACGAAACTATTTCTAAACTTAAAAAAGAAAGTTCGTTAAAGAAAGATTTCAAACCATCTGATCATAGCAAATTTATGCCTAAATAAAATATCCCTAACACTATATACAACATCAAAGTAGCGAAGTGATGAATCAAATGGTTATTGTTTTTTGGTAAGTCGTAGAAAACTAGTAACCAATATCTTATAAAAACCTAAAAACAAGGTAACAATTTGCGATGCTACTATTTATATATTGAGCATGATAGCCAAGAAAAATTGGTGAATCAGTTTAACTATTTAAACTTGTTAATGACAAAGAAATACCCTTTGCTAAAATTGAAGAGAAAGCATCTATTTTCAGACCAGTAACATTAGAAAAATGCCCCAACCCAATTCGAATAGAATATGTAATCATATTCAATGTTAATGTATATCCATTTTTAAGTCAATATTTATAATGTTATATCACGAATTATTGAGTACACTCTAATAAAAGAAGAGATGACAAAACTGAAACAATTAAACAGTTTAAGACGGATTCTATTCTTATTAAAGGTAGAATTACTTTTACTTTTCCCATTATTAGTAGTTGTAATAGCAAATAAAATACTCTATTCAAAGGTTACATCTTTGAATAGAGTTTGGAGGTAAATTGAAAGGTATGTATCTTGAAAACCGTTACTATTCTATTCCTATATCAAACGTAGCTCAGCATATAAATCCACTAAATCGATGCGTAAAAAATACCCTATTAAAATCATAATTGTTCTTAACCTAATTGTTCTAATAATTAGTAGTTCATACGCTGCAAATACGAGTTCTGATTTTGTAGTGACCACCATTACCCAAAATGTATATAGCATTGTTTCCCCATCAAAAGGATTACCTACCCCAGAAAATAAAGGTTGGAATTCTAATGTTCATTTTATTGTTACCAAAAAAGGAGTATTGCTTTTTGACACGGGTTCTTCAGAAACAATTGGTAATAAAATAAAAAAAGCGATCAAATCAGTTACCGATCAACCTGTTCGTTGGATAATTAATTCACATAGCCATGCAGATCATTGGTTTGGCAATGCAGCGTTTACCAATACTGTTTATGAAATAATTGCAAGCAATCAAACGTTAACAACCATGAAAGAAGATGGACAACCATCTTTAGAATTTTATTCCAAAGTGACCAAAGGTACTATTGGTTCTACGCAACTTGTGTATCCTACCGTATTATTAACAAAAGGAATAAGACGAAATTTTGGAGGAGTAGATATAGAGTTTATTCTTTCTAATGATGGACATTCGCCAGGAGATATTTTAATTTGGTTACCAAAACAAAAAATTATACTAGGTGGAGATGTTGTAAGTTCTAATTGGATGCCAATGATTACCGGACATGGTAATATTCCTAATTTAATTAACACCCTTAACATCATAGCAAAGTTAAACCCATCTATTGTCTTGACAGGACATGGTAAGGCAACTACCGTCGAGTCGATACTACGAGATGCTGATTTACTATCAAGTGTTTGGAAACAGGTAAAATCGGGTTATCAAAAAGGAAAAAAACCTAACGAAACTCTTAAAAATATTAAAGCGAAACTAGCACCTGAATATAAACCTTTGTATAAAGATTTTAGTTCTGAAATCGAGCGATATGTTAATCTTATGTATAAGTTACAACATTAGAGAGTTAGTCAACTACCTCGGAGCAAGCTCACGAGGCATCCAGCGGATAAACAACTTTAACATTTCGAGGCAAGCCTCTGGGAATTAAACTCCACAATGTGGATTAAAGATTTCTTGATTTTTAGAGTCTGTTCATTTACTAAACTAGCGACTAAATCAATTGTAACTAATTTACACAAATGATATATACATCGTAAAAATAGTTTGTTGATAATTTTCTTCTATTCGATTGCATAAGAAGATATTACTACTTCGCTTAATCTAAAATAGCCTAAAACTTCTTCATTTAGATTGTTGGGGTTAATACAATTACCTTTTAACTGTGCTGGTGTTGTTTGAAAGGGGCCATCAGTTTCACCAGATTGTTCTATTAAAATGTCAATGTAATTATAGAAGGATTCAGAAATACCATAAATTCTGACATCTACTGTCGCACCAGCAACTAACTCCTCATTATCAAATTCTATAAAATTTTCATTACCATCGGTAAACTGGTCACTTAAAGCTGCTAAGGTAAGTAAAGGGTTTACTGAAGAATTAAACTCACCCAAATAGAAGTTTTCAATGTTTACAGGGTCGTCAAAAAATGTTTTAATCTGGATTTCCTCCTCATCTCCACCACCTTCTATGGTTTGTTCTATAGTATTAATTTCGGTCACTGACATTAAGGTTTCGGTAGCAGTATATGTTTGTTCATTATATAAAATTTCTAAAGTGTAAGTTTGGTCAATTTCAGGAACAAAATCGGTAGCAATATAGGTACCATTGTTTTGGTCTTCGAACGTAAATTGTAACCCATCATTTTCTTTGGTCACTATCACCAAAGCTCCGGTTACGGGTATATCTGGATTGTTATCAAAAAAAGCAGTAGTCTTACTTAACTTAATGGTCTGCGTTTGTCCCGTAGTACCCTTTTCCCAATTAATAGAGGCCTCTACCACCAATCTGGCACCACCATTTGGGACATCTACATCGACTGTATCTGTACACGAGTTTAAAAAAACAATCAATATTAAAAATGCTATGTGTTTATATGTTCTGTTCATTGTTCTAAAATTTAAAGTTATAAGAAATCGAAGGAATAATCCCAAAAATTGCAGTACGCGTGGCCTCATTTACACCAGTATCTACATTTTGTCCAAACGTAATGGAGGCTGCATTTTTGCGATTGTATATATTGTAGATACCAAATACCCATTCGGCTTGCCACTTCCTATTTTTATTTTTTCGTGGTGTGAGTATTGCAGAAAAGTCTAAGCGATGATATGCTGGTAATCTATCTGCATTACGTTCAGAATAAGTTGGAATCGATAACCCGTTATACTGAAATTGCCCATCAGGATAGGTTACAGGTCGCCCTGTCTGAAAAACAAAATTGCTACTAAAACGCCATTTATCGTTTAGCTTATAACTTCCTGTAAAGGATATATCATGAGTTCGGTCCCATGGTGTGTTATACCAGTCACCGTTGTTTATTCCAGCCCCTCCTGCTGCACCGCCAGGTGTACGTTGCTCTGATTTTGAAAGTGTGTATGCTAGCCATCCTGTAAACTTACCTTTGTTCTTACGTAATAACAATTCTAATCCATAAGCTCTGGACTCTCCTATCAAAATTTCTGTTTCTATAGTATTTTGAGCAATGAGGTCTGCGCTATCAATATAATCTACACGATTGTCTATAATTTTGTAATACGTTTCAGCTTCTATAGAAAACATATTGTCTTTAAAATTTCTGAAATAGCCAACAGCAAACTGATCAGCAATTTGAGGCTCTAAAAACTTACCACTAGGGGCCCAAACATCTAATGGTGTGGCTGACGTTGTATTAGAAATTAAGTGTAGGTACTGTACTATTCGATTATAACTCGCCTTTATTGATGACTTTTCGTTAAGCTGATAGGACAAGGCAAAACGTGGTTCGAAATTATCAAAGTCAGCAATACTTTTTCTGCTTCCATACTCTGTCTCGCCTATTGGATTAGCTCGTTCGTAAATATCCAGCTGCGCATTGTAAACTATCGGCAAGCCATTTTGGTAATTACTTAAGGTTTGTTGCCCCAGGCGGTTAAAATAGCTATAGCGCAAACCATATTGTGTTGTCAATTTGTTTGAAATTTTATGCTCTAAACCAGCATAAATGCCAGCTTCAAATGCATATTTATTATCTAGTTTTAAGGGGTTAATACCAGAATTCTCATCAAGCGGATTTAATTCGCCTGGATTAAAATTGTAGTAAATTCCGCTTAACCCAAAATCGAATTTTAGCTTGTCATTCAGATAATATCCAAGGTCGTATTTAAAGTTATAATTGTCGATATCTGATTTCCAATCGATACCTTCAGCATTAATTTCGAGATTGTAGTTATAACGACTATAGATTAGGGATAGATTAGAAAAGAGTTTATCGTTAAAAATATGATTCCAACGTAAGTTTCCAGAAAGATTCCCGTAGGAATTGGTGAAAAAATTAGATAATTCGAAATTATCATTTCCAAAATAACCAGAAAGATATAGCTTGTTTTTATCATTAAGTTCGTAATTGGTCTTTAGGTTAAAATCATAAAAGCCTGCTCGATTCTCATTACTTGCCAAAGCCAAAAACAGGTTCGCATACGAAGCACGTCCTGCCAAAAGAAATGAGCCTTTATCCTTCAATGTTGGGCCTTCCATAGCCAACCTACTAGAAATGGCACCAATACCACCAGAGAGATTTAATTCTTTACTGTTTCCATCTTTTTGTCTAATATCGAGAACGGAAGACACGCGTCCACCAAAACGTGATGGAATGCCCCCTTTGTATAACTTTACATCTTTAATAGCATCAGTATTAAACACCGAAAAGAAACCAAACAAATGCGATGCATTATAAATAATGGCTTCATCCAACAACACCAAGTTTTGGTCCTCTGCACCACCTCGAACATTAAAACCCGAAGCTCCTTCACTTGCATTGGTCACTCCTGGCAGCATTTGTAAGGACTTAATCACATCGACTTCGCCCATAACCGCTGGCATTTGTTTTATGGTTTGGCTGGATAGCTTTGCAACACTCATTTGTGGTGTTCGTAGATTTACTTTTTTGGATTCATCAACCGTAATGACAACTTCGTCTAATTGCCCTGCATCTTCTAACAGTTCAGAATTAAACTTTATGTTTTTATCCAAAACAATGACTTTCTCAATGGTTTTATAACCCAAATACGAAATTACCAACGTATAATCACCTTGAGGGGCGGTTAGCGAATAAAACCCATATTCGTTGGTCGTAGTTCCTATTGAAATTCCTTTTAGAAAAATGGTAGCGCCTAAAAGTGTTTCGCCATTGGTTTGATCTTTTAGTGTACCACTTATGGTAAACTTTTCTTGAGCAAAGCCTAAACATGATATGAGAAAGACTGCAAAAATCAATGTTTTTTTCATAGAGTATTTGTTGTTTACTTGAATTTTTTTATCACAAAATCAGCCAAACAATAAAAAAAGTATCACTAAAATCAGATTGAAAATCAGTAGATTCCTTGGTGTTATGTATGACTTGAATTTTGCCATTTTGAAATGGTTAAAATTTTAATTTGAAACCAAAAGTAGGATGATTGTGAGCCTCTTAAAAATGAAGTGGGTTCAGAATACGTTTTTTGTACGTTTTTGAAAAAAATCAATCCTTATCACTTAATTACAAGCAACTTAAACAAAATATTAAATCATAAGACAGAAAGTTCAGAATACGTATTTTGAACGTTTTATGCCAAATTATAAGAAAATTAGAGAAATTTTAAATCAGAAAATCAATAATCAAATTAACTGTTTTTTATATTGACTTGGTGTCATTCCCTTTAACTTTTTAAAGGTCGTATTAAAGGATGATTTTGAACTAAACCCTACCTCATTGGCAATACCTAAAAGTGTATAGTTTTTATAGGTTTCGTTTTGTAGGCACTCTATAAATTCTTCTACACGGTATTGGTTCAATAAATCTTGAAATCCTATTTTCATATGTACATTTAAGATTTCTGATAGATGTTGTCTCGGAATATTCAACCTCTTAGCAATATCATCAACCGTAATCTTACTGTTTTTGAATAGTTTTTCTTCAGTCATTAAACGAAGTAATTCAGATTTATTGGCATTTATATTTTTTGCATTTAAGCTGGAAGTCTTGTATTTTGAATTATCAGATTTTGGGAGTACATCTTTTGGGGCAATAATAAGTTTGTACAGCACATAATAGAACAAAAACACTGAAGCCAATATAATACCGTAGCTATCCAAGAAGTATGGTGACTGATTTGAATTGGTCAACAAATAGGTAAACTCATCAATAGTAAAAATAATCGTTAAAGGAATAATAAAGGCTAATAACCACTTCTCTTTTTTCTTCTTGATAATGTCATAAATAGAATAAATAAGCATTCCTAAAAACATTACCTCAGTAATTACATGGGCTATTTTAAGAATTAAATTTTCCTCAATTGAAATGTGATTGTCTAAAGTTTTATAGATAACAGTCAGCAAATATGGTGTAAAAAACCAGAGGTCTTTTTTGTTAAACTCATCTTTGCCTGATTTGTAATGGCGAACAAACAAAAAGAAAAATGTAATGATTAAGGTATCATGAAAAAAATACCAGTCTGCGTTGCTGGTGAATAAATTGTAATCATCATCGCCAATGGCATATAATATTACTGATATAATACAACATAATAACAGCCAAAAATTCACTTTTTTATATTCCTGTCTTCGTTGAAACAAAATGAACAACAAAAAGAATCCCTGTAACAAGGCAATTATTTGGATGGTTTTAAGCATTGTTTTTAGTTAACTCTTAACAATATAAATAATTTTGCATGTCTGATTTTATTCAATACAATTTTAGTCAAATAAACCAACACAAAAAAACATATTGGATGATATAAAATCTTTTGTCCCCATATTAAAACGGACTAAGCAATACTGTATACAATATCGCGTATAATACATGGTTTCTTCTGTGACTTTTCAAAAAATCTCGCAGATTTCCTATTTGGTTTTTATTTACTAACTTGGTTTCCAACCTATACAAAGAACCACATATAAACCGTTAATAGCAACCAAAACTGGCAGATTAAAATTTAGAAATGACACAAATGAATTTAATACTATTAATGCTTTTATCAGCAATTACTTCTTGTCAAAATAATAATGATGATACAAAACCAATAAACGAAATAGAAGTGATGTATACAATGCCAGAAGAGAGTGAACCGCACGAAGGAACTTGGCTTCAATGGCCACATCATTATCAATATGGAGTTGCATATAGAAATCGTTTGGATGAAACATGGGTTTCAATGACAAAAGAATTGGTATCAAGTGAAAATGTTCATATAATTGCTTATAATCAAACCGAAAAAGAAAGAATTATTTCATTATTAACTGCCAAAGGTATTGCATTAACCAATGTCGATTTTAAGCTCTATGAAACTGATGATACTTGGATTAGAGATAGTGGTCCTATCTACGTTAGAGATAAAAACGGAAATTTAGTTATTGAAGATTGGGGGTTTAACGGCTGGGGAAATAAAATTGATGATTTAAGTGATTTATTAATCCAATCAGCTAAATGCAATAAAATTCCTTCAAAAATTGCGTCAGATCAAGGCAAAACATTAATAGATCTTAACTTAGAGATGGTAAATGAAGGCGGTAGTGTCGAGATTGATGGAAATGGAACATTGATGGCTTGCAAAAGTTCGATATTAAACAATAACAGAAACCCTGGAATGACACAAGCACAAGCTGAAATCATTTTTAAAAAATATTTAGGAGTAATAAATTTCATTTGGCTTGACGGACAAGCAGGACTAGAAATAACGGACCAACATATTGACGGTTTTGCAAGATTTGGAAACTCAAACACAATAGTTACTATGAAGCCAAGTGATTTATTAGAGTATGACGTTCTACAATCTGACATTGACAAGCTATTCGAAGCAAAAGACAAAAGTGGAAATGCATATACTTTTTTAAAAGTGCCATTAACCCAAAACAATGTAATAACTACCAATGGAACGAATTTGGGATCTAAGGGGTCTTATGTAAACTACTATATAGCCAATACCAAAGTACTAGTTCCTAACTATAATGACCCAAATGATGCAATTGCCAATGCTTTAATCCAAACCTTGTATCCTTCAAGAACTGTTGTCGGAATTGACGTAAGGAATTTATACCAAAATGGAGGGATGATACATTGCGTAACTCAACAACAACCCGTTAATTAAAAAATAAAAGCTACTTAGATTGTCTAAGCAACTTTTCAAAATAGAGTTTCAATAATAAAAACGGGAGCTCATAGAACTCCCGTTACTATAAAACTATTCTGTTTCATGATGATGAAATATTTCCTCTATGGGCAACTCAAACAATTTCGATATTTTGAATGCTAATGGTAAACTTGGATCGAACTTGCCTTTCTCAATGGCATTAATCGTTTGACGCGAAACCGCTAATGAATCGGCGAGATCTGCCTGCGTCATATCTCTTTCTGCACGAAGTACTTTTAATTTATTTTTCATGAGTAACGCTTTTTTCCAACAAGCAATGCTATCATATAAGTGATACTGATTAATATCACCAGAAACCCAATTTCTGCATCACTCGAAATGACATTCGCTATATCTGTTACCGAATAGCTCAATCCCCCTACAATTCCAACACCCAAAGCAATGCCCATGGCATCTAATTGAATTTTCTTTTGCAGTTCATCCAATACATTCAGGTGTTTGGTGTTT
Source organism: Aquimarina discodermiae (assembly GCF_040786235.1). Classification (NCBI taxonomy): domain Bacteria; kingdom Pseudomonadati; phylum Bacteroidota; class Flavobacteriia; order Flavobacteriales; family Flavobacteriaceae; genus Aquimarina; species Aquimarina discodermiae. Next base: position 12,824 of record NZ_JBFMKP010000008.1, read on the forward strand.
GCCCAAATCATTCCTGCACCAAAAGCTGTATTAATTGCAATCGCAAGAATGCTCCAGGTGGTGTTTTCATTCCAAAGAAACTTTGGTCCAAAGGTTGCTAATGCCAAAGAGACAACCCACAATAGGGTCCACAGTGCCAAACTCTTTGTGACTTTTTCGATTTGTTTATTCTTTTTTTCGTTTTTCATTTGTCAATTACATTTGATTATTTGTAAAGCTTATTTGACACAAATATATAAAACTTCAATCAATATGACAAACAAACTTTACTTTTTGTCGTGCAGACCATTCTTTTAGATCGAATCAACTATAAAAACAATAAAAGTAACTTCCAAGTCAATGAGCAGTAAAATTGAGAAATTTTGGATAGAGAATCAGTATTAAAAAGTGCATAACAACTGTATACAACTAATAAAGTATTTAGTGACTTTTGAGAATTCTGCGTTATTTAGCAACATCCTAAATATAGAATTTGACTTTTACATATGAGAAATATAAAATCAAAACACTTATATTTGACTAAGAGCTAACCTGAAAGTTTATTACTTTCTGCAGCCCTACTTCCCAAACCATATACAAACATTAATAACTCTTAAAATTTCAAAAGCATCCTTATGAAAAAATTGATTTTCGTTTTAATTATTTTTCTAATTGGAAAATGTTTTGGTCAGGATCAAGTTAGTTTTTATGAAAATGGTCAAACAAAAAGTATTAGTAGCTTTAAAAATGGTATTGAGGAACGTAAAGATTATTACCAAAATGGCCAATTAAAAAGACAGTCTTTGAAGAACAAAGAAGGTCTAAACATCGGTAAAACAATTCGTTATCACAAAAACGGACAGCTCTGTTATGAGCTTCACCATAAACAGGGAAAGAAAGATGGTGAATGGACTTTCTATAATAAAGATGGAAGCATAAATGGTATAGAAAATTATTCTGATGGAAAAAAAACAGGAATCTGGAAAGGGTACTATAACGGCCATTTACTATTTATGCTCGAATACGACAATGAAGGTAATTTGATAAAAGATGTTGGTTATCGCGAAAATGGATCAATGACTAAGGTTTATAGATACAATGCTGAAGGAAAAATCATTTCTAAAGATTATTTTGATGAAAATGGGAAAAAGGTAGAATTAACCGTTAAAACCATTCTTAAGGATCCTGAATTCTAATTTATATTGGGACTTCCTAAAGATCTTTGATAGTAAATCCAGAGGAATCAACCATTTAAAAACCTTTTATTAAAAAAGCTATCTCCTATATTTTAGTTCTCCGAAAAAATAACTTTTCGGCAGAGATTGTGTTTTCATATATAAAAACTGTATTTTAATTGTTTAATACATCTCAACAAAAGCTGTAAGTGTTTATAAACCATGCCTATAGAATACAGTTTTTGACTATAACTTCAACAAACAATTACATGAAAAGGCTTCATCAAATTTTTATTATTTGTTGTTTTATTACAATGCTAGCTTGCAAGAATAATAGCAATACTCATAGAAAATCAGTCTCGAATGACACTAATAAATCAGGCAGTATTATTATTGATGGCTCTGTCCTAAATTATTCTATTAAAGGAAAAGGGACTCCTCTTCTATTAATTGGATCAGATCCAGAATACTTTTCAAAAAGCTTTTTAGATAATTTTCGATTATATACAATAGAAATGAGGTTTAATGCACAAAAGTACCAGCCCATTGACCTTTCAAAATACAATATAGATCATCTATTTAAAGATATAGATACCATTCGGTCTGTTCTGGGGATTAAAAAATTTATAATCGCTGGACATTCTGTTTTGGGAGCAGTTGCTCATAAATATGCAAAAAAACATCCAGAATATGTTTCTCATGTCGTAATGATGGCAACTCCCAGAACCTGGGGAACAACTACCTACAACGAGGCCGTTAATGTGTATTGGGAAAGTGCGTCTGAAAAAAGAAGAGCATTGTATCATAAAAATCAAAAACAGTTAGAAAAAGAAAAAAATGACAGCCTAAGTCGTCGTGAAGTTTTTATCAAAAGTCTTGTGGCTTCTGGACCCAAAAGATGGCATGATGAGAATTTGGATGCCACACAATTCTTTGAAAGAGTAAATTATAATTTAGACTTTTTATTCCACCTGTTTGGCAAAGTAATGCCAGAATACGATCTATGCTCTCCAGAAGAGAAATTAGATATTCCCGTTTTTGCTGCTGTTGGAAAAAGTGATTACATCGCTCCTATATCCCTTTGGAATACAAAATGTAAAGAGTCAACCAACCTAACAATTTCTTTGTTTGAAGAAAGTGGACATACCCCTCAATACGAACAAAGTGAACTGTTTACTAAAAGATTAGTCGATTGGATTCATAAAAATTAAAAAGCCTCCTATAAAACCAATAAAAAAAGAAGCTATTGTCGCTTAGTTTTAGCTTTTTTTATGATTCTGTAGCACGTATCTTTTAAGTAGAGATTGTATTTTAGTGTACTAAGTGATCTCATCACTTATAGTAACCTACCTATGGTAATTAATGAAACAAGAACATGATGAGTAATAAATTTGATCTGGGTTTTTTCCCTACTCCATTACAAGAATTAAAAAGGCTCTCAAAAAAATATCCAGATTATACCATTTTTATCAAAAGAGATGATCAAACTGGATTGGCATCTGGCGGAAACAAAACCAGAAAATTAGAATACCTAATCAAACAAGCACTTAATGAAAATTGTGATACTGTTATTACTGCAGGGGCGCAACAATCTAATCATTGTCGACAAACCGCTGCTGCTTGTGCTATTGCCGGACTAAACTGCCACTTGCTATTAGGAGGTAAAAAACCCGACATATATGACGGAAACTTATTGCTTTCGTCTATACTAGGAACAGACATACATTTTACAGACAACAATAGAAAAGGAGAAGACCTGGAAGCTCTACAAAATACTCTCGAGCATAAAGGAAATAAATGTTTTGTAATTCCGTATGGGGGTTCTAATTTTACAGGTGCTATGGGATTTGTGAATGCAGCCAAAGAGCTAAAACAACAATGTAACGAGCAAAATTTAAAAATCGATTATATCTTTTTTGCATCAAGCTCTGGTGGGATGCAAGCGGGATTAACACTAGGGAAAGAAATCTATCAATTACCTGCCAAATTAATTCCGATCAGTATCGATAAAGATGAAACAAATGGACTTTCTCTAGAAAATGTAGTCCTAAATATCATCAAGGAAGGAAGTAAAAAACTTAAAATTAAGAATAACATACAACTTGCCGACATTTACCTAAACAGAGATTATGATAAAGATGGCTACGGTGTTGTTACCGCCAATGAAACTGAAGCCATCAATGCCTTAGCTACGAATGAAGGCATTTTATTAGATCCTGTGTATACGGGAAGAGCCTTTTACGGAATGTTAGATTTCTTAAAGAAAAAAAGAATCCCTACCAATGCTAATGTCCTATTTTGGCATACCGGTGGTTTACCTGCTATTTTCAAATACGCGAATGAGTTAAGATAAAAAATGGAAGAAAAAGAAAAACCAAGACTTTCGAGATTAACCGCAATCCTTACACAACTACAATCCAAACGAATTGTTACTGCAAAACAATTAGCAGAACGACACAATGTGAGTATTCGTACCATTTATCGTGACATTCGAACACTAGAAAAATCAGGAATACCTGTTGTTACCGAAGAAGGTAAAGGATACTCTATTATGGAAGGGTACCACCTACCTCCTGTCGTATTTACAGAGGAAGAAGCCAACGCCCTTATTACAGTAGAACAATTAGTCATTAAAAACAAAGACCAGTCTCTGGTTCAAAATGTATCTAGTGCTATAGAAAAAATAAAATCAATCTTACGATATTCACAAAAGGGTAGCGCAGATTTACTAGCAGACAGAATATATTTTGGAGGTAATAATAAGCAGGAAAAAACGAGTAACAACTTAATGCAGATTCAATCTGCCATTATTCATTATCGTCTCCTTAAAATGGAATATCAATCTTTAGAGAACAAACAAACAACCCGCAATATCGAGCCATTTGCCATTTATAGTATTAACGGAGACTTTCTACTTATTGCCTTTTGTAGATTGCGAAATGATTTTAGACATTTTAGAATAGATCTTATTGAAAAAATTACTACAGAAAATGACACATTTAATCCGCACAATATGACCATAAAGGAGTATTTTGAAAAAAATGTAAAGCACCAATAGTACCTCTGACACACCTTTGTCACCATTCCATTTTATGTTTGCATCATAAATAATCTAAAAAACAATAAAAATGGAAATTATCAATACCCTTATCCTTTCTTTATCAGGTCTTATGTTACTTTTTGTAGGCACCATGAGAATAAGTGCCCCCATAAAAAACTATCTGAAGAATTCTGGAATACAACTAGAAAATGATGTTAACCTGTTAAACGAAATAAGAGGTGTAAGTGCTGTAATGCTTTTTGCCGGAATCATTATTTTACTAGGAACCATCGTTCCTAAACTGACGCTTACATCATTTGTTGTAGCAATTTTGATTTTTGTTGGGTTTGTAACAAGTAGATTATTAAGCATGGTAGTTGACGGGAAACCTAACAAACAAATTACGCAAGGGATTATCTTCGAACTTGTTTTGGGCACAGCTAATATAGTTGGGTTAATAAGTACTTTGGTTTAGAATAAAATAAAGATTACTAAAGTCAACCTTAAACAAAAACATAAATGAGAGCACTAATTCTATTACTTATAGTATCCATAATATCTTGTAAAAATAATCCAACAATCAAAAAAGAAATTTTGCAAAAGACCATACCCATTACGACATCTTCAGAAAAAGCAAAAGAACATTTCAAAAAAGCACGGTACTTAGTTCAAAATGGAATAGACGGCAACCCAATAGCACACTATAAAAAAGCTATTGAGCTAGACCCCAATTTCGTAAGGATGCACAATTTTATCTCTATCTATTCACCAGATGACACTGTTAAAAAACAGCACCACCAATTTGCAAAAAAGTATAAGCATTTGGTCTCTAAAGAAGAACAAATGCTTGTTGATGCCACAGAATATAGATTACAAAATCCCGATGATATCTACGAAAAGAAATTGTTCGAATTAGCGAACATATGTACTTCAGATAAATACCTGTACCACACCATCTGTTTTTTACTGTTTAGAAAAAATCCCGAGTTGGCCATCAAGGCAGGAGAATTCTCTGTAAGCTTAGACAATAATTACGGCTCTGGATACAATATTTTGGGATATGCATATATCAACAATAATGAATTGGATAAGGCCAGAAAAGCATTTGACAATTTTATAAGATGCGAACCAAAAAATGGAAACGCTTATGATTCGAAAGCAGATCTCCTGTTGCAATTAGGAAAATATGAAGAGGCTTTAAAATTGAAACAAAAAGCATATCAGTTAGCCCCTTCATTCGATTGGATTCCTGAAGAAATAATCACTATCAAAGCAAAAATTGATTCGTTGAAAAATGAATCAATATAGTTAGTAAATTTTAATATCACTTTAGAATAAACCTAACGGGCATCACATCCTGATGATTTAATTATTGTATTTTTGATGGTAGCGAATCAAATAATTGGTTGCAACTACAAAACAAAACTATGTTACATTGTTATTGCAGATATAGGCGATTTGGGATATAAACGATAAAGAATATGGAATTTACCAGTATTTGGAAAGAACTAAAAAATCCATTAGAAAATTTCATTAAAACTAAGATCAGCAGTTCTGTAGAAGCAGAGGATGTACTGCAAGAAGTGAGCATAAAATTGTTGGATAACCTAGACAAAAAAACGCAAATCAATAATTATCAAACATGGACTTTTCAGGTAGCGCGTAATACGATTTCTGATTTTTACAGAAAAAAGGGGCAATCTTCCAGAGAAGTATCCATATCTAACCAAATCGATATACCTGCTACCAATTGTGTTTGTGATTTATCTGGTTTTGTAATTCAAAATTATCTACCTGCAGAATACGGGACAGCGTTGTATTTAAGCGATATAGAAAAAATCCCTCAAAAAGAAATTGCCGAAATTCTAAATATAAGCCTAACAGCTACTAAATCCCGTATTCAAAGAGCACGCAAAAAATTAAAAACCTTAATCCTGGAATGCGTAACCATAAATTATAATAGTAAAGGGCAAATAACCGGTTTTAAATTAAAAAATGATTGCAATCTTCCCAAAGAGTTGCTAGTAGAAGCAGAAAAATTAAAATTATTGCTATAATCCTGCATCTTTTTGACAAACCTACACGACTATATAGAAAAACATAGTCATGTCAAATTCAAAAATTCTAAGTATAGTTGTTGTTCCAGCTCTTTTATTTATAACAGGGTTAATTGCTTGTTTAACCATTCAACAAGGCTGGAACTTTGAGTTAGTTTCTATCATTATTTTTCTGTTTTCTGCAATTTACATTTTGTGGTTTGAGCATCTTATTCCATTTAAAAAACAATGGTGCCCTTCAAAAAGTAGCTTTTGGATCAATTTAAAACACTTATTGTTTTCGGCCATTATATTTGATGCTTTAGGTAAAGCAATGGCTTTATCATTTGTACTATGGTCAAAGCGATTGTTTTTTGACACCTCCAAAACCTGGAATAACCTACCATTATTTCTCGTTTTCCTGATCGCAACCCTTATAGGAGAGTTCTTACCCTATGTTTATCATAGATTAAGCCACATAGGTAAAGAAAACTCATATATAAGTTTGCTATTATGGCGTATTCATTCTATTCACCACATACCAAAATCACTCAACTGGTTTAAAACAAGCTGGATACACCCTATTAATATGTTTCTAAACACTTTTTTAAAAATAACCCCTTTACTCCTTTTAGGTTTTAGTGAAGACATTCTATTTTTGGTTGGTATATCTCATGTAGTCATTTCTTATATTTCGCACGCAAACATTCAAAGCAAAACGGGTATGTTGGACTATATCATAACCACGCCCAAAATCCACCAGTTTCATCATAGCAAAAATTTAGAAGAAGCCAAAAATTTTGGCAACATCCTTCCATATTGGGATATTGTGTTTAACACCTATTACAATAGAAAAGGAAATGTCGACAAGGTAGGTCTTGCAAAAAGTAATACCGAATATCCCAAAGAAAGAAAATATCTAAACCAATTGATATTTCCTTTCAGTAATCTTTTTAAAAACTGTTGTGCGCCAGTAAAAAATTGACAGACAACTATTGGATAAAAGTCCATTAATGCTACTCCTTTTTATAAATATAAAAGTGTAATTGTTAAACAGAGATCGTATTTTAGTATCATAATCATTCATAGAAAACAAAACGCGCCGTAACAGATTTTAGGTAACACTATAACGATTGGTTGGCATGTTCATATCATCTCTAAAACTACATCATATATACATGAAATATTCAATAATAGGAGCAGGAATTGGTGGATTAACAACAGGATTGGCTTTCGAAAAAAAAGGAGTTGACTATCAAATATTTGAAAGATTTTCTGAATTAAATGAGGTGGGAGCAGGTATATGGTTATCTCCAAATGCATTACAAATATTAGAGTATTTAGGTGTATTGGATGAGATAAAAGAAAAGGGAAATTTAATAAAGAGAATCACTATCGGTAAACCCGATCTCTCTCCAATTTCAGACAGTCCACAGGATGCTATTATAGAAAAATTTGGATACGCTTCTATAGCCATTCATAGAGCAGAACTTCAGAAAATATTATTAGATAAAATTCCAACAGGAAAAATATACCTAGGAAAAGGTTTTGACTCTTATAAGCATTTGAATAATGGTAGAATAAACGTTCATTTTGGTGATGGTTCAGCAACCGAAACCGAGTATTTGATTGGTGCAGATGGAATCAACTCAAAAGTTAGAAAACAACTTTTCCCTAATAGCCAACTACGATATTCTGGACAAACCTGTTGGCGTGGTGTGGCGCACATCGAACTGGATAAAAGTTTCGATCATAGGGTCTATGAACTTTGGGGCAACCAAATAAGGTTTGGCTTTTCCAGAATTTCGAAAGGTAAGTTCTATTGGTTTGCTGTTGTCTTAGATAATCCAAACCAAAAAGATCGTAAAGGAGAGATTCAGCAAAAATTGCTTACTATGTTTAGTGACTTTCATTCGGTAGTCAAAGAATTGATACAGGCAACACCAGAAGATAAAATTATTAGAAATGATATTAATGATTTAAAAACATTATCCAAGTGGTACAAAAATAATACTTGCCTAATTGGCGATGCCGGACATGCTACCACCCCTAATATGGGTCAAGGTGGGGCTCAAGCCATCGAGGATGCGTATTATTTAAGTCATTTGCATCAGGGCGTAACCCATCAAAACTCTTTCGAATCATTTCAGAAAAAAAGACAACCCAAAGTCAATTCGATCGTAAAGCAATCCTGGGTTACAGGAAAAATGGCACATTGGAAATACGGAACTGGGCTAAGAAATCAACTACTAAAAAATGTCCCAAAAAAAATAGTTCTGAAAAAGATGATCGAAATGTATGAAATCGAGAAATTCACTGGTTAACCATAGCGCTAACGTAAATTCTGAATAAGAAAATTTACGTCAGTCAGAGACATCCGATAAAATTTTATCCAGTGATTGTACTGACGTTCCAAAGCGGAGCTTTGAAATCTTTTTTCACCAGTATAAGATTTATTTTGCGTTAAAAAATCTTGAAACCCTGGAAAGATTTTAGCAAAACAAATCTGGTTTTCAATGAAATTGAAAAATACCTTGAAAAAAGCGCCTTTTCTTTTGGTTCGTTTTCTTTGGGCGAGCAAAGAAAGTGAACAGAAAGCTAAATCAAAGGAAATAGGATCAAATCTAAGAACATATAAACCTATGAAAACAATATATTATAAAACACATCAATGGTAGTGATTTTCGGCAGAAAATTGTACTCTGACATAGCTCAGCAGAACTATTGAAAGCAAGTAAATTTTATACATATGTTACAATTTGAGAAAGACATCTTACCTAAAAGTAGTGCTTCTTTACCTATCAAAAATTCTACTTTACTAATTAAAACAGAGTGTTTACTCATTCTACATTTTGTATACGTCAATTGATAGCTATGTTTACCTGGTAATTCAAAAACAAACAAAATGAATAATCAGTTAAACTTAAGGATCAACACCCCATGCACAGAAAACTTTGATAATTTTTCTCCTACTCAACAAGGAGGTTTTTGTGGTTCATGTCAAAAAGAAGTAATTGACTTTACGAATATGAATGCTCAGGAAATTGCATACTATTTTCAAAACAGAGCTACGCAAAACACATGTGGAAGGTTTAAAAAGGAACAATTAAAAACCTATCATAAGCCTATTCGAAAGCCCCATAAAATTAGTTTTATTGGTGGACTGGGATTAGCTTTTATTACATTTTTCTCCTTTGGCAAGGCACAAGGGCAAGACATAAAAAATCAACCCGAAGATTTAGATCAAAATGCTTCAAAAATTCAAGATACCTCCCAGCAGAAAAACATCACAGTAAAAGGTAAGGTAACCGATAATGGAACTCCTTTACCAGGTGCCGTTGTTATCTTAGAAGGGACAACCGTTGGAGTGTATACCGATTATGATGGCAATTTCGAATTTCCAGAAAAATTAAAAAATGGAGATGTCTTGGTTATGAGTTTTATAGGATTTACATCTAAAAAAGTAACTATCCAAAACAAAAATTCTTCTCAAAATGCATCTATAGAGGTAAACCTAACCGAAGACACATGCGTTTTAATGGGAAAAGTAGCTGTAAACAAAGTATACAAATCAAAAAAAGATTAACTCATGCGCATCTTTGTACAAATTGGTTTGTATATAACATTAACTCTATGCATCAATAATTGCTTATATGCTCAGGTTACTGATTTCGAACACATCGACTTTACAAAAGCAGATCATATCGCCCGGTTGCATAAAGGGGCATCATTAGATAATTTACCTTTATTAACGTATCAGCTTACTCATACATTACCTACCCCGGCAGAAAAATTTAGAGCTATCTATCGTTGGGTATGCACGAACATTACAGGTGACCACGCACAACATAATACAATACTTCACAAACGTAAAAAGTTTAAAAATGACAGTGTTGCTTTTATGAATTGGAATAAAGAATACAAAAAAAAGGTTTTTAAAAAATTGCTAAAACATAAAAAGACCATGTGCACTGGATATGCATATTTAATTAAAGAGCTTTGCTATTTGGCAAATATAGAATCACTAATTATAGATGGTTACGGAAGATCTGTAAATAGTAATATCAAGAAACTCGAAATGGCTAATCATTCATGGAATGCTGTAAAATTGAATAACAAATGGTATTTATGTGATGCTACCTGGTCTAGTGGCTATACCGATGAGAACAACATATTTATACAAGAGTATAATAATGGGTACTTTTTAACACCCCCTATTCTATTTGGAAAAAATCACTTCCCATTAGAGCAAAAATGGGTACTTCATAAAAAAGTAACAACAGAAACATTTGTAAATGCACCCTTATTGTATGGAAAAGCCTTTAAATACAAAATAGAACCTCTTAATCCACAAAAATTAGAGACCACAATTTATAAGAATGATGAAGTAACTTTTAGTTTTAAAATGGCTAAAAAAACTACGAACAACAATATTAGGCTTGTGTGCCTTACCAACAATAAAGAGCAAATATTAAACATTGATACCATCCAAAATGAAAATGGTAGTATTTCATTTAAGTATCAATTTAAGCAAAAGGGTATTTACGACACCCATTTAAAAATCAATAATGATATAGTAGCTACCTATACATTTAAAGTCATTAAAAATAAAAGCACATCAGACACAAATTAATGATACTTATATTTATATAATTTGAAATTTTGATAGAATAAATTTAGTGAAGCAATTGTCATTAGTATAACAGGTATTGATGACATCAAGACATCTCCCGTTTTATAATATGAAAGCATAGCTACCAAGAACCCGTAAAAAACAGAAAACATAACTAATACTGCACCAAAAAAAACACCTATCTCATTATACATGGGATGCTCTATAGTATTACGTATATCCCTTAAAGTAAGTTTTTCTAAAAATGGTAAAACCCAAATAATCACAAAAACGAATACCAAACCTAATAAGTTTCTGTAAAAAACATCTAGCGAATTTATTTTAGTCGACCAAGGTTTCTCATAAATGTTAAAGAAAGACATTATAAAAATCGTTTTAACCATTTTAATCAATTCTTTCCACATAACTTACTATTTAACTTTGTATTACTGTTTTAAAAATAAACGTTCTATTAAGTTTCTTTAGTATACTAGCCCACAAGGTCACAGTTCATATCGGCCACTCTTTATAAAAAGTCCAACTCAACACAAAACACCATCCAAAAAAATTATAAATTGCTATAAAACATAAGATTTCATACTTTAGTATGAGTCCTTTTTTGATCACCAGTACTACTTTTGGTTCACAATCTTTAGCTAAGCAATCATGAAAAACACGATTAAAAAATTTGGATTTTATGCGTTTGTTGCCAGTGCCATAGTATTTTTTTTAATGCTTTATTTAGGTAAAAATCTGGATTTCGGAATTCAGGAGGTATTGGGATACATCAGTATTTTTGTTTCCCTGTCCTTTGTCTTTCTTGGGATCAAATATTTTAGAGATAAAGAAAATAATGGAACGGTAAATTTGGGAAAAGCATTAATAATAGGTGTTGTTATTTCGCTATTTGCAGCCTTGGCTTTTGGGATTGTAGATACATTTTACCTTATCGCTATCAATCCTGATTTTCCCGAACAGTATATGGAATATGCGATCTCCAATATGAAAGAAACCTTACCAGCCAATGAGTTTGAAATTGAAAAAGAAAAGCTAATCAATAATATGAAAAATTACAGCAATCCCTACTTTGGTGGCTTGATCATGTTTATCACCGTTTTTATGATCGGGGTTGTTGTTTCTATTATTTCATCGGTCATCTTACAACGAAAATCAATATCATCTTAAAAAAATCAATCAAAAAACGAACAGTTATACTATGCAATACGATGTTAAAACACCCGACGAGTATATCGATGCCATCCCAGAAGAAAGAAAAGAAGTGATGAGTCGTCTTAGAAAGGTAATCAAAGACAATTTACCCAAAGGTTTTGAAGAAGTTATCAGCTACAAAATGATTGGGTATGTAGTACCCCATGAGATATATCCTTCGGGATACCACTGCGACCCAACATTACCCTTGCCATTTATGAACATTGCTTCTCAAAAAAAATTTATAGCAGTATACCATAGTGGAATCTATGCCAGTGAAACATTGATGCAATGGTTTACCGCAGAATACCCAAAGCATGTTACCACAAAATTGGATATGGGTAAAAGCTGTATTCGGTTTAAAAAGCCTGATCAAATCCCCATGCAACTTATTGGTGAACTGGCCTCTAAAATGACTACAGAGCAATGGATCGAATTGTACGAAACGAATGTAAAAAAGAAATAAAAGCACTACGAATAACATGAAAAAACGAGTAACCGGTATCGGTGGTATCTTTTTTAAATCTACCAACCCTAATAAAACGAAAGAATGGTACCGTAACCACTTGGGATTAAATACGGATCAATATGGTTGTACATTTTGGTGGAAAGATAAAGAAGGAAATGATTGCTCTACCCAATGGAGCCCTTTTAAAGATGATACTACCTATTTTGAACCCAGCAAAAAAGGGTTTATGATGAATTTTAGGGTAGAAAACCTGGTAGGACTTATAGAAACACTCAAAAAAGAAGGAGTAACCGTAATTGATAAAATCGAGGAGTATGACTACGGTAAGTTTGGTTGGATCGTTGACCCCGAAGGAAACAAAATAGAACTCTGGGAGCCTGTAGATAAAGCTTTTTTATAATTAGTCTAAGTTTAAACTTTTTTTTGTACTTTTCTACAAACTAATCAATTATCTACAAAGTATGAGCGAAGAAAAAAACAATTTGGGAGACAATATCAAAAAAGGTGCTGAAGAAGCAGCAGAAACAGCCAAAGAATTTGCCAATGATGCAAAAGAAGCTGTAAGTGATTTTGCAGACGAGGCCAAAGAAGTTTTCGATTCTAAAGAGAATAAGAAAGTGATTGCCGGTATTTTAGCAATATTATTTGGTGGCTTCGGAATTCATAAATTTATCTTAGGATATAGCAAAGAGGGAATTATCCAAATTGTTATAACTTTTGTTACCTGTGGTATTGGATCTCTCGTAGGTCTAATAGAAGGAATCATATACCTAACAAAATCAGATGATGAATTTTATCAAACATATCAAGTAGGTAAAAAGCCTTGGTTTTAATACCGAATTTGAACGAAATAGTATTAAAAAGCCAGAAAATTATTCGCTGGCTTTTTTTATTTTGATTTATTATCGTAATATTGCGATATATAAATATTAAAATGGGCATTACCAAAACGCAAATATTTGATCAGCAACAAAATGAGTTAGCTCAGTTTTTTAAAATTCTGGGGCATCCTGCGCGCATTGCAATCCTGCAATATATAAGTAAACAAAATACTTGTATATGCAACGATCTGGTCGAGGAAATAGGATTGGCACAAGCTACCATATCACAACACCTTAAAGAATTAAAAAGCATAGGGCTTCTAAAAGGAGAAATCGAAGGAAAAAGTATGTGCTATTGTATCAATGTTGATCGGTGGACTGCGTTACAAAAAACGTTGAATACCTTTTTTAATACTACCAAAATGAATTGTTGTTAAACAAAAAATAAACTATGACTACATCAGATTTCATCACTTTGTTAAATGAACATCAAAACACCTCATTATTGTTCGAGTATGCGCCTGGTATGCTTGTTGGTACTAATTATCATATTACCGAGGTAAAACATACTACTATAGACTCTGTAGATTGTGGTGCAGGAACCGATTCCTGGAAAGAAACCGTTATACAGCTTTGGGAGAGTCCGAGCGAATTGGGAAAATCAGAATACATGAGCACCTACAAAGCACTGGGTATCTTAAAAAAAGTAGGAAAAATGAAGCCATATGAGTTAGATGCTGTAGTAAAAATCGAATATGGCAATACGATGTTTCATGTCACTCAATTACACATTAACGGCTTTGATGTTAAGGAAAATCAATTGATTATTAAATTAGCAGTACACCCTACCGATTGTAAAGCCAAAGATGCTTGCGGAGTGCCAGAGACTACTACAGAAGCAACTTCTTGTGCGCCTGGAAGTGGTTGTTGCTAATATTAAATATTGCAAAAATTCACCATGTCCACACCAGTAGAAATACAATCCTTTACTAAGGTAGATTGGCCTGCTATAGCTGCTATCTACCAGGAAGGTATTGATACAGGAATTGCTACGTTCGAAACCAAAGTACCTAGTTGGGAAAATTGGGATGCTACCCATATACAATCTTGTAGAATTGCAGCCCTGTACGAGGATAAAATTGTAGGTTGGGCTGCCCTATCTCCGGTTTCGAAAAGAGAAGTCTATAAAGGCGTAGCAGAAGTTAGCATTTATATAACTTCAAAATTTAGAGGTAAAGGCATTGGTCGATTACTTTTGTCTACATTAATAGATCAAAGCGAAAAAACCGGTTTTTGGACCCTGCAGGCAGGAATATTTAAAGAAAATAGTAGCAGTATAAAGTTACATACCGATCTAGGGTTTAGAAAAATTGGATATCGCGAAAAAATTGGAAGATTAAACCAGATTTGGTACGATAATATCATTTTAGAAAAGCGAAGTAAAAAATAACCACAAAAACATCACACACTAATGAACATTTTAGTACTATGTACAGGAAACTCATGCCGAAGTCAAATGGCAGAAGGGTATTTAAAAGAATTTGCAAAAGATGCTGCCACTATCTATAGTGCAGGAGTAGAAACACACGGTGTTAACCCTAGAGCAATTGCAATTATGAAAGAAGATGGGCTAGACATCTCTAATCATACCTCTAACAACCTAGATGAATATCTGGATATCACATTTGATTATATTCTAACGGTTTGCGACAATGCAAAAGAAAGATGTCCTTTTTTTCCTGGTAAAGCAGAGCGATTGCACTACAATTTCTTTGATCCATCAAAAGTTGAAGGTACCGAAGAAGAAATTCACGCTGCTTTTACCAAAACCAGAAATGAGATTAAAGAATACTGCAAAGCATTTGTTGAAAAAAGTGTATTAAAAACGGTTTCTGAATAAGTTAATGCTATTTTGACCTGCGAATTAAGATAAAAGTTTTATATAAAAAGAAAAGTTCATGATATCATGAACTTTTCTTTTTATAGGTATTAAAGTAAAATCTACTTGGTTTCCCTTAGATTTTGTATGAATCCTGTTTATCACCGTTTTTAAAATATTTTTGTTCCAATTCTGCCTGAAATTCTTCCATAACAGGCTTAACGGTGCTATCTGGCAAATCTGCAATACGAATATACATCAAACCATCTACAGCATTATTAAATAACGGGTCTACATTAAATGCAACTACTTTTGCATTTTGTTTAATGTATTTTTTGATCAGAACAGGAATTCGTAAACTCCCTGGTTCTACCTCATCAATAATTTTATCAAACTTGTTTAGGTCGCTTTTACTTTCATCAAAAACAAAGTCCTTATCTGCGTCCTTAAGCTTTACTTTAAACTCTTTCTTAGGACGTACATATTGCGCTACATAAGGATCGTAATAATGAGATTTCATAAACTCGATCATCAATGATTTAGAAAAACTACTAAACTTATTACTAATACTCACCCCTCCTATCAAATATTTATGTTCTGGGAAACGTAGGGTACAATGTACAATCCCTTTCCAAAGCAAAAACAAAGGCATAGGTCGTTGTTGGTATTCTTTAATGATAAACGCTCTTCCCATTTCTATAGATTCACTCATCATCTTATGAAGCTCTGGCTCGAACCTAAACAAATCCTGAAGATAGAATCCATCAATCCCAAAATCTTCAAAGATCTTAGATCCCATCCCCATACGATAGGCTCCAACCAATCGTTTGGCATCATTATCCCATAAAAACATATGATGATAGTAATCATCAAAAGGATCCAAGTCAATAGAATTATTAGTCCCTTCTCCTATTGCCCTAAATGTAATTTCTCGCAACCTACCTATTTCATGTACAACATTGGGTACATCACATTTTTCTGCCAGAAAAACCTCGTAATTTTTACTTTTTAGCAATCGTTTGTCACTATTTCTACAAAATTCTAATTCTGCTTCTATAGCACCCAAACTACCTCCTACCGCTATTTCCTTAGGAGACTTAGGTATTTTTAAGTTTTGCGGGATTGATTCTATTAAAGTTTTCTTCTCGAACGGATTTGCCAGCATATAGGTTTTCTTTCTTAGAAAACGAGTAAAGTCTTCGAGATTGGTATGTTCTTCCTGATCTTTTACAGAAACAGGGTTTCCTATTCTTACTTTGATAACTCTATTTTCTTGTGAAAACAATTCACTAGGCAACTTAGCGGTTCGTAAGGTATCACTAATAGCTGCCATTCGATAAAACAATCGACTGTTTCTTGCATGAAAATATATCGGGATTACCGGTACTTTTGCCTTTTGCACCAATCGCATAGCACTTGGTTCCCATGCTTTGTCTACATAGTTCTTTCCTTCTTTATGAGTAGAAACCTCTCCCGCAGGAAAAATCCCTAATGGCTTTCCTTCTTTAAGATGTAAAATGGCTTCTTTAATCCCTTTTAAACTCGACTTCGTGTCTTTTCTGTTTTCAAAAGGATTGACAGGCATTAAATAAGGTTGCAAGGGTTTAAAATTATTCAAAAGAAAATTAGCGATCACTTTATAGTCTGATCTGTTTTCTAACATTATTTTGAGTAATAACCCTCCATCTATACCTCCTAGTGGGTGATTAGAAATTGTGATAAACGCTCCTTCTTTAGGAAGCCTTTTTAAATCTTCGGCAGGGATTTCGAAGGTAACTCCATATTGATTTAGAGTCGTATTAATATACTCTAAACCCTCTAAATGACTTAATTTATCATACTGTCGATTTATTTTCGAGATCCTTGTAATCTTAAGGAGCATCCAACCAATAAAAACACCGACAAAACCAAGTTTATCTAATTTGAGCCCTGTGGCTACTTCTCTTGCGTTTACTATGGGCATTAATTATAATTTGTGCTAGCCTACAAATATAGCAAAATCATTGAATTGAGTTTTCTTATTATTGAGAAACCATCTGATAAGTCTCTCTTGTGATCTGCTTTAACAAAATATTCTTGTCTTTTTCTAAAAATGTAATAGCTTCATTAGTAAAATGTCTTATAGTATACAAAGATACCCCAGTGTTATATGTAACCCTAAATTTTTCTTTAAGTTTTTTTAGTAATTGATCAAAATGATCAAATTTATCATCTAAGCAAACCGAAAAACTTATCGCAGAGTTTTGAATAAGATCAACTTTTATATGGTTTTGATAAAAAAGGTTAAAAATTTCACTAATTGTATTTTCTACAATAAATGAAAAATCTAATGAAGAAAGGGATACTAGGATTTGATTTTTCTTTACTATATAACAAGGAAGATGAGGATCCAACGGTTGTCCTTTTTTTACAGACGTGCCTGTTGCAGAAGGGTTTTTAAATGATTTTACATATAACGGAATCTCTTTGCGTTGTAAAGGCTGTATTGTTTTGGGATGGATTACAGATGCCCCATAAAAAGCCAGTTCGATGGCTTCTTCATAAGAAATATGATGTAGCAACTCGGTCTTATCAAAAACTCTGGGGTCTGCATTAAGCACTCCCGGTACATCTTTCCAGATACTAACACCTTCTGCATTCAAACAATATGCAAAAATACCTGCTGTATAATCACTTCCTTCTCTTCCCAGGGTAGTGGTAAAACCATTAATAGTAGATCCTATAAACCCTTGCGTAATGCTTAGCCCTTTTCGATCTACACTTTCAGTAATATTTTTTTGAGTGGTTTCCCAATCTACCTTAGCATCTCTATAAGCATTATCTGTTTTAATAAAATCGCGAGCGTCTATCCACTTATTGGGGGATCCCACATGAATCAAATATTCACTTACGATTGTGGTCGAAATTAATTCTCCAAAACACACAATCTGATCATACACATAATCGTACTGTGCAGACTTATTACGTTTTATTGTCGTTTTTAAATCCAGTATCAACTCCTTGATCCTATCAAAAACAGGAAGATCCTGATTATCAAAAAGTTCTTTCAAAATTTGAAGATGGTAATCTTCGAGGTTTCGCAATAGGGAAAGAAGTTCTGGATCATCATCAAGATATGTTTTTACGATTTTCTCTAAAGCATTGGTTGTTTTACCCATTGCAGAAATAACAATAACCAAATTCTTATCTCCTACTTCTCTTAATACTTTAAGAACATTTTTAACTCCATCTGCATCTTTTACAGAGGCACCCCCAAATTTAAAAACCTTCATTATTCTAATTTATTAATTTTGTTGTTACTAAATTTTATAAGCTGGCTACATATCTGTTAAGCCCGTCCTGATCCATCTGAACCAAATACCAGTCTTTTAAAAATCTAGCTCCACTTTTTTCATAAAAATCAATAGCATTTTTATTCCAATCCAATACCACCCACTCGACTCTTTTTACGCCTTTTGATTGTGCATATTTTAAGACTTTGCCATATAACCCCTTACCGATTCCCATGCCTTGCATCGAATTTTTCACCACCAAATCCTCTAGGTGAATAGAACGTCCTTTCCAGGTAGAAAACCGATAATAAAACAATGCTATTCCTGCAATTTCACCATCTACCTCTGCTACAAAACAGTTAAACAACGGTTGTTCCCCAAAACCCTCTCGAATAAGTTCTTCTTCTGTTATTTCTACGGCATCCGGTTCTTTTTCAAAAACAGCCAATTCTTGTATCAACCCCAATACCTGAGTCATATCTTCTTTTTTGGCTTCTCTAATCAAATATTTCATCTATTACTATTTATTCTTCTTCAACGGTCAGATATAATTCATCAATAACAATTTAGGCCGATATCAACTTAATTGTTATACTCGTTTCACAAAGTAAAAAGTTTCTCAAAGCTATAAAAATGCATTTAGTATCAGATCATTTTAAGGCACTATCTTCAAACGTTTAGAATAATATAACTTTAGGTATAGGCTTCTCTAACTTTGCAATCCTATAAAAAAATAAAGAATTGATGTTACGAAAACGTTATAGTCAATTAAAAAATAATATTTTTGCACCAAATAAAATTTATCATAAATGACAAGAAAGAATCAAACCTTAGGAGAATTTATTATTGAAAACCAAAACGATTTTCCATACGCAAGCGGAGAACTTTCTCGTTTGATTAATTCTATTCGACTAGCTGCCAAGATGGTTAATCACGAAGTGAACAAAGCAGGTTTGGTAGATATTACAGGAGCAATTGGTGAGACCAACATACAGGGTGAGGATCAACAAAAATTAGATGTACTGGCCAATGAAACATTTATCAACACCCTTACAAACAGAGAAATTGTTTGTGGTATTGCCTCTGAAGAGAATGATGATTTTATCACAATAAAAGGTCAAAAAAATGATCATAGAAATAACTATGTAGTATTAATGGACCCACTGGATGGTAGTTCTAATATAGATGTTAATGTATCTGTAGGTACCATTTTCTCTATTTATCGTAGAGTTACCCCAACAGGAACACCTGTTACTATAGAAGATTTTTTACAACCCGGAAACTTACAGGTTGCAGCTGGGTATATTATCTACGGAACCTCGACTATGCTGGTATACACTACAGGTCATGGGGTAAATGGTTTTACTCTTAACCCTGCATTGGGAACCTATTATTTATCGCATCCAAATATGAGATTTCCAGAAGATGGAAATATCTATTCTGTAAATGAAGGGAACTATATTCACTTCCCGCAAGGAATCAAAGACTATATAAAATACTGCCAGGAAGAAAAAGAAGATCGTCCTTACACCTCTAGGTATATTGGATCACTTGTAAGTGATATTCATCGTAATATGATTAAAGGAGGAGTATATATGTACCCTAGTACTTCTAAGTCTCCAAACGGAAAACTTCGTTTGCTTTATGAATGTAATCCAATGGCATTTATAGCAGAACAAGCAGGTGGTAAAGCAAGTGACGGTTTCCAACGTATATTGGATGTAAAACCTACAGAATTACACCAGAGAATTCCTTTTATTTGTGGAAGCAAGAATATGGTTGAGAAAGTAGAGTCATTTATGAAATAAATGATTCTACTATAAATAATCATACTTTCTTCTTTTTAATATACCGAATAATTGTATTTTTATAAAACTCGTTATACGCTTCCCTCAGCGATTTAAAAAAGAAATGAGTCAAAATGGTATAGAAATTGTAATATTTCTACTTAAAAGAGTAACATTACAATCAATATTAATGTTTTTTTAACGTTTTATGTTAATTTTACATTAGATTCAAAACAAAATCTAATAACCAATTAAAATGGCTAAAGAAAGTACTGCTGTTGAAGAAAAAGTCAACAATGACCCTTCTTCAAAAATTGAAGCAATTAAAAACCTGATCTTTGGAGAAAATATTGAAGCTTACAATTCTGAATTTGAAAGTGTAAAAAAAGATATTGCATCAAAAAAGAAAGAACTCGAAGATTTTATAGAAGAAACTCGTAAAGAATTAAATCAGGCAATAGATAATCTTAGTACAGATATCAATATCAGAATCACAGAATTAGAGGATTCCTTGGCAGAAAAAGCAGACACTTTGGACGCTAAAAAAGTTGATAAAAAAACCCTGGGTGACCTTCTAATTAATCTGGGCGAAAAAATCAATCAAAAATAATCCTACCTATCCAAAATTATGGAAGAGCAGGATAAACTTAAAATTCTAAAAGAACTTCTTCTTACAGAAGAAAAAGAATTTGCTGATTCTATTGCTCAAAAAGTAGAAGAATTAACCAAAATTGTTCATCAAAAAAAAGAGCTTTCACATAAGGTTGATCCTATTATTGATGACAAACTGGAAGAATTTGTACAAGAAATTCCTAAAACGCTAGGACCTACTATTACTGAAGCTTTAAAAGAAGAAATAAAAAATTCTCAGGATGCTGTGGTAGAAGCCTTATTTCCTATCATCGGTAAGATGATTAAGAAATATATAGCTCAGGAAATGCGGCTACTAAGTGAGAATATAAGTAGAAGTACTAAAAGAGCTTTTTCTTTTAAAAGATGGTTTAAAAATACCAAAGCTAGAGCATCTGGAGTAACAGAAGGAGATATCGCTATTAGTGATTATGCTAAGCCGAGGCTTATCCAGATGTTTGTCATAGAAAAAAACTCTGGAATCCTAATCTCTGATTTTAGTCCATTGGCAGAGGACACCGTTGATAAAGATATGATAGCTGGTATGCTTACCGCTATAAAAGGTTTTGTAGAAGACGCGTTTAAAGGAGGAGATCAAAACCTTGAACTTATAGAATACGAACTATACACGATACATATCCAGAATTTTTACTCCTATTATGTGGCCGCTGTTATTTCTGGGGCTTATACTATGATGTTTAAAGAAGTGCTGGAGGATCAAATTTTAGATTTTGCAAAAAATCATATTTCTAATAAAGAACTAGAAAACAATACACTTTTTACTAAAAAATTAAAAAAACACTTTGCAGATGAAATTGTCTAAAAAAGTAGTGCTTTTGGGGCATTTCGGTGTCGGAAAAACGTCGCTGTTCAGACGTTTTATGGATAACGAATTTTCTGAAGAATATAAAGTAACCCTCGGGGTTCAAATAAAAAAGAAAGTGATACAATTACCCGACGACAGAGAACTATCGATGGTTGTTTGGGATATAGAAGGACACTCAGACAGTGTTAAAGATACTCGTAAATCATATCTTTTGGGGTCACATGCCTTTATCTATGTATATGATCTTACCAGAGAAGAAACCTATATAAACTTAAATAAAGATATTGAATATCTTACAGAAAACTATACAAAAACACCTATTAAGGTACTAGGGAATAAACTTGATTTGGTGAATGAAAAAGAAATAAAAAACCATCTTACCGAGCAAAACATTCCTTACAATTGCCTTACCAGTGCAAAAACGAATAAGAATGTTCAGGATTTCTTCTCTGATTTGGCCAAAGAAATAACCGAGTAAGCATGGCAACGCATCAAAACGATCAAGTATCATTTAATCCTCAGGTACAAATTATGCGCCTGTCTATAGATGATATTATTATAGAAACAGACAATAACCTTTTTAACTGGCAAAAAAGCACTTCTATTTTTGATGCACATCCCTTTTTTGAGTTACTAAAAGGGTTTAAAGATCTGAACAAGGATCAGGAAATTATCAATTTTCCTTGTATCCATCTTGAAGATACCACGAATTCCAAAATATGTGATGTCACCTTTACTATTAAAAAAGATGAAACACGTATAGTTCTTTTTGACTATACTCAAAAATATAAAGAACTAAATCAGATAGCTCAGAAAAAAAACGAGTCTATATTACTGGCAAAAGAGTTAGAACTAAGAAACAAATACTTATTAGAAAAAGAAGAGTTTAAAAATAGTTTCATCACAAACCTTAACCATGAGGTAAGAACTCCTCTAACCAGCATTCTAGGGTTTATTGAAGTATTAGAAAAGACAAAACTTACTTTCGAACAGGAAGAATTAGCAAGAATTATCAAAAGAGAAAGTCATTATCTTAATGCGATTATCGATGATATGATTGATTTATCCAAAATAGAATCTGGTAAATTAAAAATTGTAGATGAACGTTTCTCCTTTAACAAACTCATAGAAGGTTTTAACGAATCATATACACAAGTGGCCAAAGAAAAGCAATTGGTATTCGAAACAGATGTTGAGCCCGGTATACAAGAGTTTTTAATTGGCGACAGGACAAGGGTTTATCAAATCCTAAACAATATTTTAACCAATGCTTTTAAGTTTACAGAAGAAGGAAATGTGAAGCTTTCTGTTTCTAAAAATTATCAACGAACTAATAAAGTAAGTTTAAATTTTAAAATTGAAGATACCGGTATTGGTATTCTAGAAGAAAACATACCTTATGTTTTCGAAAGATTTACTCGTTTTAATCGAGATCAACAAGTCCCCGGCACAGGATTAGGGTTGGCTATCGCAAAGAACCTGGTAGAACTTCTACATGGAGAAATAAAGGTAACCAGCACGCCAGAGAAAGGCACTACATTTACTATAAAACTACCTTTTAAATTTGAAGTAGTTAAAGCCGCTCCAAAACGAAAAAAGAAAAAGTATAAACTTCCAGAGCGAAAGAATAAGTTTAGAATTCTTGTAGTTGAAGACAAAGAGGTCACCCAATATCTTATTATGAAGATATTAATATCACATGGAAGCTTTTTTGTAGACGTCGCATTCAATAGTGAAGAGGCTATCAAATGTATAGAACGTCGTCAATACGATTTAATTCTAATGGATCTTACGTTGTCTAAGGTGGATGGATTTCAAACCACTCGTATGATTCGAAATAATTATGGTGATAAGTTTATTTCTGACATCCCTATTATTGGTTTTTCTGGAAAAATCAATGATTCGTTAAGAGATAAATGCATAAGATCTGGTATGGATGACTTTATTGCCAAGCCTTTTGAGCAAGAAGATCTAATTTATAAGATTACCAAAGAGATATCAAAAAAAGAGGCTGCCCATTAGGCAGCCTTTATTATTTTAAAACAGTATAGATAAATTATCTATTCATATTTTTAACTTCTTCTGCAAATGTATCACTATCAACACCTTGATCAATAAGAGTTAATGCTTTATCGACTACATATTTTGCATTTTCCGATCTAAATCCTAAACCAATACTCAGTTTTCTTAATAAAACTACTTGGTCATCCCCCTTTATATTGTCTGCAAATACCATTCTTGCTAAATCATATAAACGCTCAAGTCGTCTATCATAACTCGAAGGTGGATTAATTGGATGTGAATTATAATTCTTAGAAATTTCTTTATAATCGTTTTCAGAAATATCAAGTCTTGTAGCTAATCTATCCAAAAAAGCCCTTTCTTCATCGGTAATTACCCCATCGCTCATGGCCACTTTTACAATTGCTGCAAAATGATCCTGGTTTCTTTTCTGAAATCCGCTATCAAATAAATCAGATATTGACATTGTTTATTTTTTTTAATTTGCCGCAAATATAATTAAACTATATCCCTTTTAAAATATTAAACCCTCCTTTTTTACATAAACCTTTTTATCTAGGTTCTATTACATAAAATATGTATCCTATAAACCGAATAAAAAGAGCATCCAATTCTTAAAAAATAGTACCATTTTTAATAACAGCAACATAAAACCCTCCTGTGCCCATTCACAGGAGGGAACAAAATTGTGTAGAAAATCTTATATAACTAAAAGGTAAACCACCTTTATATATTCAAAACTTTATCTTGACCTAGCTCCTACCCTAATCAAAACTAAAATATTTGAACTGCTTTTCTACATTTGCAATACTAAAACAAGAGAGTATCATTTTTTGACACTCTGTAAAAAAATATGTTTTTTTTGAAAATTTTAACAAGCGACTCTTTTACAGTAGAGGCTGTAAAACAAACCACATCAAAAAAGGAATGATTTGTAACTCTTTGGCAATCTGTATTGCCTGAGTGCGTCGTTTTGCATCTAGTTTTAGTAAAACTTTTGAGACATGTGTCTTGATCGTATTTTCTGACACAAAAAGTTTTATCGCTATTTCTTTGTTAGAGAGTCCTTCTGCAATCTGACAAAGTACTTCGTATTCCCTTTTACTTAACCCAATGTCCTTGATTTTTTGATGGTTTATTTCTGTAGATGTCGTAAGTGACTCTTTTGTACTGTTGTTCAATATTTTTTTATTGATGAGTATCCCAATTATAAAAAACACTATAGCAATACCAGAAATCACCATTTCTATAGATGTATAACCGGTAATCATACTATACTTGCTAAACTTAAAAAGTGCTAACAGGGCTATGATCAGTAGCGTAAAAATAAAAATCGTTTTCTTCACAAGATAAATATAGTAAAACGAACATTCTATTTTGAAAGTAAACCTATTTCTCTCTTCAGGTTTTCTCTTGCTTTTGTTTCAAATTGATTAAAAAAATAATGGGTTTTATAAATCTTTGGCATCGTCAAAAAATGATTCAACATGCTAAGTCTTCCTTTTTTATACATGAAATCAGGATAAAATCGATATTCTTTTCTTACGTTTTCGGCATAGGCTTTATACAATTGCCATTCACCTCCTAATATCGATAAATCTGCATCAGTAAAATGGTTTATATCACTATTTACAGAGATGCTATGCCCTTTGGTTTCGTTAATCATCTCAACACACAATGCGATGCGCTTTTTATCAAAAGACAATTTAGTTAAAATACTTGCAGCCTTTTTTGCGCTTTGTTTTTCGTTGTCTTTCCTATGTATATTATACACATAATCGTGATAAAAGATAGCAAATAATACCAGGTCCCAATCTTGGATTTCTTTCTTAACCAAAACCAAACATCGATACAAATAATCGAGGTGAGTGAGGTTATGGTAATATCTGCCTCTTTGTTGGTGTGCTTTTTCTATTTCATGCCAGGATGATTCGATAAAATCAATATCTTCCGAATAGATAGATAATAGGGTATAAAAAGCTTCTTTTAACAAAACGTTGCTTTAATTTTATCTACAATGGTTTGTGCCAACTTTTCTTTAGATTCTATTGTCCAACCTGCTACATGAGGACTTAGTATCACATTATTCATCGAGAGTAACTCTTCTAACGGTTCGGGCATTTCACTTTTTGAAGTAAATAAGTTTTCGAAAGAGGATTTTTCATATTCTAATACATCCAAACCTGCTCCCAATATTTTGCCTTCTTTTATGGCTTGTACCAAATCCTTGGTTATAACACTCTTTCCTCGAGCAGTATTAATGAGCCAAAAAGGTTTTTTAAACTTATTGATCAAAACTTCATTAATCATCCCTATGGTTTCTGGAGTCTCTGGAGTATGAAGGCTTAGAACATCTGTTTTTTCGAGGAATTCTTCCAGCTCTACCTGCGTAGCGTCACTATTCTCTACATCTTCTTTAATGTCATAGCAGATCACCTCTACATTAAATCCTCTAAGCTTATAGGCAAATGCTCTTCCCATATTACCGTATCCAATAATCCCTACTGTTTTTCCGTCTAATTCTATTCCTCTATGCTCCTCTCTAAGCCATTGACCATTTCGAACGCTTCGATCTCCTTGATTCAGCTTATTAAATAAGGATAAAATCATACCTAAAGCATGTTCTCCCACTGCATTCCTATTTCCCTCTGGTGCGTTAAACAATTTTACTCCTAATTGTTCGGCATAAGCAGTATCAATATTTTCTAATCCAGCTCCTACCCGACCAATAAACTTCAAATTAGTTGCTTTATCCAAAAAGGTTTTATCGATAGCAAATCGACTTCTAATAATGATTCCATCATAAGTATGAATTTTAGATTCGATTTCTTCTTTAGAAGATGTATAATCTTCTTCATTAGTAAAACCTGCTTGCTGTAATTGTTTGATGAGTATGGAGTGATTGGTGTCTAAATGAAGTATTGTCATATAAATGGGTTTATTAATCGACAAAAATAATTAATAAAAACATAGATTTACTATCCTCGAAAGGTATACCTTTATATTTTAAGACTATTTAACTTGAAAGTTAAACATATCCATACATCTTTTCAGTATTGTCTTATTTTTCTTATAAAATTGACACTATTTTGATATCACATGCTATTAACAATATACTTTTATATACTCTACAAGACTCAAAACCTTAGAAAACCGGAATTAGTTTTATAAATAAAAAATTTCTTGAAACCAACTATCCCAAGGGCAGAGCCTCAGGGGTATTTCGCTGGTTTCATTTTGACCTGAAGATCAAAAACCGAAATTTTTATTTCCCCCACACCCCAACCCTCTCCCCCAAAGGGAGATGGAGAAAATTGAAACCCCGAGGCAGGGCCTCGAGGAATTTTTAGATTAAAAAATAACTCACAACTGTACCCCGAAACTGGAGAATATAGTAATCAAAATACACTATACATCGCATTTACCACTTTTTGTCACCGTGAAAATTTTCTTAAATAAAATTTGATTCATAGTATTGTTCTTAACAAGTTTTATAAACAACAAAAATTCAAATCAAACACCTAGAAAGATATCAGGACATTTTTCTTTGATTAGATAACTATATATAAGTTTCTGTTCCTAAAAATGATATAATTTTAAGCAGAACACAATAAATAAAAATTTGCAGACAATTTTATTGGTAAGTTTGCTTATTATGAAGCCTTATATTTCTCTCCTATTTTGTTTTCTTATAGGATATGTCTTTTCGCAAGAAAATGACACTACCTTAGTACGTCTTGCCAATTCTCTAGATCTTGCGATAGAAGACACAACCAAAGTAAAAGCATTGTTTGAGATTGGTAAATACCAACTAGATCGTGATTTTAATATGGCCGAAGGTTATTTCAATCAAGGACTAGACTTAATCAAAGATAAGAACGATAATAAGTACAAAAATTATAGATCTGCCTTCTATATACAACTAGGAGTTGTAAATCGCAGAAAAGCTGATTATCCAAGCGCCATTAATTTCTACATTAAGGCACTAGAACATTATACAACAACCAAAGACACCTCTAAAATTGCGGATATTTATCACAATATGGCGCTAGTATATCGATACCAAAAAGAGCACTCTAAGGCCATTAATCATTATAAAAAAGCAATTAAGTTAAAAAAAAGTGTTAAAGATACTTTTGGTCTTGGTGCTGGATATAACATGTTGGGTGTATCTTATCGTCAAAACAAACAATTAGACTCTGCATTAATTTGTTACAGAGAGGCAAAAAAACACTTTATCGCTATAGAAAGTGAAGAGGATTTATATCGAGTTAAAGGCAATATGGCTCAATTATACCTAGCTAAAAAAAACTACAAGAAATCGATTGAATTAAATCTTAACAATCTGTCCTACTACACCAAAATCAATAATAGATTATCAATGTGTGTAACCAACTATAACCTTTCTGATGTATATAAAAAAACAAAAGAATGGAAGAAATCGCTAAAATACATAAACGCAAGTATCAAAATAGCAGAAGAAGAAGGTTTTAATGAACGTATATCTGTGGGGTACCGTAGAAAAAGTTTCCTTAATTCTAAAATGGGTGATTTTGAGGACGCCTATCAAAACTATCGAAAATTCAATCGAAAATCTGATGAGTTATTTAATCTTGAAAACGAGAAAAAAATACAAGCTTTAGAATTAAATTATGAATTTGAAAAACAAAAACAAACTGATAGTCTTCGATACGAGCAAGAAAAACGAGAAGTAGCCTTAATCGCAGCATCTGCAACTTCTAAAAAGAGATTGTATTTTATACTATTATTAATCACATCACTTGGAGGGGTAATTATCGCATTCTTAATTAAACGTAATTATCAACAACGTACTTTGATGCAAACAGAATCTTACGAAAATGAAAAAAAGATACTGAATCAAGAAATTAAGAGTAAAGAAGAAGATGTAAAGCGTTTGATTGCCGATAATAGTATGCGCCAGGCTTTTAAAGAAAACCTGCTGGAAACCATAAAAAAAGAGGTCATTCATGAAGATCCTAAAAAAATCAAAGAATCTTTAAACTCCTTGCTTACTAAACTTAGATTACAAATCAACACTGAAAACAAACTATCTGGTTTACAAGAAAAAATAGATGCTGCCAACAAAGTTTTTGACGCAAATCTTCAAAATCAATTTCCGGCATTGACCAAAGGTGAAAGAGAAGTATGTGCCTTGGTACGTCTTAATCTTTCAATAAAAGAGATTATGACCATTCGCAATGTTTCTTCTGATTCGGTAAAATCAATGCGTCGTCGGATTCGTAAAAAGATGAATATTCCTCAAGATATCGAGTTAGAAAAATTTATTCAGGATTTGGTATAAAAATCAGCCCTCAAGCTACTGATTTTGGGAAATGACACCTTTTGACACCATCAAAATCTTATAAAGTTATACATTTAATAGTATTATTGCAGTTACATTTTATAAGCCCGATATTATGATAAAAAAACTACCCCTAGTATTACTTTGTCATCTCTTTTTTGGCATTTGTTACATTTCTAATGCCCAGTACACTACTATCCTCGATAACAATTTTGAAGCTGCTTTAGCCGTCTATGACGACATTCTTAATGACAATCAGGTACCCACCGCTAACATTTCTTCACTAACCACTCTAAATATATCTAACAGTAATATTTCTGATCTTACCGGGATCGAAGATTTTATAGCACTGGAGTCACTAGAAATAAACGACAATAACCTTGCTTCAATAAATGTAAGTAATCTGGCAAACCTCATTACCCTAAGAGTTACAAGAAATCAACTTACCACTTTAGACCTAAGCAATCAGTCTGCACTGCAAACCCTTATTGCAGACAATAACGATATCGAAAGTCTTCAAATAAACTCTACGGCACTAAGATACCTTCAGTTATTCTCAAATGAGTTAACCGAAATTGACCTAACTACCTTCCCTTTGTTAGAACAAGTATTTTTGGGCCAAAACAATTTGACAAACCTAAACGTAAGTATGAATCCCTCATTGTTTAGAGTCGAATTTCAACATAATGATATTAAACTCATTGATGTTTCGGCACTAACAGGGTTGCGATTTTTGATAGGAAGAAACAATGAATTGGAATTTGCGAATGTAAAAAATGGTAATAATACGGCAATAGAAGATCTTCAACTGCAGAACAATGCTAATTTAAGTTGTATTGAGGTAGACAATGCCACCGCTGCCAATACAGGAGCTGGCAATTATGCAGCCTGGCAAATTGATGCTGCAACTTCGGCATATGCAGATCAATGTCTGACCAATGTACCGGATGACAATTTTGAACAAGCCTTGATAGATGCAGGATACGATTCGGGAGCTTTAGATAATTTTGTACCTACAGCCAACATTGCAGTAATAGAAAGAATGGATGCCGGCACAGGAGGTTTATTATATAATAAAGGAATCACCGACCTTACCGGAATAGAGGATTTTACTTCGTTAATACAATTATGGAGTGAAGGAAACCCTATAGAAAGTATAGATGTAAGTAAAAACATTAACATAGAAATTCTAACATTTATTAATTCAGAATTAGGCAGTTTAGACCTTACTGCAAATACAAAATTAAAAAATGTAGCCATTGGTAATAGTCCATTAGCAACTATAAACGTTACTAACAATACAATGATGACACGTATTGTCATCTGGAACACCATAGTATCAAGTATAGATCTTAGTGCAAATACCGCAATGACCAACTTATCTATTTCAGACAGTCCTTTAGGTACTATTGATCTTAGTACAAATGTTGCATTAGAGAGATTATCATTTGATAATACACAATTAACCAGCTTGGATATAGGTAATAATACATTACTAACAGATTTAGAGCTTGATACTAACCCTATTACTAGTTTAGACTTAACTACAAATACAGCATTAACTTCTCTATCTATTGAGAATAATCAATTCACAAGAATAGATCTAAGCACCAACATTTTGTTAACAGACCTAGAGTGTAGTAATAGTCAATTAACCAATTTAGATCTTAGTACTAATACAGAACTAGTAGAATTATATTGTAATAACAATGCATTAACAAGTTTAGACCTAAGTGCCAACACTTTATTAGAAGAATTGGAAGCCAATAACAATCAGCTCGCTCTTCTAAATGTAAAAAACGGAACGAATCAGAGTAATCTTTCGTATCTATCAGCCATCGATAATTCTAACCTAAGTTGTATTGAAGTTGATGATGCCACTGCCGCTGCTGCAGAAACTGGAAATTATTCGAATTGGGATAAAGATGCTACCTCTTCCTATTCAGAATTATGTCGAACTTGTGAAATCGATGATGATTTTACCATACTGACTTATAGCGAAACATGTACTGATAAAAATAATGGAAAAATTAGTATTAATGCTAATGAAAATACAACCTATATTGCTACCATTAATAATGAATCTCAGACCTTTACTACTACTACAGAAATTACCAACCTGGAGCCAGGCACTCATAATTTATGTATCGCGATAGATGGTTTTGAAGATTGTAAACAATGTTATGATGTAGTCATACCAGAAGCCACTATTGTTGCTGGAAAAACTACCATTCAGAAAAATAGGGAACAGGTTTTGGTGACGCTAGAATCTGGTACACCTCCTTATAAAGTAAGCATCAATAATAAGCAAGTTTCAACATATGACATCAATACTTTCTTGGTAGCGGTTCATCCTGGAGATGTAATTGATATCTCTTCAAGTATTACCTGTGAGGGCAAATTAACTTCAAAAGTTGCTATAGAAAATATTGGTAAAGCATACCCTAACCCCACTCAAAGTGATATTGAGATCATTCTGTCCAATCCCCAGAGCACCATCAATGTAGATATGTACAATGCATTAGGAATAGTGGTATCTTCAAACAATTATACAGTTTCAGGTAACCGACTAGTTATTCCTATGAAACATCTGCCCAACGGAATTTATTTTTTATATCTTGACAAAGCGTTCTCATCCCCATTTAAAATTGTAAAACAATGATAAGATCAATCTATATATTTTTATTCGGAATCTTGTTTTTACTTTCATGTAAGAGAGATGATAATGGAAATTCTGTAACCATAACCAACGAAATTCCGTCTATACCCAATTTGGTATTCCCTACCCAAAATTTGGTATGTACCAATTTCGAACTGGAATTTAGTTGGGGTGTTGCGACCGATGCTGATGGAGACACTATAAGTTATATAATCGATATTGCCACAGAGAGTAACTTTACCACCGTATTATTTACTGCTACCACCACCAACACTGCTAATAGTTTTACATTAGAAAAAGGCACGACATATTTCTGGAGAGTAAAAGCCAAAGATAGTGCTGGTAATGAAAGTGGATATTCTGGCACCTATTCTTTTTATACAGAACCAGATGCAGGTACCCATACGTTGCCTAATCCTCCTAGTATTGTAAGTCCAACCCTCGGGCAGAATGACATCACTGCAGGAAATGTAACCCTAAACTGGAATACCAATGATAACAATATCCAATCTTATGACGTCTATTTTGGCGAAACAAACCCTCCTGCCCTATTTGCAGAAAATGTTTCATTATCAACTACCAATGTAACCACATCGGCCGATAAAGTTTATTATTGGAGAGTGGTTGCAAAAGATAATCATCAAAATACTGCGATTGGACAAGTATGGAATTTTAGAACACTAGAACCATAAAAACTGTCTTTCTTGTTTTCTAATAAAATCTGCTTGTTAGCTACCATTCATATACGTTTTAAAAAGAAATACGCATTAAAATAAATTGTACTTTTGAGTACAATTTATTTTAATGAAGCTATTCTCGGTCAGTTTTCAATTGCTCTTCAAAAATACCCCAGTAACTTTTATCATCTTACTGGTAATACATCTTTATGGCAATACTCAAGGCTTTTCGCAGGAATCTACTATAATAGAAGATAGTCTTCGTATAGAGAAATTGTATGGCCATGCTATAGAAGTCATTAATACCGACCCCACAACTGCCAGAAAAAATTTGGAAAAAACGTTGGATGAATTAGACAATAACCTGATACCAAAATACCCCGATAATCATCACTTTTTACTAAAAAAAGCACTAATTATTGAGCGTTTGGCCTATTTCCTAAGAAGAGAAAACAAATATGACAAAGCCCTAGCCTATCTTCATCAAAGTCTGAAATTAAAAAAGAAAGTAAACGAAACCTATACTCTTGGGTATACCTACTCGCAAATCGCCTGGATGTGGATGTATCAATTAGAGTTTGAAAAGTCAAGAATAAATCTGGACTCTGCGTATTATTTAAGCAAAAAATACAACAACATAAAAGAAAAGATCAGAACCTTAAGTCGATATGGTGTGGTCTACCTAAACACAAAAGAATATGTCAAAGCAGAGCAACATCATCATAGAGCGGTACGCCTGGCAGACTCATTAAAGGAGATATCTCCTATTGCTGCTACTAATGCCAATTATGCAGATTTTCTAAGACGACGAGGAAGATATGAAGAAAGTGTTCCTTACTTAGAAAAAGCAATAGAAAAACATAAGGAAGGAAATAATCAAATCGGATTAGAATCGGGATATTTTGCTTTAGGAATCACCTATCGAGAAGCAGGAAGATTAGATAAAGCTATTGATGCGCTTAACCAGGCAATCACGATGACCAAAAACCTTCAAAACAAGTCATTAATTCATTCCAGGTATTTCCAATTAAGTAAAGCCTATGCAAAGCTTAATGACCACAAAAATGCATATCTAACGCTTAAAAAATATGTCACAGCAAAAAACAAAGCACAAAACGAATCGCACTATAAAAAAATGGCGAATCTCGAATCTAAATATAAGTACGAACAGCAACGTAGTATAGATAGTATCCAATTTACCAAAGAAAAAAGAGAGGTAGAATTAATAGCACATACAGAATCAGCAAAAAAACAGTTCTACTTTTTACTGTTAATTTTGGTGATTATTGCCGCAGGTGTTATTGGTTTCCTAGCAAGAAGAATGTATTTGAGTAAAACTCAGATAGCCTTAGAACGGCTAGAAAAAGAAAAAATCCAAAAAGAATTATTGGATCAACAAGTGACTGCAAAAGAAGAAGAAATTAAACGACTGGTTGCAGATAATACCATGCGATTAAATTTTAAACAGGAATTATTAGATCAATTAAATAAAGAATTGTCTGAAAAAAACCCTGAAGATCTAAAGACCTCTATCACTTCTTTGACTAAAGAATTAAAATCTCAAATCATTACCGAAGATAAACTATCGTCTTTACAACATAAAATTGATGATATAAATCATGGATTTGATGCCAAACTCGTAAAATTATACCCAGAACTCACCAAAACAGAACGCGAGGTCTGCTCGCTTCTTCGACTAAATTTATCGATCAAAGAAATCATGACGATTCGTAACGCATCACAGGATGCTATTAAATCTATTCGTTATCGTATTCGAAAAAAAATGGGATTATCTGCCAAAGAAGAATTAGAACAGTTCATTCAGAATATTGTTTGATTTTTACTTTATTTATCTCCTAATCATACGATTTATGGATAAGAAATTCGTATAAAGAGTTTGAATTATTTTATGCTAGATTAAGGCATAAAATTAAAGAATAGCCTTAGCTATTGTTGAATTTTATAACGCAGATATAGTGCAAAAGAAACTAACTATATGCGAAAGTTTTATGTGTAAATCGTATTACTACCAAAATAAGGGTTTGCCACTTTTTGTCACGACAAAAACATCGCTATATCGCTAGAAAAACAGATATTTGCAGTTGGTTGTAACCGAATATTTAAAGAATACAACATAACTTCAAAAATGCCCCTTGTATGAAAAGAAAACTACTATGTAATATGGTGACTGTATTTTTTTTGGTCATCGCATTAAACACGCAGGCACAAATTTTAAACGAAGCTTCCGGAACCGCTTCTGGCGAAAATATCACTACTGGAGATTACAATACCATGTATGGAGATAGTACAGGAACCGCACAGACCAGTGCTAGTAAAAACACTTTTGTAGGTTTTGGAGCAGGAAAAAATACTACGACTTTTGAAAGTACCTTTATTGGGTACTATGCTGGTCATAGTAATGTAGACGGGGTCGATAATGTATTTATAGGTTTTGAAGCTGGAGCTTTGACCAATAATGATGGCTCTAGTACTTTTAGAGGTGGTGACAATACTTTTATAGGGAGTGAGTCTGGAGAACGAAATACTACTGGTTATGATAATACCTTTATAGGAGAAGAATCAGGACAAAAGAATACCACAGGATACGAAAACGTATTTATCGGTGAAGATGCCGGTTTTGATTTCACAACAGGTTATGAAAATACATTTGTAGGTCATCGAGCTGGGGTTGGAAGATCATTCAGTGGAGGAAGCACTGGGTATAAAAATACAGGAGTAGGAAATGTGTCTATGGAGGACATCGGTGAAGGACATCATAATACTGCAGTAGGAGATTCGGCTGCCGTTGATATCGGGGACGGGATTTATAACACCATGATTGGCGCCGCTGCTGGAGTGGCCACAGAACATGCTGATTTTAATACATTTCTAGGAGCCATGGCAGGTTGGGATAATAATAGAACCAATAATAGAACAGACGCCAACCGTAATACCTATGTGGGATATTTATCAGGAGCTTCTAACAGAGAAGGTGAAGATAATGCCGGGTTTGGAGCTTTTTCTGGCTATGGCAGAGCTACCAGAACAACAACAGGAGGTGAAGGTTATACGTATTTTACTGGAAATACAAGAAGATATCGAACCACTTTTGTAGGCTCTCAAGCCATTGCAGCTCAGAATGATGTCATCACCATGGGGTACTATTCTTATAATTCGGGACAATATGCCATAGGAATTGGAAATGAAGGAACTATGAATAATGCAATTGGAGCCATAGGAATGGGATATCAATTTGAAACCACTCGTGGTGCCAATTATTCGATAGGGATAGGATATCAAGCCAATATTGCACAAGCTGATGCCATTGGGATCGGTCGATCGGTTGATATTGATAATACCGAGGCCATTGCAATTGGTGCCAATTCTGTGGCACAAAATAATGGAGCGATCGTAATAGGTACAGGAGCTGCTTCTAATGATCTTATTGATAATACCAATGGTGATCCTGATGCCACAAATAATATTGCTATTGGATATAATGCAACAGTGAGTGGAGATAATGCCATTGCAATCGGTAACGGAGCCACTGCGGCAAATGATCATACCATGATTTTAGGAGGTTCAGCCAACCCTGTAAGCGTAGGGATAGGTACAGATGCTCCTAATACGTATGCATCACTGGATCTTACAGGAAACAATAAAGGTTTATTTATAAACAGACTAACAACTGCACAACGTACAGGGTTAGAACCAGCTTTTCCAGAACGCCCATCATCTAGAGGAATTAGAGAAACAGAAGAAGGATTGATGGTATATGATACAGATGAAAAGCTATTATACACCTGGAACGGTACTGAATGGTTAGCTGCAAATTCTGATAACTTAGGAGATCATACAGCTACCAACATGTTAAATATGGGTGATAATGTAATACGTTTTGATCCCGGAGAAGATAATGGAATAGAATTTAATGGTCGCAGTACCTATAAAATTTCATACGGCTCTGGCGCTAATTATAAGTATGGTCCCGTCACAAGAGCGAGTATTAAAACATCTATGAGTACAAATACGGCTAGTGGTTGGACATGGGGGACACCTACTGGAACTCCTGTAGCCGCTATCAGTACAGAAGGGAAAATGCAAATTGCAAACAGTTTAAATATTGCAGGTGCCTATCAGTTTCCTATTATAGATGGAACTACAAATCAGGTGTTAACCACCGATGGTTCTGGAGCTTTAACCTGGTCTACCCAACTAGATAATCAAGAACTTTCATTAACTACTAATACATTAAGTATTTCTGGAGGTACGGATACTGTAGACTTATCGGGGTACCTTGATAATACCGATGAGCAAGCCATTTCTTTATCTACAAACACTTTGAGTATTACAGGAAATGCCGCTACGGTAGACCTTTCTGGATATCTCGATAATACCGACAATCAAGATCTAAGCTTATCCTCAAATACACTTAGTTTAACCAATGATGCTACTTCGGTAGACTTATCAGGATACCTTGATAATACAGATGAGCAAGCTATTTCTTTATCAACTAACACATTAAGTATTTCTGGAAATGCCGCTACGATAGACCTTTCTGGGTATCTCGACAATACCGATAATCAGGACCTAAGTTTATCCTCAAATACACTTAGCTTAACCAATGATGCTACTTCTGTAGACTTATCAGGATACCTTGATAATACAGATGAGCAGGCAATCTCTTTATCAACAAATACATTAAGTATCTCTGGGAATGCCGCTACGGTAGATCTTTCTGGGTATCTCGACAATACCGATAATCAGAATCTAAGTTTATCTTCTAATGTATTAAGCATTTCAAACGGAAATACTGTTGATCTTTCGGGATATGTGAATTCTGACAGTCAGAATTTAACCGCTGCCAACTTAAATGGTACAGATCTTACGATTGAAATAGAAAACGGAACTTCGGTAACTGTAGATCTGGCACCTGTTGTTTCTTCATTAGAGACAGAATTAACAGATGCAAAAAACGAAATAGAAACCCTACAAAATCAAATGACCGATATTTTATCAAGATTAGAGTCGTTAGAAAGTTGCGCGTGTGATACTTCTGGGATTGTTAATAAAGGAAATGGCCCTATACTGTATCAAAATATTCCTAATCCGTTTAATGGGACATCAGCGATTAAGTATTACTTGCCTGCAGGAGTTACCAATGCATCTATAGTATTTAGTAACTCAATTGGGCAATTGGTCTCTACAGTAGCACTTAAAAAAACGGGAGATGGTGAATTACATATCAATAGTGAAGGATTAGCCGCAGGAACCTATTTTTATACATTATACATCGGTAGTCAAAAATTTGATTCTAAAAAAATGATCATCGAATAGATAAATTACTATAAGTAGGCCTAAACGTAAATCATTGTAAACAAACCTTTAAATGAGAGTTTGCCACTTTTTGTCACCGTAAAAACATACTAATAAACAGATATTTACATTATTTTTGCAGCTAATTCACAGACTATCTATTCTGTGGATCTGGAAAACAACTTTAAAGCCCCATATATGAAAAGAAAATTACTCCTAATTTTTTTATTGGTTATCAATGGTTTTTTATTTGCACAGGAAACCAATGTCCCCGATGATAATTTTGAAGCGTATCTCGAAAGCCATGATGCAGACGGAAATGTAGTTACCGTTGGAGACATTAACAGTATGGGTAATGGAATTGCCAATGATAATTTTGTAACAACTTCAAGAATAGCTAGTGTTACTGATTTAGATATTTCCAGATTAACTATTAGTGATGCCACAGGAATTGAAGGTTTTATAGCATTAGAAAATTTTAGATGTTTTGAAAACCCATTATCTGATATAGACCTTTCTCAAAACGTAGCATTACTTACCATAGATATAGGCAAAAACAATCTTACTAGTTTAGACTTTTCTACAAATACTGCACTAACTTCTGTAAGTTGTAGTCGAAACCAAATTTCAAGTTTGAATGTATCACAAAATACACTTTTAGAAACTCTAGGCTGTAGTGACAACCTAATTAACAGTTTGGATGTTTCCAATAATACTGCGTTAAAAAACCTATCTTGTTATAGCAACCCCTTAGGGAGTCTGGATGTAACACAAAATCTACTATTAGAAGATCTGGATTGTGTAGATACGGGTCTTACCGTTTTAGATGTAACTCAAAATCCAGAATTA
Organism: Aquimarina discodermiae; assembly: GCF_040786235.1. Taxonomy (NCBI): domain Bacteria; kingdom Pseudomonadati; phylum Bacteroidota; class Flavobacteriia; order Flavobacteriales; family Flavobacteriaceae; genus Aquimarina; species Aquimarina discodermiae. The sequence continues at coordinate 51,405 of NZ_JBFMKP010000008.1, forward strand.
CAAGAATTACAAGTCTACGAAAACTCACTTACAAGTTTAGACGTAAGCAACAATCTAAAACTAATTGAACTCTATGCAGAATATAATCAAATCACCAGCTTAGATGTTTCTAAGAACACTGCACTTATAGATTTATCTATCTATGATAATCAATTGACGTATCTCAATATGAGAAACGGAAATAACACCAATTTGGATCGTAGTGATTTTGATATTCGTAACAACCCTGGACTTACTTGTGTTGCTGTAGATGACCCTGCCTATGCTAATAGCATTTTAACCGATAAGGATTCGCAAACGGTATATACTACTTTTTGCACACAAACCTATGTCCCAGATGATAATTTTGAAGCGTATCTCGAAACACATAATTCTACGGGATTGACAGTACCTTTGGGTGACCCTACCAGCATGGGTAATGGCATTGCCAATGATGATCATGTAGGGACCGAAAAAATACAAAACACAACAGTTTTGAGTATTTCTGAAAAAGGTATTGCAGATTTTACAGGCTTAGAAGGCTTTGTAAACTTAGAAAAACTTTATACAAATAGAAATACAGCTTCGACCTTAGATCTTACCGCAAATACAGCATTGATTGAAGTAAGTTGCTGGACAGCAGGGCTCACAAACATTAATGTTTCGGGACTAACTTCATTAGAAATAATACGAGCTGGAGAAAACAACTTATCCACGATAGATCTAAGTTCTAATATAGCATTGCACAGCTTATATCTAGATCAAAATGATTTTATTACTATCGATATAAGTGCAAACACAGCACTTTTAGATTTCAGAATAAAAGAAAATTCATTAGCTACTTTAAATGTTGCTAATAATACTAATCTAACAAGATTATATTGCGGAGACAATTCATTAACTACTTTAAATATCACTAATAATACAGAATTAAGAACCCTAAGCTGTGGAGGGAATCAGTTGACAACTATAGACGTAAGCCCTCTTACCAAGCTAACAGACTTGTCTATTGAAGATACTCCCACACTTACTGCATTAGATGTATCTAGTAATATAAATCTTGAAGATATTGAGGTGTATAACAATACCTCGTTAACTACTTTAGATCTATCCAGTACTACCAAATTGATAGAGGCTTACATCAATAACACAGGCATAACGACATTAGATTTTGATAATAGTCCACAATTGGAGTATGTAGAATGTCAAAACAATAATGCATTGACTTCGTTAAGTTTTAAAAGTGGCAATACAAGTAGTATTGATGAATTGTATGCTACCGGAAATCCAAACCTTTTTTGCATTCAGGTTGACGATCCTGCGGCTACTTATTTAAATGGTTGGGAGAAAGATGCTACAACTGGTTTTAGTGATGATTGTAACTGGACGTATGTACCTGATGATAATTTTGAAAATTATCTAGAAACTCATGATGCTGATAATAATTTTGTATCAGTTGGAGATCCAACCAGTATGGGTAATGGAATTGCTAATGATAATTATGTAACTACCGCTAATATTGAAAATGTAATGAGTCTATTTATTGCTTTTCAAGGGGTTACTGATATAACGGGTCTTGAAGATTTTACATCATTAGAAACATTATTTATTTTTAGTAATACATTAACTGATACCAATTTAGATCTTACCAGCAATACCAATTTAACAAGAATTGATGGAGGCGATATGGGATTAACTAGTATTGACATTACAGGGCTAACTTCTTTAGAACGACTAGATATTCCACGTAATGATCTTACATCCATTGACCTTTCTACAAATACAGCTTTAAAAGAATTGATCATCTCATCTAATGATTTATCTGGATTAGATGTAAGCAACAATCTCTTGTTAGAAGACTTGCAAATTCATGAAACTACACTAAGTAGTATTGATGTAAGTGCTAATGTGAACTTAACAAGAATCTTAGCTTCTTTAAATCAATTTACATTATTAAATACTCAAAATAATACATTACTTGAAACTTTAAATTTATCTAGAAACCCATTGACTTCTTACGATGTAAATCACTTGTCAAATCTTCAAGATTTAAATTTAGACGAAACCAATATTACTTCAATCGATATTAGTAAGAATGCCAACTTAGTAGAATTTAATGCAAGAGATATTAATGAATTAGTAGAGCTGAATGTTAAAAATGGGAACAATAGCAACTTTACAGAATTTAGGGTAACGGGTTGTCCTAGTCTAACCTGTATAGAGGTTGATGATCCAACCGCTAATTATTTAACAGGTTGGTTAAAAGACGCTACAGCAAATTTTGCTAAGTATTGTCGATTTACCTATGTTCCTGATGATAATTTTGAGAATTATTTAGAAACACATCAGGAAAATACAGGATCGGTTCCGTTTGGGGACGATCGAAGTTTAGGAAACGGAATCATGGATGATTATGTTCCCACAGAAAAAATTGAAAACTTAACTATTCTATTTATAGAAAACCAGGGCATCTCAGACTTTACAGGCTTAGAAGATTTTAAAGCGTTACAGCGATTTAGAGCCCATGGAAATCCAGTAAACGGAGCCTTAGACTTAACTCCTAATGTGAATTTAACTCAAGTGTTTTGTTGGAATATGGGATTAACAGGTATTGACCTAACTGGTTTAACCACTTTGTACCAATTAGTACTAAATGATAATAACCTTACCGCTCTTGATGTTACAACCAATACACTTGTAGAAGATATAGATATAGAGAATAATAACCTTACCGCTCTTGATATTTCACAAAATACCGAAATTACGGGTCTAAATTATACAAATAATACCATCCAAGCTATAGACCTGAGTCAAAACACCAAACTGATAACTTTTATTGGTATAGGTAATACGATTTCAACTATAAACCTTCAAAACAATACACTTTTAGAAACAATAGAAATAGGAAACAATCCAATCTCTAATTTAGATGCTTCTATTTTTCCAAATTTGGTTAATCTAAAAATCAATAACACCAATGTTGAGCGTATAGATGTAAGTAACAACCCAAATATTAGTACCTTAATTTGTAATGATACCGAAATAACCGAATTAGACTTAAGGGATAATGCTAACATGTACACTTTAGAAGTACATAATAATGCAATTACAGAATTAAATTTAGGAAATCTGACAAGACTCAACACTTTCAATGCTTCTAATAATCAATTAACATTGTTGAATTTAAGAAATGGAAACAATGATAATATGGCTAGTGTTGACGTTACCGGTAATCTAGGTTTAACTTGTATTGAAGTTGATGACCCTACAATTCCAGAATTAGCGACTTGGTCAAAAGATAATACTGCTAGTTATGCAGAATTCTGTAGGTTAACTTATGTACCCGATGATGCTTTTGAGACTTTCTTAGAAAATAATGGTTATGGTAATGGGGTGGCAAATGATGATTATGTATATACGGCATTAATTGAGGTATCTGAAGGGTTTAATATACATAATGGATTAGTAGAAGACATGACAGGTATTGAAGATTTTAGAGATATGTGGTTTTTAGGATGTCGTAATAATACTAACCTGACAAGTATAAACTTAAGTAAGAATACAAAACTTACAGTAATTACTTTAGCGAATAACAATTTAGCAAGTTTAGATTTATCCAATAATGTATTGTTAGAACAAGTATATCTTGACGGTAATACTAATTTAGGAGATGTAGATATTTCTAATCTTACTTCGCTAACTAATTTGAGTTTATCTAATACAGGAATCAATTCAGTAGATATCTCTATGAATCCTTTGTTAAGACAACTTATCTTAAACGATAATAATTTTACAGAATTTGATATTTCAAACTATCCAAACATTATACAATTACGTATAGCTAATAACCAATTAACTTCCTTAAACGTTGCTAATGGAAACAATGATAACTTCACTTGGTTTGATGCACAAGGAAATCCTGATTTAACGTGTATAAAAGCTGATAAAGTAGTTCCTTTATTTCCTGAAATCTGGGAGAAAGATGATACAGCTAATTTTGCTATTTATTGTGATTTAACGTATGTCCCCGATGATAATTTCGAAAACTATCTGGAAACCCATGATGCAGATGGAAATGTAGTAGCTGTTGGAGATGCAACAAGTATGGGTAACGGTATCGCCAACGATGATCAGGTAGCTACCCTAAAAATAGAGAATGTTACTGCTCTGAACGTCGAAAGTCAAAGTATAGCAAATCTTACAGGGATAGAAGCTTTCGCTGCTCTTGAATCATTAAACGTTGATTACAACGATTTAACCACATTAGACTTAAGTAACAATACTAACCTAAAAGTTTTAGATGCAGCAGAAAACGATTTTATCACTTTAGATCTTTCAGGATACTTAAGTCTCGAAGAGGTTCAGTTAAGATCTAACTCTTTAACCAGTTTATTGGTTGATAATAATCCTAACTTAAAAAAATTAGGAGTGGGAAAAAATGGTTTATCTACACTAGATGTTACTTCTTGTACTCAGCTAGAAGAACTGGCTGCTCATCAAAATGTATTAGAGTCATTAGATGTAAGAAACGGAAATAATAATCTAATCACAGATTTCTTTGTTAAATTCAATGATTTTCTAACTTGTATTCAAGTAGATGATCCCACAGCTGCTTATCTGAGTAGTTGGGAAAAAGATGATATTGCTAGTTTTAGTACAGATTGTGTTCCTCCTGTAATTACTTTATTGGGTGACAATCCGCAAATCATAGAATTAGGTGCTGGTTATACAGAATTAGGTGCTACAATAGATGATGGGGTGACCGATGTAGTAATTGATGCATCTGCGTTTGTAGACACAGTAGGAAGTTATACCATTCGCTACAATGCCACGGATGCAGCAGGAAATGTAGCTGTAGAAGTTACAAGGACTGTAGATGTGGTAGATACAACCCCTCCTGTAATTACCATATTGGGTGACAACCCACAAATAATAGAACAGGGAACTGGTTATACAGAATTAGGTGCTACAGTCGATGACGGAGTGACCAATATCCTCATAGATGCTTCTGATTTTGTAGATGCAGTCGGTGAGTATACGATCCGTTACAACGCAACAGACAATGCCGGTAATATGGCAGTAGAAGTGATTAGAATAGTAAATGTAGTAGATACCTGCCCACTAAATAGTCTACCTGATACTAATTTCACGATTCAAACCACCAGCGAGACCTGTTCTGACAAGAATAATGGTACGATAAACATTACCGCTGACGCTGATCTAAACTATGTTGTAACTATCAACGAGCAAGAATATGATTTTAATTCATCACTAACGATAAGCGACGTATCACCAGATACCTATGCATTTTGTATTACGGTAGATGGATACAACAGTTGCAAACAATGCTTTGAAGCTACTATCAATGAGGCCGAAAGTCTAGTCGGAAAAACAACACTGCAAAATGGTAACTCCAATAATGAGATGCTTGTAGAAATCAACTCGGGCACTGCTCCTTATACAGTAACGATTAATAATGACGAAGTAGGAATCTATAACGATACTAGTTTCTCTGTAAAGGTCGTACATGGTGATGATTTGGTAGTATCTAGTAATTTGGATTGTGAAGGGACGCTTACCTCCAAAGTAAGTTTATTAGATCAGTTTACCATTGCCCCTAATCCTACCAAAGGTAATACAACACTTTTTGTTCCTAACTTCTTTGCGTCCATTCAGGTGTCTATGTATAATTCGTTGGGTATTTTGATATCATCAGCATCCTATACGGTTAGCAATAATCAATTAGAATTACCAATGAAAGAATTACCTAACGGTGTTTATTTTGTTTCAATTAATGAAGAAAAAGTTTTAAAGGTCATAAAAAACTAAAGGTATTTAAGAATAGAATCTGGGATAGTATGGTAAATAATCACACTATCCCAGGAAATCATCTTTCTTTATGCTGTTCCTCGTCCTATACCAACGGCATAATTACCAGAAGTACTATTATCTGCTCCTAATGAAATAGAAGCAAAACGAGAAGATAAATTATTATACCCAGCAGAAAAAGCATTTTCTCCTCCTGAGTTATTATAGCTTCCAAAAGCTACCGCAGCCGTGATTTCCTCGTACAAAAGCTGCAGAAAACGTTCCCACGTTGGGATCATCCCAATCTCCTGTAAATCCATCTGAAGCCACAGCACTACCTGCTCTAAAAGCTCCTTTACTTTTATCAAAATACATTCTCATATTATCTGAGGCATTGTTTTGTATATCGTTAAGTTGCGAACTTCCAAATACAAAGTCATCTGTAGCAATTGCACCAGAGGTATTACTGGTGATATTATTTGTAGTACTAAATCCTCCTTGCGTATCACTTACCCAACTATAGTTACCAGATCCATCGGTTACTAAAACCTGACCGTTCGTACCTCCCGTAGGTAATTCAATCTCATTGGTAGCGTCAGCATCAGCATCATTGACATTATCAGTTACCCAACTATAGTTACCAGAACCATCAGTTACTAAAACCTGACCAGTCGTTCCTCCCGTTGGCAATTCTATCTCATTAGTAGCATCAGTGTCGCCATCGTCTACCTTATCAGTTATCCAACTATAGTTTCCTAAGCCATCAGTAACTAAAACCTGACCGTTCGTACCGCCCGCTGGCAATTCGATCTCGTTGGTAGCATCGGTATCAACATCATCAACTTTATCGGTTATCCAACTATAGTTACCAGAACCATCGGTTACTAAAACCTGACCAGTCGTTCCTCCCGTTGGCAATTCGATCTCATTGGTAGGATCAGCATCTGGACCATTGATTGCATAATTGGCATAAGGTACTGATTGCAATTGCGAAACACCAAGGGTAGTATAATTTGTTCCTCCTGTGGTATCGATTCCTACCTGAAGCCAATAATCTTGTGTACTCCAATCAATATTCATAAAGCTATCTACAGTCGTTTCTGCACCTACTGCCAATGCAATGACACCTTGCCCATTTGAGGTTATCGTATGGGTTTCTTCATATACATTGGTACCAGTAGCGCTTCCTTGCAATAGGATAATTTCTACTCCTATAGATTGATTGGTGATCACATTTCCAGAGGCATCTCTAATGACCACCTGATAATTAAACGATTGTTGAGCATAACTTTGTTGTGATAGGATAACTACTACCATACACAGAATCCATCTTAGATATTTTAGTCGTCCTTTATTTACTAAACTAGGGTAATTTTGAACCATAATAGGGCTGCTTAATTATTTATATTTTACTATTCTGATACGTTGTTTATACATTGCATCATATCATATACAGTTAAGTTTTTGGATACCCTATTTTATTTATAAAAAAAATCCTCTTTCATATACACATGAAAGAGGATGATATAAACTCGCTATAATTATATTATACCATTTATATTTTGAATTTACTGGAAAAGAAAATTAAGATTTTTTTGTTTCAGTTAAGAAGAAAAATCAAGCATAGCAGGGCTACGGTTTATTTTTATTATGAAACTGAGGTAAAAAAAGAACATTTTATTCCGGTAGATTTAAAGTGTAAATGGTATTAGTAAACAAACGTTATTATTTTCCTACAATAATTCTTGCCGCTTGATACCCACTATAAAATGAAGTGTGAGTACGCTTAAATCTTTTCATTACTTTATCTACTTTGGTAGCTAACAGAGTAGAGGTTTGGTCAAAAAGCTCTGAAATACTTTTGGTGGCCTGTTTTTCTGCAATACGATATTGTCTAGGTTGCCCATTGAGTACCAAAAAGCGATCAAAACTATTTTTTAAATCTGTGATTTGATCGGCTGTTACGCCGTAATCCTGAAGATCGTTAAGATGTTCTTCTAGCAAAAGGATGGTTTCATTAACAATAATTATAAAATCTTGATTGCGCAATCTGTATAAATCTGAAAAACTTTTTGCTGCTTTTTGCTCTAGTTCTACTTTATCTTCTACTGCAGCATATGCTTCTAAGGCATCATTTAGTATATCTGCTTTTTCTGAAACAAATCGTTTTTGTGTTGTTTTATTTGTTCCTAAGTAGGTTTTGGCAGCTTCCTGACTGTCTTGATTTTCTCTTATTTTTATCAATTGCTCGTCAAATTGATTTTTGAACGTAACCAATACAGGAACTCCATTCCAAATATCGGTATGGGTATCCATAAAACTTTGTACCGCCTGATACATCTCTAATCTGTTAATTTGCCTTTGATCCATAATGTGTGATTTTAAAAATTAATTTGTAATTGTGTAACTTGACATTGCAGGCTTGCAAATAAAGATTGTATCTATGTAAATGCATATTGCAATGTTGTACTTACATATTGTTGTTATGTAACTACTCATTGTATTAATGTCACCACATATTGTTTTGTTACCGGTAGGTATTGTAATAATGTAAATTAATAATGTTGCTAAGTAGCTACTACTTGCAATAAAGTGATTAGATATTGTATTGATGTAATACTAAGCTATACCAATTATGACTTAAATTTATCGATTATGATGTCGAACATAAATGGTACAATACCAAATGAAGCTGCCTAAAAAGACAGCTTCAAGTTATCATAGATTATGCCCCGTATATTCATAACTCTATGTATTGCTTATTTTATCTCCCTTTTATCATAATCTGCTCATATCTTGAGTCTTTAGACAAGAAATACCCTTTTACCCAATACATACCGGGTGGATATTGATCTACAGGGATACGCTGCCCTACAAACTCTTTAGGATAACTTTGTATTTTTCTGCCAGCCATATCATAGATTTCAAAGAAATACATATCCTTTGATCCTATAATTAAGAAATGATCTATTGCCGGATTAGGGTAAATTTCAAAAACAAACTCATCTCGCTCTTCTACAATTACTCTTCTTGTTACTTCGGCTCTATTTCCAGAAGGATCGGTAGCACTATATCGAATGATGTATTCTCCTAATTCACTCTGATATGCTGAGGTATCTATACTAACCGAAGATCCATCGTCTGTGGTAGCTCCTAATTCTGTATAAGGGTCTCCCAAAGAAATAATTTGAGGATCATCTCCTACTAATGTAATGACTGGTGGAGTTACATCTACTACAGTAATTATAGTGGTGCAACTACTGGTATTTCCTCCATGATCAGTGACAGTCAATGTTATCATTTGTTCACCTAGGTCATCGAGTGTGAATAGTTGTCGATCTATTTGCAAACTTGCCAGATTACATTCATCTATAGATTCAAAATTGATATCCTGAGGAGAAAGTACAGCTGTACCCGTAGCATCCAGAGGTACTGTAAAAGGTGCTACACAATTTGCTACGGGTGCAATCGTATCTACGATTGTCACGGTAGTCGAACAAGTATTTATATTTCCTGAAATATCGGTAACGGTAAAAGTTACTATATTACCTCCAATATTAGTACAATCAAACGTAGTTTTATCTATACTCGTTGAAGCCACACCACAATTATCAGTACTACCCGCATCGATATCAGAAATAGTAATAACAGCATTGCCAGTAGCATCTAATGGTAACGTAAATGGTGCTACACAATTCACCATAGGAGCAACATTATCTTCAACGGTTACCATAGCAGTATTAGTATCTGAATTGCCATTAACATCGGTTACTGTTAAGGTCACTGTATTTATTCCAACATGAGTACAATCAAATGACGTTACATCCAAACTCATCGATTGAATCCCACAGTTATCTGAAGAACCATTGTCAATTTGAGCAGGTGTGATACTTGTATTTCCTGAAGCATTTAACTGTACAGTGATATCTTGAGTAACTACGCTTGGTGCAATGTTATCTTCTACTGTGACTGTAGCGGTATTAGTATCTGTATTTCCATTGACATCTGTTACGGTTAAAGTAACTGTATTTGCTCCAACATGAGTACAATCAAAAGAAGTACTATCTAAACTCATCGATTGGATTCCACAGTTATCTGTAGAACCATTATCGATTTGAGCAGGTGTTATACTTGCACTTCCTAAAGCACCTATTTGCACTGTAATATCTTGCGTGATTACACTTGGCACAACCTTATCTTCTATGGTTACCGTTGCTGTTTGAGTATCTGAATTACCATTAACATCCGTTACCGTTAAACTCACTGTATTTGTTCCGACCATAGTACAATCAAAAGCAGTTGTATCTATACTCATCGATTGAATCCCACAGTTATCTGAAGAACCATTGTCGATTTGAGCAGCCGTAATACTTGCGTTTCCTGAACCGTCTAATTGTACCGTGATATCTTGAGTAATTACAGTTGGAGCAATTTTATCTTCTACCGTTACCGTAGCAGTTTTACTATCTGAATTTCCATTTACATCTGTTACCGTTAGGCTTACTGTATTCGCTCCTATTTTTGTACAATCAAAACTAGTGATATCTAAACTTACAGATCGCACTCCGCAATTATCAGAAGAACCATTATCGATTTGAGCAGCCGTAATACTTGCGTTTCCTGAACCGTCTAATTGAACCGTGATATCTTGAGTAATCACAGTTGGAGCAATTTTATCTTCTACCGTTACCGTAGCAGTTTTACTATCTGAATTTCCATTTACATCCGTTACCATTAAGCTTACTATATTCGCTCCTATTTTTGTACAATCAAAATTAGTTGTATCTAAGCTTATTGATTGCACTCCACAATTATCAGAAGAACCATTGTCGATTTGAGCAGCCGTAATACTTGCATTTCCTGAACCGTCTAATTGAACCGTGATATCTTGAGTAATCACAGTTGGAGCAATTTTATCTTCTACCGTTACCGTAGCAGTTTTACTATCTGAATTTCCATTTACATCCGTTACAGTTAGGCTTACTGTATTCGCTCCTATTTTTGTACAATCAAAATTAGTTGTATCTAAGCTTATTGATTGCACTCCACAATTATCAGAAGAACCATTGTCGATTTGAGCAGCCGTAATACTTGCGTTTCCTGAACCGTCTAATTGTACCGTGATATCTTGAGTAATCACAGTTGGAGCAATTTTATCTTCTACCGTTACCGTAGCGGTTTTACTATCTGAATTTCCATTTACATCCGTTACAGTTAGGCTTACTGTATTCGCTCCTATTTTTGTACAATCAAAATTAGTTGTATCTAAGCTTATTGATTGCACTCCACAATTATCAGAAGAACCATTGTCGATTTGAGCAGCCGTAATACTTGCGTTTCCTGAACCGTCTAATTGAACCGTGATATCTTGAGTAATCACAGTTGGGGCAATTTTATCTTCTACCGTTACTGTAGCAGTTTTACTATCTGAATTTCCATTTACATCTGTTACCGTTAGGCTTACTGTATTCGCTCCTATTTTTGTACAATCAAAATTAGTTGTATCTAAGCTTACAGATTGCACTCCACAATTATCAGAAGAACCATTATCGATTTGAGCAGCCGTAATGCTTACGTTTCCTGAACCGTCTAATTGTACCATGATATCTTGAGTTACTACTGTTGGAATTACTTTGTCTTCTACCGTTACCGTAGTGGTTTTACTATCTGAATTTCCGTTTACATCTGTTACCGTTAAGCTTACTGTATTCGCTCCTATTTTTGTACAATCAAAACTAGTGATATCTAAACTTACAGATTGCACTCCGCAGTTATCAGAAGAACCATTATCGATTTGAGCAGCCGTAATACTTGCGTTTCCTGAAGCGTCTAATTGAACCGTGATATCTTGAGTAATTACAGTTGGAGCAATTTTGTCTTCTACAATAACATTAAAAGAGAATGTAGCCGTATCTCCATTAGTATCCATAGCAGTTAAGGTTACAGTATTAGTACCAAAATTAATATTAGTTCCAGCAACTGGCGTTTGTGTTATGGTAGCTGAACTTATGGTAGGTACATTTGTATAGTCTGCTAATGTAGCTCCACAAAAATTGGCATTGGTACCCACTGTTTGGTCTTCTATAAATAATAAGGAATTAATAGTAGTTTCATAAGCTCCAATATCAATAGTGTCATCAGACACTCTGGCATTACCAGCTATATCATTTGTTGATGAATTAAAGGTGTTATTACCTGCATTAACCAATGGACTTATTGATGCGGGAATTAACCCATCATCAGCAGTTCCTAAAATATCATCAGCCCCATCTATATCTCCTGAATTTACAAAGGGGTCTGTGGTTAGGGTAACGGTTATATTAGGTGCATTTGTTCCATCACTAGCATTGTTATTTCCTGAAGCACTACCAAAGTTATTGAAAATATCATTAATACCATTGCTATCAATGTTATTGTAAAATACCGTGTTGTTTATAGTTGGAGAAGATGAATTAATATTAGAGATCCCTCCTCCAGTATCATTTGCAGTATTGTTGTAAAAAGTAACATTATTTAATACTGGAGATGAAGATGAGCTGTTTAGCATCCCTCCTCCAAAATTATTTGAAACATTGTTATAAAAATTAACATTATTTAATATAGGAGACGAAGAAGAACCGTTAAGCATTCCTCCTCCAGCGTACTTTGCGGTGTTGTTATAAACGTGTATATTATTTAAAATTGGAGATGAAGTCCAATTGAATATTCCACCCCCTTCAATATTTGCGATATTGCTAGTAATGGTTATATTAACTAAATTTGGAGAAGAATTATAGTTAGATATACCACCTCCAGAAAATCTAAAGCAGCTTCTCCCGCTAAAACTTATACTACTTGTACCATTAGCATTTCCTTCAGTTACTGTAAGTCTATCAATAATGGTAGTAGTGTCTAAATTCGCTGTAACTAAAACGTGATATGTATTGTCGCTATTGTTGCCTGCAGTACCTAAATCACCACTTAAAATGGTTGGATGTCCTATGGTTCTTTCATTAAGGTTAGTTTCAGTACCTATAAAACCACCATATATTTTTAAATTTTTGTCTAAATGGAAAGCATAATCTCTGGTGTTAGCACTACCATTGGGTGCGTTTGTTGGTAAATAGGTTCCTTCGGCTACCCAAATCTCACCATCTTCTGCAATAGCATCAATTGCGTCTTGTAAATTGGTATAAGCATCTGTCCAACTCGTTCCATCGTTATTTCCTGTAGCGTCTATATCTACATAAAGAAAAGTAGGAGGAGCAAACTCGTAAGCACCAATATCTATGGTCGTTTCGGATACTCTAGCACTACCAGCTATATCAGTTGTTGTCGAATTGTAGGTATTGTTACCTGCATTAATCAATGGACTTGTTGATGCAGGAGCTAACCCGTCATCAGGAGTACCTAAAATATCATCAGCACCATCAATATCAGATGAATTAGCAAAAGGATCTGCAGTTAAAGTAACAGTTACGCTAGGTGCATTTGTGCCATCACTGGCATTGTTGTTTCCTGAAGCGGTACTTGAATTATTAACATCGCTAATACCATTATTGTTAGTGTTGTTATAGAAAACAGTATTATTTAAAGTAACAGTAGAAGAATAATTACTTATTCCACCTACTCCACGACTATTTGCAGTGTTGTTATAAAAAGTAACGTTATTTAATATTGGAGACGAAGAAGATTTGTTTAGCATTCCTGCTCCTCCACCATATGTAAGATTATTATAAAAGGTAACATTATTTAATATTGGTGATGAAGATAGAAAGTTAGCTATTCCTCCTCCTCCCCATACATCTGCAAAAGAAAATGCGGTGTTATTTGTAATGTTTACATTATTTAAAATAGGAGAAGAGGAGCCTCTATTATAGATAGCTCCTCCTCCCTTAACAACACTATTATTGGAAAAAGTTATATTTTGTATTGTTGGAGAAGAACTTATATTATACATTCCACCACCGAAATACCCGTTATAAGTGTTACCACTGTAAGTAATGTTATTTCCGTCAGCAAATGCTCCAGTTATCGTAAATCCATCAATGATGGTAGAAGTGTCCAAATCGGCCGTTATTAATACATGGTATGCATTATCGGTAGTATCATTTACAGTACCTAAATCACCACTTAAAATAGTTGGATGTCCTGAGATCCTCTCGCTTAAGTTAGTTTCAGTACCTGTAAAACCACCATATATTTTTAAATTTTTATCTAAATGAAAAGAAAAGTTTCTGGTATTAGCACTACTATTGGGAGAGTTTGTTGGTAGATAGGTCCCTTCGGCTACCCAAATTTCGCCATCCTCAGCAACTGCATCTAAAGCGTCTTGTATATTATTGTAAGCATTTGTCCAACTCGTTCCATCGTTATTACCTGTAGCATCTATATCTACATAGGTTTGTGAATATGATAGCTTTGAGAATAGTAAAAAACAAAAAAAAGTAAATAGTAATTTATGTTTCATAAGGGGTGAATTGAATAGGTGTAGAAATAGTAATTAAATTTTTTATCATCAAGACAAGATTTTTAGTAAAACTAGTAGAGCTAATTACAATAAAAACTTTAAAATATGTAGTTAACTATAACCTCTAATGACGAAGTGCAAAGTTAAAGAGAAGCCTAAAGCAAGGCTAAAATAAGTAGGGTACAAGTCAGGGTACATTTACAAAAAAACCTCATGTAAAAGCAATAATTATTTGAAAATCAGTATTTATGTATAGTTGATTAGCTAGAGACGGAAGGTTTTGTTTGTTTTATAAGTATAACCTTAAAAACTTTCTAAGAAATCCTCTAGACTATCCATAGCTGATAAATTTAATTTCTTTTTTAAACGAGATTTTGCAGATTTTACAGCATGGATAGTTGTTCCTCTTAGTTCAGCGATTTCTTTTCTGGTAAGTTTTAGTTTAGAAAAACTTGCAATTTCAATATCTGTTTTAGATAGTTCTGGAAACTTTGAGGAGAGTTGAGTAACAAAATTACTATTGTAATTCGCTATTTTTTGTTTAAAAATTAATGCTTTTTTATCTTCTATTTTGCTAGATCTAATATCAGCCAAAATTGAATTTACATTTACATCAGTATCGTTGTTAACTATTTGTTCTAAACTTTGAGCAATCTTTAATTTAGAACGTAGTTGTTTTACACTTTCCATTTGTAAAGCCATAACTTCTTTACTTTTTAAGGAAATGTCTTTTTCCATAGAAATTAACTGAGCCACTAAATTAAATTTTTCTTTTTCTAAAGTATTGTAACGATCTGCGACAGCCAATGATAATAAAATAGCTTCTAAAATAGAACCAATCATATAAGCATTAAGTGTAAAAAAATTTTCAGGTAAAATCACAAACACAGTCAAGGTATAAATAATTACACTGGTACAATAAGTCGCCCAAGCAATAACTAGGTATTTGGCAAAAGAATTACCTCCAATATAAGTTTTAATACCAGCATAAAGCGCCAAAAAGCTACATAACAATAATCCCATAGCAACAGGACTGTTATTAGGAGGGTGTCCAAAAAACTTTTGTCGTATCATTACGTAAGCTAGCGCCAAAAGTTCATAATAAAAAATGCCATTGAGTAGCCAATGTGCAGACCTACTATACTTTTTTGTTTCCAAAAAATGAATACAAAACTGTGCTGTTATTACCGTACCAAAAGTTAAAAAAATAGGTGTACACCATTCTTGGAGAAAAGGCATTTCATCCAATAAAAACTTTTTCATAAACCCTCTAACCGTAATTTGTACCAATAACCCACCTAAAATAGTTCCAGCATACAAAAAATACACATTATCACGTAAGCCTATACCTAACAATATATTATAAAATACAATGATTACCAATGCGCCAATAATTAAGGCCATTGCTAATAATTCGTTTTGCTCGTTGTTCAAATAGTCTTCTTCATTAATTATAGATACAGCATATGATTTTCCGTATTGACTATAGGTTTTAATATAATAGGTTTGGGTTTGTTCTGGTGTTAAATCTAAAGGAAAATGTAATGAAGTACCTCTAATAGGTTTGTCAGCTTCATTAACCATAACTCCTGTATGGTAAACTTTCCATTTTTTATGTTCTTTATAATACAAACTAACAGAATCTAATAGTGGTTTTTGGATTCTTAGTAATTTGCTAAAATGTTCTGGAGTATTGTTTTTTATTTTAAATTTTAACCAAACATTGGTATTTGTAAAACCAAGATTGATCCTTTCCTTTTCTGATTTTTTATAGTCTAGGTTTACGGCCTCTTCAATTCCCATTTGTAAAGTAACATCTTCAGCAACATAAAAATAGTTGCCTAGGATACTTTTTGAAGTAATTGAATCAGTAAAAATGGTTTCATATATATCCTCATTTGAAATTTCTTGTGCGAAAGATGCAATAGATAATAATACATAAAAAAATACTACTGATAAATGAAAGTAAATAGTTTTCAAAAGCCTATTGTTGATTCAAAAAATAATTGGTACTCCTTACAAAACTATAAAACTGAAGTCAAATAGCTGATTAAGGAGGGTACAAATTAGGGTACAAATCGCGTAACTACAATAAAACTAAGCTGTAAGATACGAAATTGTTTACAGGAGATTTATTTTTGCAATTCAATCAATACCCCAATCCAAAATGAAAAAAAACTACTATTTGTTATTTCTAAACCTTTTGTGTTTAGGAATTGTACATGCCCAAAACGAATTTATTACTACTTGGGAAACAACAACCGCAAATGAAAGTATTACCATCCCTACAACTGGATCTGGATATAATTATACAGTGGATTGGGGAGATGGAACAATAGAAACTGGTTTTATTGGAGATGCTAGTCACCCTTATGTTGATACAGGAATACATACGGTTACCATCACTGGGGATTTCCCAAGAATTTACTTTGCTAATTCAGGAGATAAAGACAAAATTCTAACAGTTGAGCAATGGGGAACTATTGCATGGACAAATTTCCTCGATGCATTTTCGGGATGTACAAACTTAGATGTTACAGCTTCAGATGCTCCTGACTTAAGTAATGTTATATATCTTGTAAGGGTATTCAATGGCTGTACTAGTTTGGGGACCTCTGAAACTTTAGATTTTTCAAACTGGGATACTAGCGGCATTGTAGCTTTTGGAGGTGCTTTCCAAAATGCTATTGCATTCAATAGTGAAACCATAAAAAATTGGGATGTAGGTAAATGTAATGGCTTTGTGCAAATGTTTTCAGGAGCAACTTCCTTTAATCAAGATATTAGTAATTGGAATATTGGAGAAAATAGTAATGGTACCAGAAACATGTTATTGATGTTCAATAACGCTACCAATTTCAATCAATCATTAGGCAATTGGGATATCAGTAAAGTAACTAACATGAGTAATATGTTAAATAACTCAGGGTTATCGCAACAAAATTATGATGCAACATTATTGGGTTGGGCGACAGATGCTAGTGGAGATTTGAGCGACGGAATTGATGATATACCAACAGGAATTGATTTGGGAGCAAGTGGATTAAAATATTGTTTAGGAGAATCAGCAAGAACTACATTAACAGATCCTACTGGATTCAATTGGAACATTACTGATGATGGTGCTGCTTGTGATGTAACAGAAGCTTTTATTACTACCTGGAGAATTAATACTAATAATGAAGAAATATCACTTCCTATCCCAGATACTGGACTTGATTTTACGGTAGATTGGGGTGATGGGATCATTACTAATGAAACAGAAGAAGCCTATCATACCTATATTAATGCTGGTACGTACACCATTCGTGTTTTGGGAAGCTTTAATCGTATGCGTTTTAATGGAAATGCAGACCGTAGAAAAATACGAACTATCGAACAATGGGGAAGTAATAAATGGACTTCTATGGAAAGTGCTTTTAAAGGGTGTTCTTGGTTAGATATAAACGCAACTGATGCTCCTGACCTAAGTAATGCTACTTCTATGGTAAGTATGTTCGAGAACGGAGCTTGTATTGATAATGGTGGAAATTTAGCAAATTGGAATACAAGTACTATCTTACTAATGGATAATATGTTCAGAAGTGCTGATATGAATGAAAATATTAATACTTGGGATGTGAGTAATGTAAAAAGTATTAACAATATGTTTCAGGCATGCGAAAACTTTAATTATCCTTTAGATCAATGGAATACCGGTAATCTAGAATCTGCTGCAGCTGTTTTTGTAGATGCGAAGGCATTTAATCAAAGTTTAGGAGATTGGAACCTTAGTAGCATACTTGATTTAACAGATATTTTTGGTGGTGTAAATAGTTTATCTGATGAAAACTATGATAAAACCCTTATAGGTTGGGCTACTTTAGAAAGCGGAGAATCACTTTCTTCGAATGTTACTTTAGGAGCTGGAGATGCACAATATTGTTTTGCTGAAGATGCAAGAAGTACACTAACCTTAGCACCTAATAATTGGATCATCACTGATGGAGGAGCAAAGTGTACCTCTACAGATTTTTTTATTACCACTTGGGAAACTACAGCCGCAGATGAAAGTATTACCATTGCCACATCAGGTGATGAGTACAATTATACGGTAGACTGGGGAGATGGTACCATCGAAACCGGTTTTATAGGAGATGCAAGTCATCTTTATACTACTGTAGGAATGCATACTGTAAAAATAACAGGTGATTTCCCACGGTTTACATCATCAAATAATTTAAATAATGCAAGAAAGCTTAGAACCATAGAACAATGGGGAACTATTACTTGGAACTCTTTTAGCAACGCATTCTATGGCTGTACTAATCTAGAAATAGTTGCAACGGACGTCCCAGACTTATCCAATGTGACTTCTTTAAATCAAATGTTTCGAAATTGTGTGAATTTACAATCACCAGATTTTTCAAATTGGGATACCTCCAATATCACAAATATGGGATTGATGTTTACTAATGCTAGAAATTTCAATGGAAATATCAGCACTTGGGATGTCGGTAACGTTACTGATTTTAATTCAATGCTCATAGGAGTAACCCGTTTTAATCAAAATATTAGCGGTTGGAATATAGGTGAACATGTTGTTGGGACCATTAATATGAATAGTATGTTAATAGGCACCGAAAATTTTGATCAAAATCTAGGTGCTTGGAATCTAGAGAAAGTAACAGATATTTCAGGCATGTTAGTTAATAGCGGACTTTCTATTACTAATTATGACGCTACCTTAATCGGCTGGGCAGAGAACAGTAATACACCAAGTGGATTACATTTAGGAGCGTCTAATCTTACCTATTGTTTAGGTGAAGCTGCTAGAAATATATTAGCTGATAACAGTGGGTTAAATTGGAGAATCACGGATGGAGGATTTGGTTGTGCAGATACAGATTTTTTTATTACCACTTGGGAAACTACAGCAGCAAATGAATATATTAGGATACCTACTGTCTCTAGTGTTGCTTATAATTTCAGTGTGGATTGGGGAGATGGTACGATTTCTAGAAATTTAACAAGCACAGTAAACCACGAATATGCTGCTGCAGGAACCTATACAGTAAAAATTTACGGAGATTTTCCACAGCCTTATTTTGATAATGCTTCTCAGGCCAAACCAAGATTGCAAACCATTGAGCAATGGGGTACACAGCAATGGGTCTCTATGGTAAGTGGTTTTGAAGATTGTCCTAATCTAAAACTCAATGCTGATGATGTTCCAGATTTATCTCAGTTAACTTCTTTAGAAGATATGTTTAGCAAGTGTACCAATTTTGAAGATCTAAAAGATATGATGCAATATTGGGATGTAAGTACCATAACCACTATGCGAAATATGTTTAGTAGTACAAGAACGTTCAATGAAAACATAGGATCTTGGAATGTAGGAAATGTGGAAAACTTCTCAGGGATGTTTAATGGAAACACTGTATTTAATCAAGATATCAGTAATTGGAATATAGGTGAATTTGTTTCTGGAGATGTAAATATGGCTTTTATGTTTCTTTTTGCTCGTTCTTTCAATCAGCCATTAAACAAATGGGATGTTAGTAAAGTTGATAGGTTCGATTTTACATTTTCTGGAGCTGTTAAATTCAATCAAGACCTATCAGGTTGGGATATTAGCAGTGCCAATACAATGTCTAATATGCTTGACAGCTCAGGTATGTCTGTAGAAAATTACGAAGCTATTTTAAAAGGTTGGGCAACAGATTCTAGTGGTGATTTAAATGACGGAATTGATGATGTTCCAGATCTTATTATATTTGGTGCTCATGGATTGAGATACTGTTCAGAAGAAGGGAGAAATATATTAATAGATGATCCTTATCGTTGGACCATTATCGATGGAGGGAAGGCTTGTCCAGAAGATATGTTTGTTACAACTTGGTTGGTAGAAGATAATGATAAAATTACAATTCCTACTGATAGAGATTATAGCTACGTTTTTACGATCGATTGGGGTGATGGTACCAGCGATGTTAATGTAAACAAAGAAATATCTCACAACTATACCTCCGCAGGAACCTATATAGTAACAATTAGCGGATCTTTCCCTAGAATATATTTCAAAAATTCAGTAGATAAAGACAAAATTGTAGAAGTGAATCAATGGGGTACACAACAATGGATTTCTATGGAAAGTGCCTTTCAAGGATGTACTAATCTAAAATTAAATGCCGATGATACACCAGATTTATCCCAAGTAACGCGATTATGGAATATGTTTAGTGGTTGTACCAATTTTGAAGATTTAAAAGGTCAGATCGGAAATTGGGATATGACTGATATTACATCAATTTCGAACATGTTTAAAGATTGTATTGTTTTTGATGAAGATATATCATCATGGACATTCACCAAATTAGAATCAGCTAATTCAACATTTTCTGGAGCTACAGCCTTTAATCAAGATATCTCTAATTGGGATATGAGTAAAGTAAATAGTCTTGCTTCCATGTTTGAAGATGGAACTTCCTTTAACCAGCCTATTGGTAATTGGACATTGGGAGTTGTGGATTATATCAATAACATTTTTGCCGGAGCCACCTCTTTTAATCAGGATTTAAGTAATTGGGATTTTAGTAATGTGTATGTAGCTTCTGATATGTTTAATGGTGCAACAGCTTTCGATCAGGATTTATCAGCATGGGATATCAGTAATGTAGAAGTGTTGGATAATATTTTCACAGGTACGGCAATGTCTCAAGAAAATTATGACAAAACTTTAATCGGTTGGGCAACTTTGGAAGATAGCGAAACTCAAATACCTACTCGTTTAACTTTAGATGCAGATGTAGCACATTGTTTAAGTGTAGATGCTGTAAATACATTAACGAATACCACATATAATTGGACCATTAATGACTTAGGAAATTCTTGTCCTGAAGACTTCTTTATCACTACTTGGCAAACTACTGCTAGTAATGAAAGTATTACCATCCCAACAAATGGTGTTGGATATAACTATATAGTAGATTGGGGAGATGGAGCTATAGAAACCGGTTTTACTGGAGATGCCAGCCATGAGTATGCAGTGGCTGATATTTATACCGTAAAGATTACAGGAGATTTTCCAAGGCTATATATTAATGGAAATTCTGCAGCCAGAGATAAAATTATAGCTGTAGATCAATGGGGTACACAACAGTGGACTTCTATGGAAAGTGCTTTTAGTGGTTGTTATAATCTAAAATTGAATGCTGATGATACGCCGGATTTATCCCAAGTAACAAGTATGTCAAGTATGTTTAGGGATTGTACAAACCTAGAAGATCTAAAAGATACCATCAACTCATGGGATATGACAACTATTGAATCTATCGCTTCTATGTTTAATAGTTGCACATTGTTTAATGAAAATATTGGAGGATGGACTTTTACTAGTTTGACTGATGCTTATAACGCCTTTGAAGCTGCGGCTACTTTTAATCAGGATATATCAAATTGGGATGTAAGCAAAGTAGACGAATTTGATGCCATGTTTAAAGATGCTACTTCCTTTAACCAACCCATTGGTAAATGGACGCTAGGCACTGTGGATTATATCGATAGAATGTTTAAAGGAGCAACATCATTTAATCAGGATTTAAGCAATTGGGATTTTAGTAATGTGTATGAAGCTGGAAACATGTTTGAGGGAGCAACCTCTTTTAATCAAGATCTATCCAGTTGGGATATTAGTAATGTAGAGGCTCTGGACAACTTCTTTACTAGGACAGCAATGTCTACAGAAAATTATGATAAAACCCTAATAGGATGGGCAACCTTAGAAGCAGGTGAAACTGCAATTCCTGCAGATATGATATTAAATGCCGATGCTACCTATTGTTTAGGGGAATCAGCAAGAAATACGTTGACAAGTCCAACTTATAATTGGGAAATAAATGATGGCGGTAGAAATTGCCCAGGAGATGCTTTTATTACTACCTGGTTAGTAGCTGATGGAGATGAAATAACAATACCTATTAGAAATTCATACACATATAATTACACTATAGATTGGGGTGATGGAACTGTTGAGTATGGACTTACAGCTGAAGCATCACATACCTACACAACAGGAGATACTTATGAGGTAAAAATTACAGGAGAATTTCCTGCATTGGTTTTTAACCTAAGTGGTTCAAGTTCAAAATTACAAACTATTGAGCAATGGGGAACACAACAATGGCGAAGGCTAATCAATAGCTTTTCAAACTGTGTGAATTTAAAGTTAAATGCCGATGACGTACCAGATTTATCTTTAATAGACTCTACTAGCTCAATGTTTCAAGGTTGTACCAATTTTGAAGATTTAAAAGATCAAATCGGGAATTGGGATATGTCTAACATTTCTATAATTTCAAGTATGTTTAATGAATGTACGATTTTTAATGAAAATATTTCAGATTGGACATTTACAAAACTTACTAGAGCAGTTTATACCTTTAGAAATGCTACTAGTTTTAATCAAGATATTTCTAATTGGGACATGTCTAAAGTAGATGATATGGAAGGTATGTTTTTACGTGCAAAAGCTTTTAATCAACCTATTGGTAATTGGACATTAAATGAAGTTGGATATATGACAAGCTTTCTTGAAGAAGCAAGTTCATTTAATCAAGATTTGAGCAATTGGAATATGAGTGATGTTTATGATATTAGATACATGTTTTACGGAGCTTCATCATTCAACCAAGATTTATCAAGTTGGGATATTAGTAATGTAGAAGGTTTCGATGATTTCTTTACAGGCTCAGGAATGACCCAAGAAAACTATGACAAAACATTAATTGGTTGGGCAACTTTAGAAGCAGGTGAAACTGCAATTCCTGCAGATATGACATTAAATGCCGATGCTTCATATTGTTTGGCCGAAGCGGCAAGAAATACGTTGACAAGCTCAACTTATAACTGGACCATTAATGATGGAGGACACAATTGCCCTACGCCTGTAATTACTTTATTGGGTGATAATCCTCAAATTATAGAGCAAGGAGATATTTATGTCGAACTAGGGGCCACCGTTACTTATGGTGCTACTCTGGTGATTGATGCATCTACTGTAAATACGAATCAATTGGGTACTTATACAGTTACTTATACTGCGACCACACCTTCTGGTGGTGTTGCAACCCCGGTAATTAGAACTGTCAATATAGAAGAGCCCTGCCCTCTCTTAAGTTTATCTGCAAATAATTTTACAATAACTACCGCTAGTGAAACCTGCGTTGACACCAATAATGGAATGATTACTGTCAATGCCGCTACTGCTTTGGATTATACAACTACTATTAATGGAGTAGATTATGACTTTACTTCTACCTTAACAGTTGATAATTTGGCACCGGGCACTTATTCGGTTTGTATAGGAGTTAATGGGATTACCAATTGCGAGCAGTGTTTTGAAGCAGTGATTGAAGGTGGTGAAAACTTAGAAGGAAAAACCGAACTAATTACACAGGCAGGAAACTCAAAAGTAAACATTGTAATCGCTAGTGGTACTGCTCCATATACAGTAATGATTAATAATGAAGAAAAAGGAATATTTGATATTGCTACTTTTGATATAGATGTACAACATGGTGATCATATCGAAGTCATATCAAGCATTGCATGCGAAGGTAAACTCACCACCACCAATGTAAACTTGATTAATGAATTTGTAATTGCTCCTAACCCTGCTCATGATCATGTTATTATTTCGGTTCCAAATACAGGACTAAATAATCTACAAGTATCTCTATACAATGCAATTGGCGTTCACATTTCTTCGGGAATATATACCTTAGATGCTAGCAAGGTTACTTTACCAATGAGTTCGTTACCACAAGGAATCTATTTTATTACAATAAACGAAAAGGATACTTTTAAAGTGGTAAAAGAGTAATTCATACGATTTTTGGATGAGAATTTTGTATAAATAATTGCAACAATTTTTCGCTAGATTGATGAATCAAATTAAAGAATAACCATTTGTACTGAGCTATACCGAAGTATAGCTATTGCTTAATTTTATGAAGAAAATATAGTAGAAAAAGAATGTGATTAAATACGAAAATTTTATTCGAAAATCGTATCATTCACAATACAACAAGAAAAAAGGATGTAGAACTGGTTTAAACTTTTTTCAATTCGCTATAAAAATGCCCTTTTTTACCCAATTTTCATATTTTTAAGCTATTGTCGATGACACCTTGACTTTCTAGTATCAAAAATCACAAACCCTATAGATTAACAATATTCGTTATCACCTCCTAAATCAGTTTATAATGTCATCCCAAACTAGATTTGGAATCTAATATTTATAGGCTGCACACCTGTTAACTTACATGCTGAATCAAGTTCAGCATGACGAATACTATAGATGTAACTATATAACTATAGGAACACCCAGTTTACAAAACTCTATTAACAGTAATTTCTAAGAAATTGGTATTAGTAATAACAGTAACAACTATTATTTTCGTGAAGAAATTTGAATGGTGAGCAATGAGCTTGACAATCCGAATATCTAGTAATATTTGGAATATATGTCCAATCACCACCAATTATTGTTTTCTGTTGCTTTTTGGTTATCTTTTTTAATCCAGAAATAGTAATCTTCATGACTATGATTTATTTTGATGAACATTAAAAATACAACAATTAACAAATAAAATAAATAGGTTTTAAAAATTTTAACCCATAGATTAACAATGAATTAACTCTTTATTTTAGAGATATTATAAAGAATAGGATATACTATCAAAAATTGTACGGCACAAAATTTATGTATTAAAATCTCGTGAAAATAATTTCGAGGATTTTTTACTAGATTGATAAATACACATAAGTAAGGGCAGGAAAATATGTAAAAGTCACATAAAGCTATATATGATTATCTGTTTTGTGTACTACTGATATTTTCAATGTCATTCCGAATTTATTAGTGAAACTCTGTTTTGAAGGCATTGCTACGCAACTTTTCAAAACAGAGTTTCACTAATCCCGCTTTTTCCAACGGGATTTGAGGTTTATTACATTCATAAGTATTATACCATTTCTTAAATGATATTACCTACTAAAATTGTTTCTTTTTGATTCAGTTAATGGTAAAATCATTTAAGAAATGGTATTAACTTATAACAAGAACCTAAAACAAGTTAGTAATAATGAGTTATTACGCATTTCGGACATTCAAAAATTATAAAATGAATCATCAAAAAACACTACTGCCTATATCCAGAGTTGGCATAGGCAGTAGTAAAGTTATATTATAGCTTAAGCACTTGCAGAGTTTTAGCTTCCTTTTCTGTTCTTAGTTGTACAAAATAAGAGCCAGCGGTTTGGATACGGTCTCCCAGGGTAATTTGCTTAGGTGCCTTTTTATAGTTTTGAGATAGTAATAATTTACCACTCATATCAAATATTTTGGCCACTAATGTATCCCCTTGCATCGTTGCTGTATCTATAGTAAAATGATTCGTAAACGGATTGGGTGCTATAGTAATATCTGCATTATTATCTGCCTTAGCAGCAGTTCTGCCAGCATTGGCAGAAACAATATTAACTATATAATCTTCTACTTCTCCGTCAAAAACAAAACCATCATCATTAATGAACGGATTTTCTCCACAAGAATTTATACTACCTAATGTTGCTGATACACGCATTCTTGTTAGGCCTTCTCTGGCATTATTAGGGACCCTAAAACTACCCGTTTCTTCCTCCAAATCTGTTCCTCTATTTTGAAAATAGACCCTTTCATTAGACTCAAAAGTTCCATTCTTATTATAATCAATCCAGATATTGTAATTAAAATCGGCATTCCCTTCTTCTTGGAGCTCATCAATTAAAACCTGCTCTCCAGAAGTAATTGTAGCAGTTATAGAGAAATTGGTTTGTCTTCCTTTTGTAAGATTAGTATTGATATTTGTGAAATCACTATATCCATCATCTCTATCAGGGTCACTTGGACTGGTATTGTTAATATCTCCAATAGTAACATTAGTTATGGAAAAAGTCCCTGCAAATCCGGTTTCAATTGTACAATATTCTATTTGTGAAATATCTACCCCAACGGCATTCCAGGCAGCGGTTACGGCTTGTGCTTCTGTACTTGCTGTTCCAAACAAATCTCTTGCGGCCCTTTGAGTTGCTAATTTGGCACTAAAATAGTCCACATTAACAGTAAAGTACTGGCTTATAGAACGATATATAATCTTGGATGCTTTATTAATGCCGATCCCCCTGATATTGAATCGATGCCCGTTATCATTTATCCCATCGGTAGCACGACTACCTACCGATAATAGATAAAACCAATGTGCTATTACTTGTCCCTGAGCATGAGTACTTGCTCCTTCCCAATGTGTACCTCCATAGGTATCTGGATTATTATAGGCTTTTGGGTTCATTGCAGATTGTACGCCTATTTGACCATTAGACATACTATTTTCTTCTTCAGAAATCCATACGGTATTATTTGGGTTGGTATCATTTCCATTTCCTTTTACATAATGTTCTACCATATGTCCCCAAATATTAGAAACCCCTTCGTCTATTGCATTACTTTCAAAATTTCTGGAAACACCACCTACCTCGTGACTAAATACTAAATGCCCATATTCGTGGGCTACAATATCTAGAGAACCACGAGCATCTATCCTCTTGGTGCGCGTTTGGATCCTATCTCCATCCCCAAAAACCAACGTATTTGGGTGAAAAGCAACAGCAGTAAATTCTTGATTACCATAATGTGCATAGGCATTAAGTACCCCGCCACGATTATCATGACCGTTTCTACGGTGTACTTCAGAAAAGTAATCAAAGGTTTCTGCCAACCCCCAATGCACATCCAGAGCGGCATTGTCTTTTTCATCATTGTCGTATTCTGCAGCTGTCCAGTTATTATCATTGTCAACAAACTCTGTTCTCGAGGCACGGTCTCTTTGGCTATTGGCATTATAGGTATGTATACCACCACCACGGGTAGTATCATGCAGTACAAAACCTTGTAGTCCAATAATGGGGGCTTCGGCGGTATTAATACTTCTACGTCCACTATATCGGGTATCGGCGGCACCCCTGGCCATGACCATTGCAGTGGTCTTGACTGGCTTTTTTAGTATCGAGGTGTTACTACCTATAGTAGATGCCGTAGAACAAGTCGTAGACATCATATTTTTGGTATGTGAATGGGCATGCATCATTTTATTCGTATACAATAAAATAGCACCTGTATGTGCATCTACATATACATCAGCATAAATATCGGGTGAGGTGGCCTGTATATCAAATCGGTACGCCAAATTAAACCGGGTTACTGCACCTTGTGCATTTTTAAAATTCAAATCGGGTAGGATCAATAGCTTACCCTTGGGTTTGCTATACCCAGAGTTTTTGGCAGCAACAGTATCTTCCCATAAATATTTTTTGGCACCTACACGGGCAATGGCTTTTTGTAAAGCGTGATTAGCAGTAATAGTAGGGCGTATTGCCACATTATTTACATTATAATACTCCCCGTGTATCGATACGGCTCGCCCATTTTTACGGCTTATCGAGGCAACACCATACTCTACGTCGATACCCCTGTATACTTGTTTGCATTTTTCGTGGGTAAAGCCCAACGCATCGGTTTCTGTCTCGATAAGTACATGGGTATTGCCATTGGCAAGTTTTAGATGTGTTTCAAACAAAGACTTGTTATTGGTTACTTGGTTTTGATAACGTTTGGATTGACTAGTAGTACTAGTGTTTAACTCTATAATACTTTTGGGTTGTACAAATGTGGTTGAATTTTGATCTTTTTGCTGTGCAACAAGGCTTGAAAAAGTAAGCCCCGAAGCTGCCAAAAGAAAAACATAAGTTTTGATTGTGTTTTTCACCTTTAATAGTGTTTAAATTAATAATAAAGATGAGGGGTAACTATAATAAACGCTTCAGTTTTGATTTTATATGATAGCATCAGTCGAGACAACCACACATAACTTACTCGTTTAAAACAACTAAATATAATTTAATCTCAGGTACTGAAAAACAAATCATGTATAACTAATTGAATTTCAGCAAATTACTGGTTATAAGGATTTTTATTTTTTTTAGCAATTAATACATATAAAGAATGATAAGACTATAAAGTTATATAGAATAGATCATTTTCAATCAATTACAAAATTGCATCCATAATTTTATGAGTTAAGCGGTTACATCTAGTAGCATAAAATTCGAAAAGTTCATTTTTCTCTACATAGGTACTCATCTTACTATTTAGTATCACTTTTACCCCAAAAAATCTCACTTTGACATTAAAACAGATAGTAATAATACATTGGCAGTCTACTTGGTCGAAAGTTCTTTGATGTATCTAAAAATATATACCGATCTATATTTTTTGAGAAACGCTACAATAGTATTTTTAAGCACTAGTTTAACCTTATAATTCAGAATCTTTTTGAGAGGCAGATCTTCATTTGTCAATTGATCAATCCTAGCATCTTCTTTAATCTGAAAATTCTATATTAGAAAGTATTCAAACCAACAATCTACTAAATATCAATAAATTTTGATACCGTTCTTTCGCTATGTATTGTTCCTGTATGCTGTGTACTTTGCTTTTCAAAAAGTAATACATGCACCTCTTCATTATCTTTGGTAGAAGGACAATGTTCTACTCCTTTGGGTACAACAATTAATTCTCCAGCTTTTACAACCACGGTTCTATCTCTAAACTTCATATACAAAGTTCCTTTTACTACCTGAAATAACTCATCTTCATCCTCATGTTTATGCCAGATAAAATCACCGCATAATTTGGCTAGATATACCTGATTATCATCAACCATGGCAATACGATGAGGGTGCCATTGTTTATCAAACTTAGACAGTTTTTCATTGATATTGATTGCTTTCATAGTACCATATTTCAAATTAAGAAAACAAAGTACTTATTTCGGTATTGATTCTAACAGGTCTTAACGTTTCTTTATGCAACAAGCACCAAGTTGTTCTAGCAGAAACTACTATTTTTTGTGTAGTAGTATTGATCATTTTGGTGTGCCGTTCACTTTTAGCTCCTTTATAACTTTCTATCCAGGTTTCTATTCGTATTTCATCATTTTCTTTGGCAGGATGGTGGTATTCGATATAATGATTAAGTGCTACCCATACATACTTGTTTCTTATTTCCTCATTGGTTTTGCTCTCCCAATGTTCTTGAGCAACATCTTGCACCCATTGTAAGTATACCACATTATTAACATGATCCATATGATCAATGGCTGATTTTGGAACAATAAATTGCTTTGAAAAGATTGAGGAACTCACAGGATCATCAGGAAAAGATATTAAACAAAAAGT
Source organism: Aquimarina discodermiae (assembly GCF_040786235.1). Lineage (NCBI taxonomy): Bacteria > Pseudomonadati > Bacteroidota > Flavobacteriia > Flavobacteriales > Flavobacteriaceae > Aquimarina > Aquimarina discodermiae. Next base: position 80,959 of record NZ_JBFMKP010000008.1, read on the forward strand.
TAAAAGCATTTTTTACTAGTATAATTTACTCTAGTTTTATTTTTATAAATCTAAAACTATATTACATGAAAACCAATTTTTTAAACATTAGCGGAGTTAAAGTACTTTCTAAAAGTAGTCAACAAAAAATCAAGGGTCAAGCCAAAGTAGATCTTTCTTTATGTGGGTGCTCATGCAGTGGTACCGTTACCGGGCCTAAGTATTGTAGAATTTACTTTGCCTGCTTACAGGTATACACTTGTGAGGAAGTAATGTAAAAAAACAACTTATTCTTGTATTACCTCCTATATTTCTACTTAGATATGGGAGGTTTTTTTATGAAATTATCACTATTAGAACCCCAACATCATTTTTGCAATAATAAAAAATAAAAATATACCAAAAATATCATTGCTGGTGGTAATAAAGGGACCTGTTGCAATTGCAGGATCAATACCTCTTTTATCAAGGATTATAGGGACAAAAGTACCTATCAGGGCTGCTACAATAATAACACTCATTAACGCAATAGCGATGGTTAGACTAAATGAAATATCATATCCCATAAAAAATCCAAAAACGATCACCAATAAGGCGAGTGCAGATCCATTTATAAGACTTAGTCCTACTTCTTTTAATAATCTATTTAACAAACTTCCCTTTACTACATTATTAGCCAACCCTTGTACAATTATCGCCGAGGATTGTACTCCAACATTTCCGGCCATCGCAGCAATCAAAGGAGTATAGAAAAACAAACTTCTATACGCTGGATTCATCATGATATCTTCGAAACCTTCCATAATAAATACACTTCCTAAACCACCAAATAACCCCAATACCAACCATGGTAATCGCGCTCTGGTCAACTCCCAAACATTATCATCTGCCTCGACATCCTGTGAAATACCTGCTGCTAGCTGATAATCTTTTTCGGCTTCATCTTTTATAAAATCTACAATATCATCGATGGTAACTCTACCCACCAATACACCTTCTGGATCTATTACGGGAATCGCCTCAAGGTCATATTTTTGCATAATACGAGCCACTTCCTCTCCTTCTGTATTTACATCTACATAATCTACCTTACGAATATAGACATCACTAATATGTGCTTTGGCAGGTGCTGTAAGCAAGTCTTTTAAGGATAATCTTCCTTTTAGCTTTTCATCTTTATCAACCACATAGATCGAATGGACTCTCGTTACATTTTCTGCTTGTCGTCTCATCTCACGTACACAACCGGCAACAGTCCACGTTTCATTTACCTTAACCAACTCTTTGGCCATTAATCCTCCGGCGGTATCCTCATCATAGGTAAGTAGCTCTTTGATATCCTCTGCCCGCTTTTCATCCTCTATTTGCGCAATAACTTGCTCTACCCGTTCATCTGGAAGCTCTGCAATGACATCTGCCGCATCATCACTGTCCATCTCCTCCAGCTCTTCTGCGATTTCTTTTGCCGATAAGTTTTCGAGGATACGCTCTCTAAAATCTTCTTCAAGCTCCATAAGTGCCTCAGAAGTTTTTTCACTATCCAAAAGTTTTATAAGGTAAGTAGCTTCAGATAAATGTAACGCACCTATGATCTCTGCGATATCTGCAAAATGAATTTCGCTAAGCATTTCTCGAAGACGGGTATCACCAGCCGTTTCGACAAGGTGTTTTACCTGTTCTATTATTTCATTTGAAACTTCAAATTGCATAGCCTTGATCTTTTATATTCTATGTGCAGACGCCCACAAAGATAACCAAAGAATTTAATTGGACTTTACGCTGGTGTTAAACCTCATCCATTATTTATAAGCCTGTAAAATTATAGATGAAAATAAGTGTCTTTTATTGTTTTTGCAGCAGCAATGTTAATTCTAGAAATTGAGTTACTGATAGTTGTTCTGGACGTTTATTTAGGAGTTCTAACGCCTTGATTTCTTCATTTAACTGAAAAACTTTAAGGCTATTCCTTAAGGTTTTTCTACGTTGTCCAAAAGCTGTTTTTACCACATTAAAGAATAATTTTTCGTCACACGGCAATTCATAATTCTCTTTACGAATTAATCGTAATACCCCGCTATCTACTTTGGGAGGCGGATTAAACACATCTGGAGGAACTGTGAATAAATATTCTGCATCATAAAATGCCTGTGCCAGTACCGAAAGAATTCCATATGCTTTGCTTCCTTCGCGTTCACAAATACGCTGTGCTACTTCTTTCTGAAACATACCGGTAAACTCTGGTATACGATCTCTGTTTTCTAATGTTTTAAAAACGATTTGTGTTGAGATATTATAAGGAAAATTACCTGTTATAGCAAATTGCTCCTGGCCAAAAACGGTATTCAAATCAAACTTAAGAAAATCTGCTTCGAGCACTTTAAATTTGGTATTTCTACTTAAAACATCGTGATGTTCTAACTGAAAACTAGTATTTAAATATTCTATAGATTCGCTATCCAAATCCATAGCAACAACATCTACTTCTTTCTGAAGAATATATTTGGTAAGCACTCCCATCCCGGGACCAATTTCGATTACATTTTTGTATCCTTGTAATGTAAGCGTATCTCCTATCTTTCTGGCAATATTTTCATCTTTTAAAAAATGTTGCCCCAAATGCTTTTTTGCTCGAACCGCTGTTTTTTCTACAGGGCTTTTTTTATAATCAGTAGCGTACTTTTTTTTGCCTTTTGACTTAGCCATTCTGCTCATTTACAATTTCTAACTCTGTACGAAATGCAACAAATTTACCAGAAAAACGATTCGATTTTGCTCTTAATTCCTCTGCATTTTCGTCATAATATCGCTGTAGCATTTTTTTACTGCTAGTCGTGTATTGCACCGAGTACGTAACCCCTCCCATTTCTTCTTCTACCAACACTTTTGATAATAATGCTTTACTAAACTTACCCGTAGCAAGCATCTCTGGAATATGCTCTTGCTGCATCCAATGTATCCATTCGTCATGAATCGTTTCTTCTATGTTGATGGTAACGTTATATATATACATAGTTTATCTTAGAGTTACATATTAAAGTATAAGCCTGCAAAGTTACAAAGAACAGTAGCTAAATGGATGGTTATTACAAAATAAACTTAGTAGCTTTATTGAAGTGATTTCAATTTATTATAGATCACTAGTTAATTGCATCACCTCGTAAGGTTCGATACTTTTTTCGGGCATCTACAAAGTAGATACTATCTGCATGATTAAAAATAATCTTTTCGTACAGTTCTTTTGCTTTTTCTGGCTGCCCTAATCGACTGGTATACAATGCAGCCAACCAATAATAGGCATCATCAATTAGGATATCATCTTTATAAAATTCGATAATTTTTAAGTAGTTTACCTTTGCTTTTTCGAATTGTTCTTCTTTTTCGAATAATCTGGCTTGTCTTAAAAAAGTTTCGTCCTCAATTTTTTCGCCTTTATGCTCTGTCAATATCTTTTCATACATCGCAATCGCTTCTTCATTTTTATTCTGAAAAGCCAGCAGATCTGCTTTTGCAAAAATCTTTAAAGCCGTTTGTGTAGAATCTTCTAAAGAATTATCACTGATTATAAGACTTAACTCCATTGCATCATTAGCTATCAATTGCGAAGTAGATGATTTTAAAACATCTAATTGAGTCTGTGCCCAGGCAAAATCTCCTTTATAATAACTTGTCTTGGCAACCTTAAAGCGAGCATCCTGCGCAAGAAAATTATTTTTTAGTGCATTCTGTACCTGTGTATAATAAATCAATGCCTGATTAAACTTCTGATCTAGCACCAAAATATCTGCAATCTTCATTTTTATTCTAGATTTCTGAAACCTTGACAACCTACCTCTTCCTAGCATCTCTTTTAAGAAAGTAATAGACTCTTTTTTTTGATCCATCTTAAAAGCCAAAAAATGAGCATAATCTACTTGCAACCCTATTGTCTGCTGTGTTTTCCCATACTCTTCAAAAACTTCGTTATATTGATCTACTACCCCTTTATATTCTTTTTCTGAAGCACTATCTACCTTAGACTTCAGGATGATCTTATGAGCGGTAAGTTTCATATCTTTTGATGCCGGAGTTTCTAATATATAGTTTAAAATTTCTGTAGCCGATTTGATATCCTTTTCAGAAATAGCAATTCTCGCCAGATCAATTATACTAACCGGTCCTCTACCATCTTCTTTACGTTTATAAATTGCTTTTTGTTGAATAAATGCCTTTTTAAACTCCTTTTGTTGCACAAACAACCAACTTAACATTTCGTTGTATAAGATATTAGGTTCTTGCTGTAATTTTTTTACTAATAGTTTTCTAAAAATAACATTCGCTTCGTTAGCAGAGTCTTCTGTTATATATTCTCCAAAATTGCGTTGTACAATATTAATATAGCTTGGTTGCGTTTGTAAAAGTGACAGATAGCTATCGAACATTTTAGGTAATTTACCCTGTTCGCCATAAATCTTAGCCAGCTGTACATTAAAATTGGCACCAGGGTTATCCCTCATTCCTTTTTCATAAATGATTGCGGCTTCATCCAATAAGCTGTACTTTTCAAACGTTTGGGCCAACGAATATGCATGATTAATATTACTTTTTGTATATGCATCTATTGCTTTATCATAATACGTACGTGCTTTTTCTGAATTTCCCTGCACATCATAATGATGCCCAAGCTCTACCAGAATCTGTGCATTATTAGGGGTGTTCTTTAACCTATTCGTTAATATTTCTTCTGCTTTATCAAACTGTTCTAATTGCTGGTATGCCTCTACCAGACCCAATGCATACCCCATACGATTTGGGTTCCTGTCATAAAGTTTTTTATAAACCGATATCGCTTTTTCATATTGCCCCTGTTGTATATAATTTTTGGCCAACTGCTCTGACTGAGCCATTGTCGAAAAAGCAACCAACAAAGTAATATATAATAAGATCAAGCGCATTTTTAGCAAGTTTTTTTTGTAAAGATAACTTTAATGTAGCAAAGTTACAAAGAGGTTAATAGTCTGATTTCGAATATTAAACACTTTTCTTTTGACAAGCTACAAGTAATTCTATTTTTTCTGTCTCCTCAAACGCCGTCGAGAGGTATTTTTTAGTCTAATTAGTAGGTCTCGACTGCGCTCGACCTGACCATGAGTTGTAATTGATTGATTCTTATAAAAATAACTATTAAACTTAGATAAATAGTATCTACGCTAATAACATTAACCAAATTCAGAAAAGCTTCTTTTTACAAACAAAAAAAGGGATCTGTACAGATCCCTTTTTTACTATAACTAATATTCTTTTTTTTAATCAATATACTCGAACCCACAATAAGGCACCAATACTTCTGGTATTTTAATTCCTTGTGGGGTTTGGCAATTTTCTAAGATACCAGCAAGTACTCTTGGCAATGCCAGAGAACTTCCGTTTAGTGTATGTGCCAATTGATTTTTACCATTATTATCTTTAAAACGTAGTTTTAAACGATTGGCTTGAAAAGATTCAAAATTAGAAACCGAGCTAATCTCTAACCAACGATCCTGAGCTGTAGAAAACACTTCAAAATCATAGGTAAGTGCTGATGTAAACCCAATATCTCCACCACAAAGACGTAAGATACGATATGGTAAATTCAGTTCTTTTAAAATTTCTTTTACATGCGCCACCATACCATCCAGAGCCTCATACGAATTCTCAGGTTTTTCGATACGTACAATTTCTACCTTATCAAACTGGTGTAAACGATTTAACCCACGTACATGTGCCCCATAAGATCCTGCTTCACGTCTAAAACACGGTGTATATCCTGTGCAAGTTATGGGCAAATCGCTTTCTTGTAGCAACTCGTCTCTAAACATATTGGTTACAGGAACTTCTGCTGTTGGGATCAAGTATAAATCATCACCCGTCACATGATACATCTGCCCTTCTTTATCTGGTAACTGCCCTGTACCATATCCAGAAGCTTCATTTACCAAATGCGGTACCTGAAACTCTTTATACCCTGCATCTGTATTTTTATCTAAAAAATAATTAATTAATGCACGTTGTAATCGAGCACCTTTACCTTTATAAACAGGGAACCCAGCGCCAGTAATTTTTACACCCAACTCAAAATCAATAATATCGTATTTTTTGGCAAGCTCCCAATGTGGCAACGCTCCTTCTTCCAACACAGGAATATCTCCTTCTTGATATATTTCTTCATTATCGGCATCACTTTGCCCATCTGGCACAGAATCATGTGGTATATTCGGTATCGTATATAATATCTCAACCAATTTTTCTTGTATAGTAGTTAGCTCTACCGACAACTCCTTGGAACTTTCTTTAAGTTGTGCCGTTTTCTCTTTTAGCAAATTTGCTTTTTGCTGTTCTCCATTTTTAAATAAGAGTCCTATCTCTTTAGAAAACTTATTAGAGTCGGCCAGAGTGTTGTCTAATTTAGCCTGTGTAGCTCGACGATTTTCGTCTAATTTGATCACCTCTTCTAATACGGGAGCGGCATCAAAATTTCGTTTTTTCAAAGCGTTGATATACGCTTCTTTGTTTGCTACGATGTTTTGTACTACTAACATGGTTTATTTTTTGGGCGATTCCCGGGCTATTCGTTATATCTTTTTTTGTCACCCTAAGCCTTTCGACAAGCTCTGTGGAAGGGTCTCGTTCACAAAAAAAGGATGCCACTACTATCCCTATCGCAATGAGGGAGCTAATTTAAAGAAAAGCTTTGGTTTTTAAGGTTTATTTTTTTGAGTTATTTTGATCATTTAGGCTGTCATAAATCAAATCATTTTGGCTCACCCAATTATATCAAAAAACACTTTTTCTTTTCCATAAAAAAAACAGTCATACTTTATTGGTATGACTGTTTAGAATATTGTTCTAATGTTATGATCTGTGGCTACAAACTAACAGAACTGTGCCCATAAGCAAACTTCTCTTCCAAAATATTCATGGTAGCAACAAGCCATACCTCCTCCACAATCAGAGTCCGTAACACAACTTTTTGGTCCGCCGCCCTGAATACTTCTTTGTTGTACTTTGCTCAATGGTTTTCCTAGGTTTAAAAGTGTTTTTTTCATGTTTAGAATAATTTAAATGTTAATAAATAAGAGTTCTCAAAACTATCTGAATTTAGAACTTACTCAATATTAACCATTTACACCCAGTTAATCAATATGATGTTGTCGAAATTCTGGAATCCAGATACATAGAGCTCATACAAAAACCAGCTCTTTACACTGACAATCAGAATAGGGTATTAAAAACAATTTACGCACAAAATTGTCCCCAAGTACAAATTTTTCTTGCAAAATAGGGTATATGACAACACACCATATTTCCTCCGCAATCAGAGTCTGTAAGACAATCTTCTGGGGCACCCCCTTGGATACCTTTTTGTTGCGTTTTGCTAATTGGTTTTCCTAGATTTAAAAGTGTTTTTTTCATGTTTAGAATAATTTAATGGTTAATAAATAAGAGTTTCCAAAGTTAACACACCTCAGAACCAACTCAATATTAAATATTTACCCATAATTTATCAATATAACGTTCTCGGAATTCTGGAATCCCGATATATATAGTTTATACAAAAAATGGCCTGCTTAATAATTATGATAGCATATACGAATACTCCAAAAACAAAAAGCATTATTATAGAGAGGTACTATTTTACATAGAGATATCTATAAATAACTTTAACACATCAGAAATAAATGTTATATATCTTATTTTTGCATCAATTTTAAACTATACAGAGTGGCAACCACCTCACAAAATATCTTTCTTACCAAAAAAGAAAAGCTTCGATGTATGAAGTGTGGCAAACATATACCCAAGGGAAAATCTTTTGTAGCAGAAAGTGAGAATCACCGAGGCACTTGTTTTAGCTGCTCTCCTTTTGTAGGTTATGTAATGCTTCCTCCTGGTGATGCTGCAATGACCAGACGATCCAAAAAACACTCTACTCTTTGTGGTGTGGTCTTAGGTTGGAATCAACGTAGAAAACGTTACGAACGTCAAGGACAACTGGTAGAAGAAATTGCTATAGAAAAAGCTAAAATCGAATGTCAGAAAGATCAGGCTATACGAGATCAAAAAAACAAAAAAGCAGCATTGGTACGTGAGGTAAAAGACCGTGAATATAAAATTGCTTTTGCACATGCGATTAGAAAAAGATACCCGCATTGTCCTACCAACAGAGAATTTCATATCGCCCAACATGCTTGTGAAAAGCATAGTGGAAGAGTCGGCCGTACAGCCAATGCCAAGCAATTTGATCCCAAAATGATCGATCTGGCAGTAGAAGCTCATATACGCCATACCGAAACGAATTATGATACTCAATTCGGAAAAGGTAAAAGTAAAAAAGAGATCAGATCCGAAGTGCGATATGACATTAATTATCTATTGAAACAATGGAGAGGGTAGTCTCTTTTTAACCCTTTATCTAATCATAAATAGTAAACTTATGCCTAAAAAAGGAAAAGAAAAAAATACAGTGAATAAGGCCAAGCATGCCAAATTGATGAATCGTAAAAAGAACAAATTAAGAAAAGAAAAAGAGGCAAGAGCAGAACGCTTAAAAGCGATCATAAAAAAAGCCAATGAACAACAACAAAAGTTACCATGAATACCTGCTACTGCGGAAATAAAAGATCATATAACGACTGCTGCGCCAAAGTACATCAAGATATCAACCTTGCAACAACAGCCGAAGCATTGATGCGTTCTCGATATAGTGCCTATGTTTTGTCAAAAGGAGATTATCTAATGAAAAGTCATCACACTTCTACAAGGCCTCTTAAAGAAAAAAAAGCGATCATCAAGTGGGCAAAAGCAGTACAGTGGATAAAACTAGAGGTCATATCGACCACTAACGGAGCTATAAGTGATAGTGAAGGAACGGTAGAGTTTAAAGCGTTTTATTATGATGAGCAAGGTTTACAAATGATTCATGAAAACTCAAAATTTGTACGTGAGAATGGCTATTGGGTATATCTTAGAGAAGCATAACCATACACATTTTTATTATCTACAGTACTCGATTATAATCCTATTTCTTTATTAATGATTACGCAAGCCCCAATACCATATAAGGTAACTGCAAAGTGTTTTATTTGGATCAGGATCCCGGCTACAAGATTGATTTTGATAATAAACTATAAAATCATATTCGCTATTTAACCTAAGGGTATACGCAATCTTGACCTTGATAAGTAATCTCTAATTTAGTTAAATCGTAACCTTGTAAAATCAGATTCACAAAAATTTTGAATAATGCTACTTTTTGCTTAATAGTTGTAATTTCGGGAGTTCTACTTAATAAAAATAAGCTATCTCTATCAGGACCGCTTACCACAGAGAAATCATAGGGCTCGTCTTCATCAAAACCAACCAGATCAATAATCCAGTAATCTCCTGGCACAGGACCAAAGAACACATTTAGTTTTGAATTAGTTTGTTCGTCTACCACAACAGCAGTACCATTGATAGCACTAAACTCCCCTGTGGTGGTTAATGTACAATTATTAAAAACACTTATACCTTCAGGAATAACAGCATAATCTGCAGTTGTACAGGAGCAATTTTGGCTAAAAAACGAAGGAAAATTAGCCAACTCATACCATCGGCCGGTATACCTTGACAATTCAACAAAATCTACTGTTTGTACAGGGGTACTTTTTTGTTTTCTAATCGAAGTTTGAGAAATGGCTTCATTTAAGATAGCTTGAATATCTTTGGAAGGAACGGTTGCTATGCTTTCTAGAGAATCTGAATCGATAGTTTCTTTTTCGCAAGCCGCAAAGAAAGTGATAAATAATCCAAAAGCGACAAGGTAAATGACACTTTTCATGTGTATACGAATTAAATTGGTTGCTACCCTATAAAATTAAGGCTATTTAAAAACCTAATACACAAACAAATGTTAAACTTTGGCTAAGCTTTCTGAACTTTTTCAAAATCAAAATTTACTTCATAATAAGCAGTAGTATTATTCTGAGCTTTGTTGGTCGTCACTATATTTTATAACCCAGGGATTGGTGGTAAAATGATTCCAGGGCACACTTGTCAAATCAACTTTAGGGTCTATAAGCTGTTTGTAAGGCTTACCATTAACAGACACTCTACTATCTACATACACAGCAATATCAGTGCCCCTAGCAGCGTATTCTTTCTTTAGGTATTGCGCAAACTGCCATATTCCGTCTGGTCGAGCCGACACCATACGTAATTGTTTTTTGGTTAGATAATCACTTTTCTTAATATAGGATCTACGTGCATCGGGATCATCTTTATTCACCACATAAAAATTGGTACTCCCAGATCGCCCTCTTAACATCATTCTCCAACTTAGTTTATGCCCTTCTTCTGTCCATAAAACATCTCCTGGTATAAACCAATGACGCACTGGTAATGCTATTTGTATTACAAACCATATGATAGCTATAGGAAGTGCTATTTTTTTATAATCAGAAACAATTATTTCTTTCTTATCATAGAACTCCTTCTTTTTCATAAATAGGCGATGAATGGTTTCTTTTGAAAAGAAAAATACACTAAATGCCAAAGACATATAAGGGAATATTCCTATTTGAAAAACTGCCGAATTAAATAAATGAAAAAAAATGCTCACTCCAAAAGCAAATAATCGAGTTCGTTTCCACAATAAAAGAGGAACAATAAGCAAATCGAATAAAATTCCAAAATAAGCAATACTTACATGCGCCCAATGCTCTTGAAGCAACTCTCCTATTATAGGCAAATCTGCTTTTCCGCTCATTAGGTTTTTAGCAACTGTAAAGTCCAACCAATCAGGATATAATTTGGCTACAGAAGCATAGGTATATACAATCCATAACTGTGCAATAATAATCAACAGACACCACCTGGGCATTGCTATTCTTTTAAGTGCTGGATTTTTTTTTACATCAATAGAAAAATAATTACCGGCAGGTAAAATCGACATTATAATACACAGAAGTAATAACAAATAATAGTGATTGTTATACGATGATTTTTGCATAAAATACACTCCTGCCCACATCAAGGTATACCCTATCATACTCCATCGGTATTTATAGCCAACCATTACCAATAGTCCCAAGGATCCCATAATAGCAAAGTAAAAATACATTCCATTACCTGGCAGTGGTTGTAAAAAATCTAAACCAATAAAATTGAAGGTAAACTTTGGTTCGACAAGGGTACGCCCTACCCATCCTGTAAGAATAGCACCTATACCTTCTGCTGCAATCAAAAAGCCAAAAAAAACTCTAAAAATAATCAGAGCACTATTATCTATTTGAGTAAACAACCAACGATTGATCATAATAAAGAGTTTATAAATTCTCTAGAGAATTCTTCATCTTGTTGCATGGCATTTTGTAACTGCTCCAGAGATTCAAACTTTTTTTCATCACGAATACGTTTTAACATTTTAATCTGTATTTTTTTATCATACAGATTAAACGAAGTATCAAAAAAATGAGTTTCTATCGATTGCTGAGTACCATTTACGGTTGGGTTTGTTCCTATATTCATCATCCCATAATAGGTTTTGGTATCTATAAGAGATTTTACGATGTATACCCCGTTCTTCGGAATAAGCTTATAGGATTCTTCTATATACAAATTGGCGGTAGGATAACTTAACTTACGTCCTAATTTTTTTCCTTGCACCACGGTACCAGTTAGCATAAACTCATACCCAAGATATGCATTGGCTTTATCTATATTTCCATCAAAAAGTGCTTCTCTTATTTTTGTAGAGCTTACTGCTACATCATCGATGTCCTGCTTAGAAATTTCTTCTACTGTAAAATTATGTCGTTGACCAAACAGGGCCAAGCTTGTAATATCAGAATTACGGTTACGGCCAAAACGATGATCATACCCTATAATCACATGTCTGGTATTAAGATTGTCCACCAACATTTCCTGAATATAATCTTCTGCAGTCAATCTCGAAAATTCTTTGGTAAATGGATGAATCACCAAACTCGACAAACCGGTTTCTTCTAATATTTGTATTCGTTCATCCAACGTAGTGATTAGTTTAATATCAGAATCTTGTTGCAATACAATCCTTGGATGTGGAAAAAAAGTAAGAATAACCGATTCCAGATCATTTCTTTTTGCATTTTCTACAAGTCTTTCTATTATTTTTTTATGTCCGATATGCACGCCATCAAAAGTACCAATAGTAACTACCGATGGAATCTGGTTATCGTATGTTTTGGCATCTGTATAACGTTTCATCTGCTGCAACTTGGTTTATATTCAATCATCAGACAAGGTTCTTTCGCATGGATTATGGTGAACGTTCTAGTGGGTATGTTGGTTGGTATCAATTTAATTGGTCTCGCTTAATTATAGAAGTATGCTTTAAGGTATGTGTAAAAATAAAAAAATTGTTTGGATACTTTCTTTATTTTCCGTTAAAGGTATTCATAGTATTCGCTAATCCAGCAGTGGCAAAGGATTTGATCAGAGAAATTCCCTTCTCTAAACGTTCTTGCATGATGCTTTCTTCCTCCAGGGTCCATTCTCCCAAAACATAATCTACCTGTCTGCCTTTTCCAAAATCTGCCCCTACTCCAAACCGAAATCTATTATATTTAGACGTTTGCAATTGCGCTTCGATATCCTTAAGACCATTATGTCCTCCTGCACTGCCTTTCGCTTTTAGTCTTATAGATCCGTATGGTAGATTGATATCATCTGTAACGACTAATAAATTTTCTAAAGGCACCTTTTCTTTCTCTAACCAGTATCGTACTGCCTTTCCGCTTAAATTCATATAAGTACTAGGTTTAAGTAACAAAATCGTTCTTCCTTTATGTTTATAGGTTGCCATATCCCCCAATTTCTTAGTTTCGAAACTAAGATCTTCTTCTTTTGCAAGCGCGTCTAATATCCTAAAACCTATATTATGTCGTGTATTATGATATTTGGGGCCAATGTTACCCAGACCAACAACCAAAAATTTTTTCATTAAATCTTCTTTTGATTCTTCTTCTTTTGAAAATAATTTTCTAAAAACAGAAAGCATATAATTTCTAATATTTTGCAATGAGAATAAACCTCATACCATTTCTCAAATAAAATTACCTACTATAATTGTTTCTTTTTATTCAATTCAGTTTACCCTAATTTCATTTAAGAATTGGTATTATACGATTTACGCATAAAACTTTCGCATATAGTTAGTTTCTTTTGCACTATATCTGCGTTATAAAATTCAACAATAGCTAAGGCTATTCTTTAATTTTATGCCTTAATCTAGCATAAAATAATTCAAACTCTTTATACGAATTTCTTATGCATAAATCGTATTACATCACACCCTATAATGCTTGTAAAAATAAAAAAAGCATTCCGAATAAGAACGGAATGCTTTTGTATTCTATAAAAACTTCAAAATTAAGCTTCTGCTGCCGGAGCTTCTGCTCCTTCTGCTGCTGCAGTTTCTTCTTCTTCTTCCTCGTCGTCATCTGCAACCGCAGTACGAGATGTTTTAACCATACAGATTACAGTGTTATCTGGGTGTAGAATAGTGAAATCATCACTTGCTACATTGGTAACATATAATTTATTACCGATTTTAAGGTTGGTAATATCTCCTTCGATCACATCTGGTAATTTTGATGCTAAACCTTTTACTTTGATACGTCTTAAGTTAAAACGTAACACACCACCATTACGAACACCACGAGAGTTTCCTGTTGTTTTGAAAGGAATTTCCATGGTAATTGGCTTGTCATCAAAGATTTCAACAAAATCAATATGTAAAATTCTATCTGTTACAGGGTGAAATTGAATATCCTGTAGAATAACATTGATATTTTTACCATTATCCAACGCGATTACCACGGTATGAACGTCTGGAGTATACACTAAGTTCTTGAAAGCAATTTCTGGCGCTGCAAAGTGTACAATAGTGTCTCCACCGTAAATAACACAAGGTACCTGTCCAGCATTACGTAAGGCTTTTGTTGCTTTCTTGCCTACGCTTTCTCTTTGAGATGCATTGATTGTTAATGATTTCATTTTAAATATATTAAATTAGTAATTTACATAACGAATTTAGAACTGATAGATTGATTTTGATGAACGCTTTTCATAACGTCTGCAAATAAATCTGCACAACTTACCACTCTAATTTTTTCGCTTTTTTGTTTTAGCGGAATCGAATCGGTCACGATCAATTCTTCTAATTTTGAATTTTCTAGTCTTTCATAAGCAGTACCCGATAAGATTGGATGCGTACAAATAGCTCTTACACTCTTAGCTCCTCTTTCCATCATCAAGTCTGCTGCTTTGGTCAATGTCCCTGCAGTATCTACCATATCATCTACCAATACTACATTTTTACCAGTTACATCTCCTATAAGTTCCATATGAGAAATCACATTGGCCTTAGCTCTTTGTTTATAACAAATCACGACGTCACTACTTAACGCTTTAGAATAAGCATAAGCTCTTTTAGAACCTCCCATATCTGGTGAAGCAATCGTAAGATTATCCAGATTTAATGATTGCAAATAGGGTAAAAATATCGTAGATGCAAACAAGTGATCTACAGGTTTCTCGAAGAATCCTTGTATCTGATCTGCATGAAGGTCCATGGTTATAATTCTGGTTGCTCCTGCAGTTTCCAACATTTTAGCAATTAATTTTGCCGCAATAGGAACTCTTGGTTTATCTTTTCTATCCTGTCTTGCCCAACCATAATAGGGTAATACTGCTGTAATATGTCTTGCAGAAGCTCTTTTGGCAGCATCTAACATCAACAACATTTCCATAAGGTGATCAGAGTTTGGATGTGTCGAGCCAATAATAAATACTCTTGATCCTCTTACCGACTCTTCGAAAGAAGGCTGAAACTCACCATCGCTATAGGTCGATGTAATTACATTACCCAATTTAGCACCATAGGCTGATACTATTTTTTCTGCTAGTTCGGTACTTTGTGTGCATGCAAAAAATTTTGCTTCTGTAACTACATTTGGCATAGGGTAAAATGTTGTTTTATAATGAGTTAAATATAATTTCTTAAAAACAAGGTGCAAATTTATAAATTTATTTCAACTCTCCCCCTTATTTTATTACTTATTTGCTGGTTCTAATCAAATATTTTTTTAATTTTGCCGTCCTGTTATGCTCGAGTGGCGGAATTGGTAGACGCGCCGGATTCAAAATCCGGTTCTTTCGGGAGTGTGGGTTCGATTCCCACCTCGAGTACTAAACGAGATACATCTTTTTTATTAGATGGTATCTCGTTTTTATTTTCTTTAAAATTATTTGATAATGAAGAAATTATAGTAAATAGAGATTCTTTCGTTTAATCAAGTATCCAGTTTGTTTTGTGCTACAAGAAGCAGCGGTAATAAAGCATATGCAAAGTTCTCAATATTTTATTGGTGATTATTACGACCAAAATTGTTCGACATACTGAGAAGGAGTTTTATTATAATATTTTTTAAATGTCTTTGAAAAATATTTAGGGTTTTTAAAACCAACTTTGTAACCAACTTCGGACACACTATGATCGCCAAGTTCTAAAAGCTGACTAGCTTTTTTCATTCTAATTGAAATTATAAATTCTTTGGGAGTAAGATTAGTCCATTCTTTAATTTTTACAAATAACATTGTCCTACTTAGTCCTAATTCTGAACAAAAATAAGGAATATCAAAATCAGCATTGTTAACATTATTTTCTACAATTCTAATAGCTTTTTCCAATAACTTTTCTTCTAATGACAATATATCGTTGGATTGAACATCCGTCTTACTTGCTTTTTGTTTTAATTGTTTTGAAGTACCTATTAAGTTTTTTATGATCAGAATAAACTCTTTAACATTAAATGGTTTTTCGATATAAGCATCTGCGCCAGATTCCAATCCTTCAAACTTATATGCTACCGATGATTTTGAAGTTAGTAAAATGATTGGGATATGACTGGTTCGATTATCGTTTTTAAGTTTCGAACAAAGAACAGTTCCTTCCATAATTGGCATGATTACATCACTTACAATCAAATCTGGTTGAGTTCTTAATGCTTTTTTCAAGCCTTCTTTGCCATTGCTTGCCTGTAGTACTGAATAGTCTTTTTTCAAAAAATCCACTACAAAACCTCTAAACTCATCATTATCTTCAACAATCAGTAATGTAGGTCTGTCTTCGCTTTTTTGGATGCTATCAAACTCAACCCTTTCAAAACGCTCCTTAAAATTAAATTGATTTTTGTAAGAAATAATCTCTTTTTGAATAGAATCCCCTTGAACAATTTCATAGCCATTCAAATGGCTTTTTCCTAATTTTAACTCGACTATAAACTTGGTTCCATTACCTTGCTTGCTTTCTACATAAATCTCACCTTTATGCAATTCTATTGCTTTTTTAGCTATGTATAGTCCTATCCCACTCCCCTGATTAAAATGTTTTTGATACTCTATTTTACTCGCAGTCTCATAATACTTTTCAAAAATTTTGCTTATGAATTCTGGATCGACTCCTTTACCATTATCAGAGATTTCGATTAGAACGTTTTGATCTTTTTGATAGATTTTCACTTTTACATCACCTCCTTTTGGGGTATATTTAAAAGCATTAGACAAAATATTGTAGAATACCTTTTCTAGTTTATTATGATCATAAAATATATAAATTTCATTATCACTACTTTCAAAAGAATAAGAATAATTTCCGATACTGGCATACTCTTCAAAAGAATGATATACTTCTTTTAAAAAAGGGACTAGGTTCTCTTTTTTGGCCTGCAATTTAGAATGCTTATTCTCAAATGTTCTAAAATCCAGTAATTGATTAGTAAGCTTGAGCAGTTGGCTTGCATTACGCTCTATAATGAGTAATTTTTTATAAGTTTCTTTATTACCTGTATAATTATCAATCAGTTGCTGTAGCGGAGCCAGTATTAGCGTTAAAGGAGTTCGGAAATCATGTGATATATTAGTAAAAAAATCCAATTTAGATGTATTAATTTCTTCCTGTTTACTTTTTGCTATACGCTCAGATTTTAGTTTCCCCGAAAGGATTATTTTTGCTTTTACATTTGTAAATATTTGGTATAATATTAATAAAACAATCAAAAAATAACTGAGATAAGCAAGAGGCGTTTTCCATAGAGCAGCTTTTACTAGTATGGTTAATCTAGTTGGCTTTTCAATCCACGCTTCGTTATTATTAGCATCTTTAACTTCAAAAGTATATGAACCTGGTTTTTGGATAGTATAACTAGCTTCAGGGTTTTTGGTAAATTTCCAATCACTATTTAACCCAACAAGTCGATAAGCATATCGATTATTAGCAGCATTTAGATAATTAGGAATTGCAAAATTCAAAGAAAATGAAGATTCATTGTGCTCTAACACAATTTTATCCATAAACGAAATACTTTTGTCAAGATTTTTACCATTGATTTTTAATCCAGTTAAAATTACACGGGACTCATAATCATTTTTTTGTAACTCTATAGGGTTAAAGAATGTAACCCCTTTGACGCTCCCAAAATACAAGTTCCCGTTACTTGCTTTTAAATAAGAATTACCGATAAACTCATTTCTTAAAAAACCTTCAGTTTGATTGTATATAATAGATTTTTTGGTTTTAGGATTATATTTTACCATTCCCAAATTACTACTTATCCAAAGATTATCTCCATTATCTTCAACGATACTATATGCAGTTATAAGGTTTCTATTTAATAAGTTTAAATTAACTTCTTCAAAAGTATTATTGTTTAGTTTAAGAATACCTCGCTCTTTGGTTCCTATAAAAATTTGACCATGATGGTCTTGATAAATACATGTAATATTATGTCCATATGCTTTTTTACTTTCGAATAGAAACCTTTCTACAAGAGGATAATCAGCATTGATTTGATCTTTTGAAACCTTATTTAAACCTTTATCGGTACCAATCCATAAATTGTCATTGTTATCAGAAAAAACACATCGAACACTATTATTGGTTAAGGATTTCTTTTTCCATAACTTATGATCAATTCGACTAATTTTTTGAGATACCGTGTCATAAACAATAACTCCTTTACCAAAAGTCCCTATAATAAGATTATTACCAATTTTTGTAATTGAATAAACACCTTGGTCAGATAATAACGTATGTAGTTCTTTGTGAGTTAATGAATAGAAAGATTTGGTAGCAATATTAAAACATTTGATCCCGTTTTTTAGTGTTCCAATCCATAAGTTTTGCCTATCCAGTAGTAGTGATTTGACATTGACGCCAGATAATTTAGTATTTAATGCTTCGGTTAACTCCTCAAAAGTTTCACCATTTTTATGAATAACATTTACTCCATTACCTTCTGTTCCTATGTAAAGTTTACCTTTAGCATCTTCAACGAATGAACTTACTATCTCTAGTTGATAAGCTTGATCTCCCTTTATTTTATATAATGTATGGAAATTATTATTATAAATGTCCCACAAATTTACCCCTCCATAATATGTACCTATCCATACAGAACCATTACCATCTGTATAGATTTCTTTGATACTATTTTTACTTAAACTTTTTGGATTACCGGGTTGATTAACGATTTTAATTATTTTATGATTCGTCTTTTTTATATATAACCCATTATAAGTCCCTATCCATAAATTACCATTGTGGTCGTATACTAATCTTCGAATATCAGAACTTGGTATTTTATCTTTTTTTTGATGGTTATAGGGTATAAAATTTTTATTCTTTTTATTAAATAAGAATAAGCTATTACGTTTTGTACCAATCAATAAATTACCATTAACATCTTCGTTGATTGCTTGAATAAATATAGGATAAGAAGCAATATGGCTTTCAAATTTTAAATGGTATATATCGGTGCCAATCACTTTATGAATTCCCGAGGAGGTTCCTATCCACACTATATCGTTTTTATCTTGAAAAATTTCAATAATAAAACTGTCGATCAATCCAGAAGAATTATCTTTTCTATAGTCTATTAATTTTTCTTTCTTTTGATCATAAATGTAGAGCCCATTAGAAGAAGCAATCCATAATGTTTGATCATTCATTTGTTTTATGGCACGAATAGAGGAATGTGATACGGTATTTTTCTCTGAAGAATACAAAAATCTAGTGAACGTTTCGGTTCTAGGATCAAAACGATTTAAACCATTATGAGTTCCTATCCAAATAAACCCTTTATTATCTTCTTGTATGGATAAAACATCATTATTACTTAAAGAGGTAGAGTCTGATGAAATATTTCGATACACGGTGATTTTTTCACCATCATATTTATTAAGCCCATCTCGGGTACCAATCCACATTTGACCAAACTGATCTTGTTTTATAGCTATCACAGTACTTTGTGATAACCCCTCAGAGACAGAGAAATGAATAAAGTTATTAAAATTAGATTCTTGAGAAAAAGCAAAAAGATGTATAAAAAACACAAATAGTATAATTGCTCTTTTCATATTTGGAGTATGTATATAATTGATCAACTATAAATATAACGTTAATCTGAGAGATTATTATGATAAAACGAAATACGGTTGTGCCATTTTTTGTTACAAAATTAATTTAACAAAAAAAACAAAACCACTAAAAAACCATCAAGAAAAACCATGATAATCAATTAGTTGTACAAAAACACTACATGAATCGGACTTTTATAACCTTTTTAATACATAACATTGTTCTCAGGAAATTATTTACAAATACCCCCTTGTAAGATTTCAAATATTGATAGTATAAAACAGAAAAGTTAAGAGAAATAAACAACAACGTAAAACACTAATCTTATGAAAACTATGAAAACCTCAAAGTCTGTAAAAATTCATTTATAGCACAAATTTATTTGCTGCACCACCCAGAAGATTCAACTTCCTCTTTCCTGATCTATAAGGTGATTGCTATATTTCTTATTTATGTAATATTAGTCTTATGCTATTGCATTACTAATTCCTAAAAGGATGCTTATAACTATACAAAAATATTTCATGTAATTGAATGATACTATTTGTAGGGCTCATAAATCATTTTATAATTAATCATAAACTCACAACATGATGAAAATAAAAGTAAAACACCTTTCATTAAAACCTGTTACTCAACAATTAATCTTTGTTTTTTTACTATCCTACTGTGCTATTTTTGCTCAATCACCCGTAGAAAAAAATGGTAAGCTAAGAGTTAATGGTAACAAAATAGTTAATAAAAACAATATCCCCACAAGTCTTGCAGGCAATAGTTTATTCTGGAGCAATGCAGGTGACACTTCTGATTTTTATAATACCACTGTGGTAAATCACCTTGCTTCTGACTGGAATAGTGCTATTATTAGAGTAGCTATGGGAGTCAAAGAAAGTTGGGATGAAGGAACCGGATATGTCGATAGCCCAGAGGCTCAAAAAACCAAAATTAGAAAAGTAATAGATGCTGCTATAGTTAATGGTATGTACGTGATTATCGATTGGCATACGCATGAAGCTGAGAAATATCAGGCAGAGGCAATTACTTTTTTTACAGAAATGGCTGATTTATATGGCGATAAAGACAATATTATTTATGAAATCTATAATGAACCCATTCGTCAATCTTGGTCAGAAATAAAATCTTATGCAAATGTGGTGATATCAGCTATTCGATCAAAAGATCCGGATAACTTGATAATAGTTGGATCTTCCACTTGGTCGCAAGATGTAGATATTGCATCAAATGACCCTATTGATGATGCGAATACTGCTTACACATTACATTTTTATGCAGGGACACATAGTCAAGGATTACGTGATAAAGCAAAAAGAGCTATGGATAATGGCATAGCCTTATTTGCTACAGAATGGGGATCTGTAAATGCAGATGGTAACGGAGTTTCTGATATTTCTGAAACAGAAAAGTGGATGAGTTTTTTTAAAGAAAATGACATAAGCCACGCAAATTGGGCAATCAGTGATAAAAATGAAGGAGCTTCATCGGTAAAAAGTGGTGCAGGAATATCTGGTTTAGTAAATAATCAACTTACAGACACGGGTGAATTCATTAAAAATATTATCAAAAATTGGTCAGATGATATCGTGGATCCTAACCCAAACGGAACGATTAATTGCAATACTGTTGATTGTATTCTAAATGCAATGAAAAATGCAAAGCCTGGAGATGAAATTATTATAGCTCCAGGAACTTATACTGCTCCAGATAAAATTGTGGCAAACGGAAGAGCTGCTCGATTTTTCTCTGATAAAGATGGAACTTCTGGTAAACCAATTGTTATAAGAAGTAAAAATCCCTCAAATCCAGCTATCCTTAAAGGTCCTAATGGAAGATACGATGGTTATGTGATGAGAATCTTAGGAGATTATTGGAAAATAGAGGATCTTATTTTAGCAGAAGGATCAAAAGGTTTGGTCTTTGATAATGCGAATCATGGAGTTATTAAAAATGTAATAGTCAGAGAACTTGGAGAAGAAGGAATTCACTTAAGAGATGGTTCCAGCTATAATTTGGTTAAGGATTGTAAAGTATATAATACGGGTCTTAAAAAACCAGGTATTGGAGAAGGACTTTATGTAGGATCTGACAAAGGTCAACACGATGACTATAATAGGGATTGTAATAATAATACGATAGAAGGCTGTGTAATTGGCCCAAATGTAACTGCAGAAGGTGTAGATGTAAAAGAAGGCACTAAAAATACCATCATCAGAAATTGTACATTTTCTGCCAAAGGAATATCAGGAGAAAATAGCGCAGATGCCTTTATAGACCTTAAGGGATCATACGCATTTGTATATAACAACACCTTTAATCTTGATGGATCTACCATTATTAAAGCTGGTATTGATTTCTTGGATAGAGGTACTGGATATAACACTGGGTATAGAAATGCAATTTTTGATAATACATTTTATCTTGAAGGAAGAGGGTCACAAATTCAGACTGCAAGAAAAAAACAAGGAAACCCTTCAGAAATTCATGTATGGAATAATACCAGAAATCCCAATAGCTCTGATTTTCCGATAATTGATGGAACCTTAAATTATGTAACGCAATCTTGTCCAAGTTGGAATATTATTCCTTGTCAGGGAGGTGAAGAAAATGAAGTTCCTGACGTTCGTATCACTTCTCCTTCTAATAGAGATAACTTTACAGTTGGTTCTAACATTGTAATAAAAGCAAATGCTTCTGATGCTGATGGTAATGTGGTCAAAGTTGAATTTTTTAGAAACGATATAAAAATTGGAGAAGACACCTCATCTCCTTATGAGTATACAATTAATAATGTTGCTACAGGAAATTACACTTTAAAAGCAAAAGCTATTGATGATGATGGAGCTGATAAATACTCTTTAGAAGTAAATATTGTGGTAGAAGAAGAGCCAGTTCAGGAGTGCACTGGCAGTGCAAACTCATTCACACCGCTTATCCAGGCAGAAGATTACTGCGGTATGCAAGGTGTTAGAACCGAACAAACATCAGACGTCGGAGGAGGTATTAATGTAGGTTGGATTGATGTTGGAGATTATATAGATTATAGATTGAATATACCCGAATCAGGATTATATAAAATTGAGTATAGAGTTGCAAGTAAATTTGGTAATGGTGAAGTAGATTTTAGAGTAAATAATACTTCCAAAGGTAAAACAGCAATCCCAAATACTGGTAATTGGCAAAACTGGATAACTATTGATACTACAGTAGAGTTATCCAGAGGAAATCAAACTATTCGTCTTTTTGCTACAGGACCGAGTTGGAATATTAATTGGTTTAAAATTACTAAAGAAAGTGATCCTGACCCCAATCCAAATACCTGTAGTTTTGGAACACCATTATCTAATAGCTTACCCGCCTTGGACAAAGCTTCTTATGGTAATGTTCATGTATTAGGAACTAATGGACCCGATTTAAGCAATTTTAGAAGATTTAGGATTAATTGGAACCCTTCTCAAAATGGATTATATCAATTTGCCTTTAATACCAATAATGGTGTTCCCAATTACTATGTAAACTTAAGAAATTCTATGAATTATAGTTTCAACACAAACAATCCCAATGTCTCCATCTCTAATTCTGGTTTTACAGGATTAGATGGTGACTATTGGGTAACAAAAGATGGCGATAACTTCGTGATGGTTTCTAAAACAGGAAAATTTACATTGTATTTTAATAACTCGACAACGGCACCAAATTGTTCTAATAAAATAGGAGTTTTAGCACCAAAAAGTAACGCCAGTAATATAAAAGTATTTCCTAATCCAGTTGATGGTGATATAGTTACGATTTCTAATATAGAACAGTCAAAAACTACTCTTGAGATTTTGGATGTTCATGGGCGTACTATAATTAATAAGTTAGTTCCTGATAAAGAAATTTCTGTTGATGTTTCTTCTCTAGAAGTTGGGCTGTATCTAATTGTCATTAAAGGGCGTATATACAAAAAGGTGACACGTCTCTTAAAGAAATAAAATCTGCCGAATATCTTAAAAAAAGGGGGTGAAATATATTTGCCCCATTACAATATTCCTAACATTCAAAACATGACTCTTTTCACACAAAGAAACCTAATGTCAATGGTTTTATTATTCGTAACCATTACTTTTTCTGCTCAGCAGAATAGAATATATCAAAACAACTTTGATCATTTGCCCGTAGGACAATACAATGAGGAAGAAATTAAAGAAGCGCTTGGAGCTCATTTTTGTAAAGGAGCAGATGAAGGTCGAGTTTTTATTACTGAATTTCGAGATAGAGGAAACGTTTTAAAAGTTAACTATCCTAAGGGAAAAGTAAAAACCAATGATAGCGGTATGCATACCAAAGTCTATTGGGATAGCTATGAATCTTTTGATGAACTATACTTTAGTTATAACGTATATATACCAGAAGATTTTGAATTTAGAGCAGGAGCTAAATTACCGGGTTTGGCCTATCAAACAAAAAACAAAAACATGTCTCTTCGTTTGATGTGGAGAAAAGATGGACTTTTAGAATTTTATAATCATTTTGAAACTAGACCAACATGGAATGGCTGGAGGGCATCTGTAAATTGGAGTTTATTAGATCCTTATGAAGAGCCAGGAGGACCACAACCAGATCAGGCAAAATTGAAAAAAGGTACATGGAACCACATAGAAGTATATCACAAATTGAATACTCCTGGAAAAAGAGATGGGATTATGCGGGGCTGGCTCAACGGAAAATTGGCTATAGATATAACCAATAACGAAGATTATCGTCAAAATGGTCAAAGTGATATCGGCATAAATAACATCTATTTATCTACTTTTTTTGGAGGAAGTAGCAATGATTACAAACCTACTAAAGATTTGTATGCTTATTTTGATGATTTTATAGTATCAAAAACCAGAATAGGAAATGATTCTGGAGAAGATAATAATCCGACATTTAGCGTTTCATTTAAAACACCGTCCAAAGATCTTACAGTCGAAGAAGGTTATGATCTAGAAGTTGAAGTTGACGCAAAGGATAATAAGGGTTCTATCAGAGAAGTTAAATTATATATTAATGATAATTTTGTAAGAAGAGAACGAAGATATCCTTATACCTGGGGTCATCAAGAATCACCCAACCCCAAAGAATTGAATGGTCTTTTAAGTGGTAAATATATTATTAAAGCAGTAGCAACTAATAACAAGGGTAAAAGTGAAGAAGCTACCTTCAGACTTACGGTTAAAACCAACGACAATTGCTTATTTGTATTTCCAGATACCAAAGGGCTTCAGCCTCTAGATAATGTACTATATAAGTATGCACATATAACAGGTGCCAAGAGTCCTCGGTTTTTAAGAAACTTTGTGAATTTTTCGGCCAAATGGAATCCTAAGTACAATGCCTTATTTAAGTTTGCTTTTCAAACCAATGATGGCACTCCTAATTGGTATGCAGATTTTAGTAAAACAGCAGTCTTTCAACTTAAAGCAGCCAATCCAGAGATCACTCTTAGAAACACAGGTTTTGAGGGGTTAGATGGTAGTTATTGGGTTACCATGAATAATAGCGAGTTAGTTCTAAAATCTAAGAATAGTCAAACATTAATTTGTTTTAGTAATTCTTCTCAACCTCCTGTTTGTATGCAAGGAAAAAACCAAAAAGTTATTTCCGTTCATAATTCACAAAAGCTCTTGATAAATGAAAATCCAGTAAAAGATGTCCTTTCCATAAAACATTTACCAGTATCGGCATATCAATTAGATGTATATTCACTTGGCGGAAATATCATTCTTTCCAAGTCGCTTTCAGCAAAACAATCGCACCTCGATGTGAACGTGAATGAATTACCTAATGGTATTTATTTCTTAAAAGTTCATGCTCATCATCAAGAAGCACTCAAGACAAAATTTGTAAAAAACGAATAGCTCCCAAAGGTTATTAAAATGACTTACATAATCTATAAAACTGTCTTGTCGTCAACTCGATAATTGAAAACCATTATAAAATAATATCTAGAAGAAAACAATTTTTTAGCAATAAACTATATAAAAGAAACACTCAGAATTTTAACATAAACTCACTATGAAAACAAAGCATTTAGTTATCAATAGCTGGCGAATTATGATAGTACTCATACTATTTATAATTTCTGGAGCCAAAGCACAAAACTGCAATAACAATAGATTAATCTTCGATCAAAATTTTAATCAATATAATGGACAAAATAAACAATACACTCGTAGTCTAGCGAATAATGATTTTCCAAGAATTGCAGGTCGAACCTCTGGGGGTAATGTTAGAGGACTAAGTAACCATTTCCCACAAAGAAATCGAGTAATTAACGGAGAGTTACGTGCAGAATACACTAAAAATGATGCTAGTGGTAGAAGTGGAGGATTTGTATTTGACAACAGTTTTAATGGTGTTGAAGAAGCCACCCTTGAGTATAGGGTAAAATTTGCCAACGACTTTGTTTGGGCCACTGGAGGAAAACTTCCAGGGCTTGGTGGAGCTTCTACGTCAAATGGAGCACAACCCGCTGGTTGCACTCAAAATCAAAACACAATTAAGAATGCATTCTCTGCTCGCTTAATGTGGAGATCCAATAGAACACACACACAAGCACCATATCTTATTCTCTATGACTATTTACCAAATAGACAAACACGTTGTGGAGGTAATACTCGACTTGGGAATTTAACCCTTCAAAAAAATAAATGGTATACCATAAAACAATATATCAAACTAAACACACCAGGTCGAAGAAATGGTATTTTAAAAATGTATGTTAATGGTCAAAAATTACTAGATCAAGACGATGTATTATTTCGATTATCAGGAAAAGGAAGTGTTAAAATTAATTCTATTGTTATGCATACCTATAGAGGAGGTAATCGCACAGATCCAGTATGGCATTCTCCTCAAAATGACTACGCATATTTTGATGATTTTAAGGTATGGACCAATTGCTCTGGTTCTGGTGGAGGAGGCAATCAATCTCCTACAGTATCGATTACTAGTCCATTAGGCAATACAACAGTTCAAGAAGGATACACAAGTTTTGAAGTAACCGCAAATGCTGCCGATAGCGATGGTTCTGTAAGTAATGTAAAGCTATATGTTGATGAAACCCTGGTTCGACAGGAAAATGTAGCTCCTTATACCTGGGGTAATGGAGACAACATAGGCGAATTACTAGGCCTGTCTGTAGGTAACCATATCATAAAAATCGAAGCTACCGATAATGATGGAGCAAAAGCCGAAACAACTTTTACTTTGAAAGTAGGAGGTAAAACTACAAATCCTGTTGTTTCTTTTATAAGTCCTTCTGGAAACTTAACGGTACAAGAAGGATATGATATAGAAGTTGAAGCCAATGCTACAGATGATGATGGAACGATAAACAATATCAAATTATATATCAATAAAACCTTAGTAAGACAAGAAAGTATCGCTCCATACACATGGGGACATGTCGGATCACCCAATCCACAAGAAGTTAATGGGCTTTCTGAAGGAATCTATACTTTCAGAGCAGTAGCAACTGATAATGATGGTAATACAAGTGAAAGTACATTTACCTTAACCGTAAAAAGTAATGACGGAGGTGGCAACGACGAGAACTGTTCCTTCGGAACACCAATTGCGAATGGTATTTCTGCAATGAATAATGTATCATATACTTATGCCCATGTTTTAGGACAAGGTGGTCCCAGTCTTGATAACTTAAGACGATTCTCCATTAATTGGAACCCTACCTATAATGGCCTATATAAATTTGCAATCATCACGAAGAATGGAGTTCCAAATTGGTATGTAAACTTCTCTGAAACAATGAATTACCAATTAAAAGATGCACAGCCCGAGGTGACTTTAGTTAATACTGGATTCGATGGATTAGATGGATCATATTGGGTATCACAAGATGGTGATAACTTGGTTTTAGTGTCTAAAAATCAGGATTTCAAACTTTATTTTAGTAACGCCACTCAGGCTCCACAATGTGCTCCTCCTGTCTCAAAAGATGATTTTCAAGATATAGTACTGTACCCTAATCCGATTAAAAATGATGTTTTGTCCATCAAAGGACTTAAAAATCAAGGAGTGTCTATACAAGTATTTAGTTTGATTGGAAGCAGAGTTTTATCTAAAACAGCAAAAGGAATGAACACCTATAACTTACCAGTGGGAACATTAAAAACAGGTAATTATATTTTAAAAATAACAAGCAATGGAATAAACAAATCATTGTATTTCACAAAGCAATAATTATAGTTTTAATCTGAATTTTGATTCATCTGAAATGCGTCAGTTCGATACCAAACGAATTATAAAATGCGACATAAGATCTTTGGTTGCTTTCTTTTCTTATAAAACTGTAAAATTCTTGCATGGCTATAGTAACGTAAGTTTTTTACAATGAAATAAGGGAAGAAAAGAGCAACAAAACTAGTAGTGTTTTATGGTTTATTTGGCATGAAATTTTGTTAAGAGTCTTGTCCTTCGACAGGCTTAAGGTGGCTCGGATTTTTGTTCTGAAAACTTTGTCATCTTGAACCCTTCGATAAACTCAGGACAGGCACTGTCGAAAGACCGATACAATTTTTCTCTACATCATCTCGAGCGTTGTCGAGAGGTTACCACGAAAAATTACTCGAATTGACGGTTTTTTAGTCTAAACCCCATCAGGAGAAGCTATTGTATCCTGAATAAATCAGATTATTACACAAATAATTGACACATAAATATCAAATCGTTAACACACAAAAATCATGAAAAAACTAACAAAATCAATAATAGCATTACAACGTATTTCAAAACGAAATAGTTTCGTAACGGTAGTGATACTAATAGTCCTAATGTTTTGCGTTGGTAGACTTTTTGCTACCAATACTGTTCCTACACCCAAGGTCACTTCTTCATATGATTGTGCCCCTTATAAGAGCTTTGCTACGATTAGACCCATTACTTCAGGTTTATGGACCAACGCATCTACCTGGCCCAATGGTACAAAACCAACAGTAAACGATGATGTCATTGTCCCACCAGGAATTAACTTAATTATGGTTGGTGTGTGCAGGGCAAATAATATTACTGTACAAGGAAAGCTGAGTGCAGTAAATTGGCAAGCAGAAAATACTTGGATCGACTTAGAGGCACGTAGTATTATGGTGTCTAATGGCGGTAATATGGAAATCGGGACTGAAGACCAGCCATATTTTGCTAATAAGTCCCCTAGTGGTATTAGATGCCAAATTACACTTACCGGTAATAAAATAAACAATGCTCCTGCATCCTATAAAGCTATTATGGTAATGGGCGGAGGTCGTTTAGAGCTTCACGGAAAGAAAAAAATGAGTTGGACCAATCTTTCTAATACAGCTAATGTTGGTGCAACTCAAATCACCTTAAAAGAGGCTGTTGATTGGGAAGTAGGAGATAAAATTGCATTAACTGCTACAGGTTTAGCCAGTGGCCAGACAAAATCCTGGAACAATGTGGATGTAACCGAGATTATAGCTATTAGTAGTAATAAAAGAACACT
This sequence comes from Aquimarina discodermiae, assembly GCF_040786235.1. Taxonomy (NCBI): domain Bacteria; kingdom Pseudomonadati; phylum Bacteroidota; class Flavobacteriia; order Flavobacteriales; family Flavobacteriaceae; genus Aquimarina; species Aquimarina discodermiae. The sequence goes on from NZ_JBFMKP010000008.1 coordinate 109,911, forward strand.
TACCCTAAAATCTCCATTAAATTATAAACATATAGGAGGAACAAAATCATATACCAGAGCACGAGATAGAAAAACCTGGGATGTGAATATACAGGGAGAAGTAGGTTTATTATCGCATTATATCAAGATCCAAGGTAAAATGGATGGGAATAATGAACAGACAGGATTTGGAGGACATATTATGCTAATGAAAAACTCTATTGCTCATGCAGAACACATCGAATTGTATAAAATGGGACAGAAAGCAATTTTGGGAAGATATCCGTTTCATTGGCATTTAAACGAAGATAAAGCACAAGGCAGTTATCTAAGAAACAGTAGTGTACATAAATCTTTTAATAGAGCCGTTACCATTCATGGCACAGATTATGTAACAGTAGATGGCGTTTTTGCCTATGATCATATCGGCCATGGTATTTTCTTAGAAGATGGTGGTGAACGTTTTAATACGATCAAAAACAACGTGGTATTTGTAACAAGACGACCAAAATCTGGTGAAGAACTAACCCCTTCTGATAACCAGTTTAATGCTCCCCAAAACCGAACACCAGCTTCTTATTGGATAACTAATCCGAATAATTATTTTGAAAATAATGTTGCAGCAGGAACTGAAGGAACAGGTTTCTGGTTTGCTTTTCCCAAAAAACCACTCTTTAAATCTGGAGATTTACCGTATTTTCAAGGTCAGGATCCTACCAAACAACCATTAGGGCGATTTGAAGGTTTTGTAGCACATACCTGTATGACGGGTTGGGATGTATTTGATCAATTAAATCCAGATCATTCTATAAAAACTAATTTTGGATGGGATGTAAATAACAGACAACTTATAAAAGACGGATTGTTTTATGGAAATGATCAAGCTTTATACTGTGGACTAGGCGTTGGTGGTACAAATAAAAACACCGTTTTTTACAATTGTGTTTTCAGTGATAACAAAACAGGTTCTATGCTTGCTGGTGATCTTACCATAGAGAACAGTCTTTTTAATGCAGATACAGAACTTGGTGTTTTTAATGGCGTACGTGAATTTTTTAGATTTTATGATGGCCCCGGCAGACATATCGATTGTCATTTTGAAGGATGGAACCGATCAAATACCGAGATGATTAAACAGATTACAGGAGGAGGAGCTACAGAGAATTTCAACCCAACCTTTAGAGGAACAACCAAAGGTTTTTCTGAATCTTTCCCATTTAGATTTTTCCCATTACCTAATACAGATGCTACACGTTCAAGAAAAATAGGACAGTTTTTTAAAGATTATGATGGTGGATTAACAGGTAAGGCCCATACTACCATAATTAGAGATATTGCTTTTCTTAGAGATGGACATGAGTACAGAGATCCTTCCTGGAGAAATGCTGCTCGTTCAGATTATTACTTTGCAGGACTATGGTTTGCCGGAATTAATTCAAGCGGAGTCCGGTTATCTGTAGTTCGTTCTAAACCTGGAACAGAGGATGTTTGCTTTTACGAGTCTGGAAATAGCTCATCGGGAACCTACAAATTCCCAATGATTGTCAACGAAGGTTTTCTTTATACTTATTATTTCGATAAAGCACCAGCAAATAAAAGTATACTACTCATATGGAACAGAGGGGATGCTGGCGATCTTGGATATGCACGTTTTAAAGGTTTAGGAAAACTTGGTAATTTTAGAGTAAATGGGGTTCCACGTTTGAATTCTATTGCGGCGGTAGAAAATGCCACGAATAATGCCTATTTTATTGCAGGAAACGGTGATGTATATATAAAATTTAGAGCTGCCGACGGCGACACCAGAGTAAATATTACATTAAACTGGAACCACAACGGAAGTTTTCAGCCTACAACCCTGCCTTGCACAACCAATGACCTTAATGGAGTTACTGCGGCTGATAATGATGGCGATGGAAGACCAGACATTGTAGAAATCGATACCTGTAGTGACCCAAACAATGCTTCTGATCTTAATTTTGGGTTTCATAAAACTTCAGAAAATTTTCAACAGTTTAATACCGCTGCAGCAAATACAAACAATGAAGTATATTGGTTGATAAGAGCAGATAATTCTAATGATCCGTATATTGTAAGAAGTGGTCTAAAATTTCAGGGAAATCAAGTGCCACAATTAAAGATTAGGGCTAAATCTGAAGCTGCCGGTGCTTTTCAGGTATTCTGGGCAACAACAGATCAACCAGATTTTGCAGCAAATCGATCGGTAACGGTAACCCCACAAAGCACAAATGTTTTCGAAGAACTTGTATTTGACATGAGTAATATCAGCACTTGGATGCAGAAAACAATCACAAAAATTCGATTAGACTTTCCACCAGATACATCTGCACCAAGGCACACGTTTATTGATTATATTCATGGTCCAGATGCATCTGATGAACCATGTAATCAAATACCAGAATTTGTATTTACCAGACCTACTAATACGGTAATAGAAGAAGGTGACAGTCTAGGGGTTGTAGTTACCGTTAGCAGTGGAAATGTCGCCAATATTAAATTGTACCTAAATGATATATTAGTAAGACAAGAAAACGGAGCCCCCTATGAATGGGGTACAGCAAGTACAACTCAAGAAGATGCCGCCTTATTAAACTTAGCAGCAGGAACTTATGTATTAAAAGCTGTTGCAACAAATAACCAAGGAGCATCAGTTACTAAAACAAAAATCATTAGAGTAGAAAAAACCGAACCAGTGGCTCCTATTGTTAGTTTCCAAAAACCCAATAACAGTCAGTTTATTGAAGGAGATAATTTGGGTGTAGTGGTTAATGTTTTAGATCCTGATAAAACCGTGACAAATGTTAAACTATATATTAATGATGTATTCGTAAGGCAAGAAAACGTAGCTCCTTATGAATGGGGTACAGCAAATACATCTCTAGAAGACAACGCCTTATTAAATTTAGCAGCAGGAACTTATGTATTAAAAGCTGTTGCAACAAATAACCAAGGGGCACCAGTTACTAAAACAAAAATCATTACAGTAAATGGAACCGAACCAGTCGCACCTATTATTAGTTTCCAAAAACCCAATAACAGTCAATTTATTGAAGGTGATAATTTGGGTGTAGTGGTTAATGCTTCAGACCCTGACGGAACCATAACAAATGTGAAACTATATATTAATAATGTATTAGTAAGACAAGAAAACGTAGCTCCTTATGAATGGGGTACAGCAAATTCTGGTCAAAATGATACTGCATTATTAAATCTTGCTATAGGAACTTATATTTTAAAAGCAGTCGCAACAGACAATGATGGAGCAAAAGCCAGTACATCATTTATAATAACTGTTACTGGTAGAACTAGCAATCAGAAACCAAGTATCTCTTTGATACATCCATCTCAGGAGAATCAAGAATTTACTTTAGGACAAGTCATTACCCTAACTGCAAATGCTTTTGATCCTGACGGGAATTTAGACTACGTCAATTTCAATATAAATGGTGCTCTCTTTAAGCAAAATCATACAAGACCTTTTAGTACAATTTGGACACCTACAAAAGTCGGGACATACACCATAAGAGCAATAGCTTTTGATGAAGAAGGGTTGTCTAAAGAAGTATCAAGAACTGTGATAGTCAAAAATAATAAAGACACTACTAACCATTGCGGATTTGGAACACCATCAAATAGTGCTCTTAGCCCTCTGACTCAAGTAACTTATAATAACGTGCATGTGTTAGGAACGGGCGGGCCTAAACTGAGCAATTTCAAAAAGTTCACAATTGATTGGGCTCCGCAGAACAATGGACTATATCAATTTGCCATTCATACTAATAATGGATCTCCAGGCTGGTATGTAAATTTTAAAAACTCCATGACTTTCCAGTTACAGAAGCCACAACCAGAAATTATGTTAAGCAATACTGGTTTTGAAAAATTAGATGGATCGTACTGGGTGACAAAAGATGGAGACAATCTTGCATTAGTTTCTAAAAATGAAAACTTCACTATTTACTTCAGCAATTCTGTCAAAGCACCTCTTTGTAATCATGAAAGATCAAAAAATGATTGGGTACAAATCAAAGTATTTCCAAATCCGATTTTATCCTCTTCATTCATGGTATCAGGGATGCCTTCAAAACTAAAAACGCTGCAAATAATAAATCTGAATGGAGTTGTGATAAAAGAGATAAAGAGTAAAAATGAAACGGAACTTCTAGAAGTTTCAGAGCTACCATCTGGATCTTATATTTTGCAAATAAAAGCAGTGAGGTTTAAAAAATCATTATTGTTTGTTAAAAAGTAAAAATGAGATAAATAATCCTCGAGGCAAACCCGTGAGACATTCAACAAAAATAATTTTTAAAGTTCCGAAGCTCGCTTCGAGGTAGTAAAAGATATCCCGCTGAAAAAGCGGGATTAGTTCAACTATCTATTTTGACGGCATTGCTACACAGTTTTTTAAAATAGAGTTTCATTTATAAAATTCATCCAGATAGGATGCTAACAAATATTTTCAGGGTAGCTTTTTTGATTGTAGTTACTATGAACAATGTAAATGTTTAACAACAAAAAATTCAACAAAAGAGGCTGCTTTTTCAGGCAGCCTCTTTTGTTTTTTAACCCGTACTATACATTAGAACTTCGTTATGAAGATTTCAAGTGTAATAAAAATTGTTATATAATTAAATCTATAGTATTTGTTCATGCTGAACTCGATTCAGCATCTTATTAAAATCTGTACCATACAGAAAAAAAGACCACAAACCTGATTTGGGATGACATTATATAATTGATTTGTATATTTAAATAAAAAATAACCCCAATAACTCGAAATATATAAAGTTATTGAGATTACATAAATCTTAATTAGCTATATCTATTTAATTCTGAATACCCATAAATAAACAGGAACTATTTTTAGAAAAAAGCTATACTCCTTATTGAACTGGTTTAAACTTTTTTGATTCATGCGAAAAACGATGATTTTTTGGTAATTGAAATGTTTTTTGCACTTCATAGCAGTGCTACGAAGTAAGAAAAATATGAAAATTGGGTGAAAAAGGGCATTTTTATAGCGAATTGAAAAAAGTTTAAACCAGTTCATTATAATGTTTGTTAGCATAGCTTAATTCGATTCATCAATCTAGCAAAAAATCATTGTAATTATTTATGCGAAATTCTCATCCAAAAATCGTATAAAGCCCTGCACTAAAGTGCAGGGCTTTAGTATACACTACTATTGTTTAGATAGCTTAATTACACCGGTCATATCACCAGAGAATTTTGCAAAATAGAATCCAGAAGCAAAGTTTGAAGCATCCCAAACAAAACCATCTCTTAAATTAACATCAGAATTGACCTGTACTAATCTTCCCACACTGTTATAAATCTTAACTGTAGTTTTTCCTCCTGATTTCGGCAAATCGTTAAGCCCAAAATTGAAAACAAACTGATCTTGAGAAGGATTAGGATGTACCGTAGCGCTTCTAAAAGCCTTTACTGATGCCAGCTGTATTGCTGTTGCTCCAGTCTTAACTTCATCTGAACCAGTAACGTCTCCAAAAATCTGAAACCTTTGATCCATGGGTGATGGTATTTCTATAAGTGCTACAGATGCTGCTGTCCAATCTATGGCGCCAGTTAAGAATAGGTTAAAAGGATCAATAAACTGTGTTTCATTACCTACAGTATTGTCCTGAGAAGACCAAAACCATAGATTACCAAATGAACTAAATGCCAGATTTGCATATACCGATATCCAATACTTACCACTTTTTAAAGTAACCACTTCAGGAAGAGTTATATTTAGATTCGAATCATTTAAATCTGATGTAGGAGCTAGCTCTCCACTGTTATACACTTCATCACCAGGAACTCCATCATTGTTAGTATAAATAACTACGGTAGCGCTATTGAAGATAGGATTTCCTCTCGCATTACCAAAAGCTAATATTCTATTGATATTCCAGATATTTCCTTCGGGAACAACAAAATCATCAGCTGACTGAGTAATAGCCCCAAAGTCCACAAAATTTTGAGATCTTATATTAGTTACTTCAGGATTTATTTGCTCATAAATTGAAGTTTCTTCTATCTTGACGGTAAAACCTTCAGAAACCTGTTCTTCTCCAGAAGTTGCAATAAAACCAATAGATACCTCTCCTATAGTATCTGAAGCATAAGACAGCGTCAAAATATCTCCTTCCAAAGTAGCCGTCACTAGTTCTGGATTGGTATTGGTTACTTCGATATCAATGGGTAACCCCTCAGATTGTACAAATAAACCGGTAATATTTATTTTGGTATCTTCACTATTTTTAAGTATTACAAAATCATCTAAAGGAAATGCAACACTTAGCGTAGGCTCTGGTAGCTCGTTGAAGATTGGAAAACGGGCACTAAATATGCCACTACCCCCTGATGCAATAGCTATAAATCCATCTTTTCTAACGGCTACCTCATCGGTAACTGCGTTTCCTATTCTAAAATTTTCTTTTCTCCAAACTGTATTTTCTCCGTTTAACCTCATGGCATAATATAAACCTGTACTAGTTGCCGCATATACTTTTTGGAGTCTCGCTTCAAAGCCATCATGGCTACTTCCAAAAAATGCAGTACTTCTTACCGAAGGACCATTACCTGATCCATCTGGATTTTCCTCTAAATTACCACTAATATTGGTCCAGGTTTCTCCCGCGTTATCGGTAACAAAAATACTCGGGATACCATAGTTGGAAAAAGTAACAATAACATGATCAGAGTTTGAAGGGTCTACGTTAATATCATTAATATACCCAACTGGTAACCCCTTACCTGTGGTAAGATCTACCGCAGGTTGCCCATCGACATTAGCATTATCCATTCTAAACACCTGACCCTGATTAGTCCCATAATACAGTCTATTAGCTACCGGGAATTTGGATAAGTCTAAAGCTGTCACCATACCTTCGGTTACAGTAGATGTTTTTAAATTTACCCAATTTACTTCAGTGGGTTCAAGAGACGATAATGGCACTTCATCCAGGTTATGATTTCTCCAAATCGTATTTCCTGCCAGAGCATACATTACATTATCATTGTTAGGATCTAATACAAAAGGGTTTACAAATGCAAATCCGTTTGCGCTTGCAGGGTGAACGGTAGTGAAAGATACCCTATTTCCTTCTTCATCTAAGTTAAGGCGACGAATGATCCCATTTTGAACAGAAACGTAATGTGTTCTTCCATTGTCTGCAATAGCGCTATACCCCCCATCAGCTCCTAATTGTTCATCCCAATCATCATTAGGATTTGTAGAGTTCGTAAACCAAGTACCATTATCCTGAAATCCTGCTAAAAGATTTTCATTATCAGACTGCGGATCAAAAGCAACATGATAAGAATGGGTGGTTATATAATTATTATTTAGAGATTCCCAGGTGACTTGTTCTGCCTTTTCATTTACCACAGTAATATCCTCGGTTAATGATAATCCCCCATCATGACCTGCAATAGCTTTATTTGGATTAGACGGAAAAAATACTAAAGCATGTTGATCTGCATGTTGATTGGTATAGGCTGCTCCTCTACCAATAGTGTTTAACAAAATATCTAACTCGCCCGGCCCATTGCCTCCTATCCAGGATTCTGCTCCTGCTAGTGTAGTAAATCCTGTAGTTGATCTGTATAAACATGTACCACCAACAAATACGATATTTGATTGTGTTGGATGTACTTCACACACCATATTATATCCTCCTTGAAGGTTTAAAATACCAAGGCCAAAATTTACGAATAAGTTGAATGGTAAATTCTCAGTAAGGTCTACCCAGGTTTCTTCTGGTGTGGTAGCTGATGCATCATATCTATATAAAACCGCTGGATCCATCGTAAAATTCAGATTTACTGTAAAGAAATATACGACATCTTCATTCGAATGATCTATTCCTATTTTACTTCTTCCGTAGAACTGAATAAAATTAGGGGGTGTAATGTTTGTCCAGGTCTCTCCATTGTTGTTAGAGGTAAAAAAACCTGCATTAGGAGCTGCATTATAAAATGTTGAAGCATAAAGTATCCCGGTAGATGTAATACTTACCTCTACAAAACTGTCAGGCCCCGTTTGTAGCACTTCTTCAAAAGTATTTCCTCCATCTTGAGATCGAAACAGTCCACTAAAAGTAGCAACAAACAAGTCTCCGTTAGTAGGGTTGATTACCAAATCATTAATAAAATCAAATGCAGAGTCAAAAGCACCAATATCTTGATTAATTGTAGCCTTCAGTTCTCTCCAGGTACGTCCTCCATCTTGTGATTTAAAGATCCCATTCCCCTGAAACAAAGCTCCTTCTGCACTAACCCCAGCTTCAACTCGTTCTCCTGAACCATAATACCACGTTGATCCTTTACCAGGGCGAGGATCTTGTACAATTGCAGTTACACTAGGGTTTTGAAATCGTCTTGTAACTTTTCTCCAGGTACGACCTCCATCTTTTGATCTACAAAGACCACCAGACACCCCACCAGCTAAGATCACATTCTCATTATTACGATCTATGGCTACTGCCCTAGTCCTGCCCCCTACATTACCCGGTCCTCGGTTTTTCCAGTATGAAAAACTTGACCCCTTAGAAGATTTTGATGCCCGTTGTAATGATTTTTCAGCATCATCTCCAATGGCGATCTTACGAGAAAATTCAATTTCAGCTTGTCGAATTCCCTGTGGAATTTTACCCGAGGGATCTTTTAAACGCTCAAATTCAAATTTTGCTCTCTCTATTGCGTCTTCTCTTTTGAGCACGATGTTACGATAATCTATTGAACCTTGATCACTACTAAACACCTGTTGATTTTTGAGTGTTTGTTTTTTTGACGGTTTTGCCTGAGATTGCTGGGCATTTGTAAAAGAAATAGTACACAATATTGCTATTCCCAAAACTAAAAGTTTAGAATAAGATAAAAGAATTTTCATGTTATTTAATGATTTTATGTGTGAATATTAAGTTGAATTCGATTTTAGATATAACACAACCTGATTCTATAGAGTTAGATGGTGATCAGGGTTTTGATATAGTATAGTACTATTTGCCTTTATAAAAGTAGTTGGGGATGATTCAAAACTTTCTTCTTTTTCACAAGAGAAGAATAAAGAAATTGCTAAAAAAGTGTAAAATGGCAAGCTGGTTTGTACATGATCATAGGTTTTTAAGGTTCTTATAAAATTACATTTTATTATTGATAAATTTTAGTTAATTGTATGAATGGTGGCTTTGATTGTATGAATGGTCTAAATAACTGTGTGAATGGTTTTTAAATCACAAAAAATTATAATGCAAAATTTTATGCTGGTTTAGAAATATAATTTATGTACCCCAAATCAGGAACGTCCAAACATTTTAATCAAGATCATCATATTTTGACACAGCTCAACAAACACATTATAATCTGGGATAAGGAGTCAATGAGAGATAAAAATCAATGTATTGTATTTTAAGTATCAATTTATCGAATACTCAAAAAACAAAGCTGCTATTTCTTTTTGCTTTTGATTCCTGTAAAATTTCACCTTTAATAGCTTTTTCCTGATTTTCACACAATCCCTTCACAAAAAGCATGTTATTCACATACGAATTATATCCCAACAACAAATTAACACTTACTTAACATTTGTAAAAATGAGTTTGTAGTTTTTTTTTCTAATTTTATGTCATAAATAAGGGACTTATTAATAAGTTTCTATATATGGAATGTAGTTTGTTCCTTCCTACCTGGCTTACTACTTATTTTTCCAAATTAGATGATTATAGTACTAATCTTAGAAATAACTTCTAGGAAAAAATTCGTGTTGACACATAAACATGTCAATACCTCTATATAAAATTTTTAAAACATAAAAATAACCCCTAACGTATGGCAGATTTTTTCTTCTTTACCGATGTAGATGCATTGTCAAGTAATCAAACACAAGAACAGGCTTTTGGGCCGGTTGTCGGTAGTGAACAAACACAATACAGGATTACCTCAGGATTTACTACGAATACTGATGCCAAGGCATACGCTATGTGTTCGGGACAGGTTTTTTTACAACCTCATACAGAAAGTAGTAAGGTAAATATTATACTGCGTCCTTTAAGACAACCCATTAAAGGGTTACCAATTAAATACGTTATTTATAGAGGGTTAAAAAAAACTGATTTTATCCCTTCTGGGAATACCGAATTAACATCATTCGCCGATTCTGATTCAGGTTCAGAATTTATAAAATTGATCTGGAAACAACTTAGAGGGTTAGATGATACCATTACTACATTTCCTGCAAAATGGATAGGATATGACCCCGCTAATCAAACAAACGACACTTTAATCGACGATTATTTTTTTAAAGCAGATGCTTATGGAGATGATAGTAATGAAACGCTAAAACCTTTTGAGTTTCCTATGATTCCTGCAGGTACAGAATTAGGGAATTTTACAGGAGAATACGGGTTGGATATTGTTTTGCATAACGGAGATTATAAAGCAAACAAATCAGACACTGGTTTTTTGTTTGATTTGAAATATGCCCGTGCCACACAATGCTCAATCAACACTACCATAATCCCATCGGGATACTCAGAAAAACAATATAGAGAGGCAATACATCATTTTATAGACCCGGCAGCTTTTTATGGACTTTATAGTACAGAAAAAAATAAAGTTCAGGTATATACCAGTGGTACTAAATCTTCTATAAAAAGAGATGAGTTGTATAACAACATAATTTCTTTCTTTAACACCAAAAACAAAGTATATATTAGAATACAAGGGCATTTAGGAAGATCTTATGATTATTATGGCACCTATAAAGAAGTAGTTGACAATGAAGATATCATCAGAATGGGAGTTTCACAAAATCAGATTCCCTCCTATTCGTATCCTCATCATAAATGGCCGATTATTATTCAGGGTCAGGAACAAAACCACAGTGAGGATCAAAACAGTATATATCTGCAATTAGTATACAGTAACGGCTTAGAACCATTACTTTATGGACAAGTAGCCACTATGGCAGATACTGCAGAAAACAATTTTCTTACCGCTACGCAACTGATTCCTGAAACTGTAGCAAACTCTAATGGTAATGCTATACCTACAGGATTGACCAATCCTATAAAATTAACAATAAATGCAGTTGATGGCGCTACGGGTAAAGTCAATATTGCAAACTATATTCATCTACTATACTTAGGAACAGAACTAAAAGCAACAGATACTACAGGCATTGAACATAAAATAAAACCCATAGATACACTTTTTGGTCCGGTGGGTATAGAGCATTTAATTACCAGTGTCAACGAAGAGGTAATCAGGAGCAGTGTAAGCCACTTATACAATTTGTCATTTTTTGAACAGGATAAATCAAAAATTGTAACACAAACTAAAATCATAAATGATAAGTCTTCTTATCAAGAAGGGGATACTTCAAATATTCAGGATCGTGTGATTTACGAAACTTCTTTGATTAGAGGGTTGGGTTTAGGAATTTTTAACGCAACCAACCCTGTAAACGCTACCCAAAGTGCTAGTACGATTCAATATTCACAAAAGGATGATAATCATTATAGAATAGCGCTTCCATATTTTTTAGAGACCATTATGTTTTCGGACAATGGAAAAACAACTACAGGATTAAAGATAGAAGTTTCAAAAAATATCCAAAAAAACAAATATATTCTAGGATTGACTAGAAAAGAAAATGATCTTTTAAAAAATGCTATTGAGATCTCCAAAGGAATAAATACTTCGGTTTTTTTGAAAGAAATTGACTATCAAAATTTTCAGGTAAATGAAGTTTCCTTCTCAAAATATAAAGTATGCATTTTGATGGAAAATTCTGATGGCGTATTACAAGTCATAGAGTTGAGTGAAGCGCTACATATTTATAGTTTGGATGACCAAATGTATTTTTCATCCGAGTTTTCAAAAATCACCTCTTCTTTGTTTAATCCAGAAGAGATCATAATTCCAAATTTTGACTTATAAGATATGGCAGAAGCAGTAATTCTAAAAAACGGAAGAATTGTTCGGATTAGTAATATGACTCCCGGTACACTTAAGTTTTTTAACACAGGGTATCTCAAATCTTTCGAATATCAAGGAAATATTTATCATGCTACAGAAGGAAAAGAATCTGGAAAATACGCAGGGTATAGAGTTCTTAATCAAGTACTACGGTTTTATGCAGATATTGGAGTAAGTAAACAGGAATTTAACCGCTCAAGATTTTTAGATGCTGATTTTATCGATGCAATTCCGCAACAAAAGGATAATAACGGAAGTATCATAACAGAAGGAGACACTATTATTTATGAAAGACGTAAACTTGGGTTAGCTTTTGACAAAAGTATTTGTTTTGGGTTGTTTAAAGCACCTTATATTGTCGAAAACGTGCTAGATTTTTTTGGAGAAAAACCAATTGCCATAAAAGATTCTGTTGCAGATCAAGCTTTAGATTGTGATAGAATTCCGAGCAATTCTGTTGCCTATAAATTTTATTCTGATTTTTTTGGTATCCCAGAAAATCGTGTACCATTAGAACTTAGAGCCGATATCGCTCAGTATATACATAATATAGACACCTACATTTATAAAGAATTTTTGGGAGGGTATAATAACGAACCTAGTGTATGGGAAGTGATAACATTAATAGCACTATTTGGGAATTACTCAAAAGATTTTGAAAATTATGATGCTTATATAAAAAGTGCCAACAGAGAGATTCTTAATAACTTATATAATGAATTGAAAAAATACTATAATTCTTTCAGAATAAAACTTATTCAAATAAAAGAGAGCAGTATTTTGAGTAAAAGAATAAGTCTTGCAATGGGAATGCCTTTTAATGCTTTGATTCCAGTTACTGTAGAAGAGAAAATTGAAATATTGGATTATTTGGTGACAAATAATTTTTTATCAGAAATATTCCTAAGAGAAGAAGCAGAACAATTGGTGATTAAAGTAATACGATCCTTTGATAATCCTGTATCAAACGACATCAATATATTTCTTGAACAATTGATTAGCAAAAAATATCTGGACGGTCAAAAACAGATTACCCTTTTTGAACGCCTATACGAGAGTATGAGTACCAATTGGAAAATAACCGAATTGGGGAAAAACATCTCTAATCGGGCATTTGATACGGATTGGCAAGTAGACAATACCAAAGGAGCACTTTGTAAGTACTTGTATCAACTATGGATTGTGAGTCAATACAACCCCTATGATTATCTTACAGGGGCATTTAAAAACGATGCTATAGGATTCATACGTCGTGATACTAATGATCAAATAGCTTATGAATTAGAAGGAATAGAACATGTTGATGCAAATGGACAAATACAAACCTCTGCGACACCAGATCCTTCAAAGCAGTTTTATTATACTCGATATGTAGCATATGATCCAGAGATAGTATATCATCCCAAGGCAACAAATATAGAACAAGCATTTGTAGATATCGGAAATTCACTAAAAAAGGAAGCTGCTCCTATTCGAATATGTTATAAATCCCAAAAAGAGCTTTTTGGCGTATATAGGGATAATCATGATTTTAATTTTGATGGAGAACATATCAAGGCGTATCAAGATAAGCATCTAAAAATAGCCAATGGAGCAGAGCGAAAAGAGGCTCCTGTATTATACGGTACTTATAAGATATATCAACCTATAAGTCTGTTTGACACCGATCAAGAAACCAAAATCCCCATACAAACTGTAGATGGAGCGCCTGTAAATATAGGTGGCGGAAATATCAATTCGCTTATTCCCGTTTTTATGCTAAAATACATAGACGACGCTGGAGATCGTGATGATATACAAACCGTTTTAGGGATAATTATAGAAGGACTTCTGGCGGTTACAGTGGTTGGTAATGCCACAAAACTATATCACTTACGACATTTATCAAAAATACATTATGCCTCCTCGGTGATTGGGATTGTAGATGCCACGGTAACTACTATGAGTTTCCTGTTAAATTTTGTAGATCAAAACGATTGTGACAATAATGATTTTTGTAAAAACCTAAGAGGACTTTTGTTTTGGTTAGAAATGGCCACACTATCTGCCGATGGTATTGCTTCTGTAGTAGCTTCACGACAGGCACAACGCGTTGCACAGGCAGCAGGTGTAGTAGAAACCGATGATATTGATGCCGCAACCCAAAAAGTAAGACAGGCACTAGGAGGATCAGACCAGGCACAAGACCCTGCTTATCTTATCCTACAATTTGCCAACAAAGCTTCTGGAGCAGAAATCATTGCAGAATATGCAAGTAGAGTTAGGGAGCTGACAAAAAAATTAATGACCGATTCGAATGAAAATTTAAGAAAAAAGAGCTTTGACCTAGATCACTATTCTATTGAAGATATATCCCAAATTGTGGAACACACACAACAATATACAGTAGTATTAGGAAATACATTTGTCAATAAAAACAGTGATTTTGTAAGGGTTGGGAGTTTAATAGGAAATGAAGATGTTAGTAAATTAATTTCTTTAGGCGAATTAAAAAAACAAATCTCGTTTTATTACTTAGAAGTGTTAAAAAGAGGATTCCCTTCTGGCTTTTTAAATTTGATTCAATATAAAAAGTTTTGTAATGAGGCCAGAGACTTTTTATCAGAAAGAATCTCCAACCTCATTGATGAATATGATTTTGAAGGTGCTTTTATAGACTTTGATTGGAAAAACGATGTAACTTATATTATACAAGGCTCGGCAAATAGGAAATATAAGCAGGGAGACCCTATTGACCCTAATACGCCAATACCGGATAGTGGTAATCCAAATGACCTCGAATTTGCTATGAAAATGAAACCTCATGATTTTGATAATTTTATGCAAATTATTATTGAAAAATTACGGAGTGAAGGCAGAACAAGACTTGCTGGGCGGGCTCAATATTTTCAAAAAAAGGGATTTGCAAAATATAATGATCTGGAAAAGATCTTAGATAAAGATATTTTAGAGGATTTACGAGATGTTATAGCAAACAATAGTACAACCTTTAAAAATGACGAAATAGATTTTGCGATCGTAAAAGAAGGAGGATATTATGATTTAGGGCCAGAATTACCCTTTAATTACTAAAAAAATAACTAAAAATTATGGAAGAAATTATATATAGAGACCGGTTACAAAACGTCATAACAGAAGCGCAGGCTTCTCAGCTCGAAGAATACGATAAATACTATTTAGAAAATAATGAAGTCGTTCGGTTTGAAAAATTTTCTAAACATCCTCGTCGAAGGGGGGGGGGGTATTATTTAAAACCAGACGAAAATGTACAAGACTATATTGATCAATATGTAACCCCCATAGGGATATGGATGTTTTATTATAATAAACAAACCAATGCCTATGGGCACACAGCTTGGGATTTCATATTATATCATGACAATGTGATTAAAGGCAAAAGAAAAGAATGTTATACTGCCCAAAATGAGTTATTAGCTATGATAGACTTGAATATAGAAACAGAAGAACCAAAATTCGGTGTAAAATATTATTATAATCCTGATTATTACCTCCCTGAATTACTACCCGAATTGATAAGTTTTTCTTATAAACCTAATAGCAAATACGAACCTATATCAATACGTATAAATAATTCGAAATTAGGTGATCCAGATAAGGTATATACTCCAGAAGAATATCAAACCATGCCAAAAGTAATGGCAGTATTGCCCTTGGATCAAAGTTCATATTATCATGATATTTTACCCGTGCTGCCTACCAATCCTATTACGTAAAATACCTTTTTTGAGCAATAAAAGCTGATATGTGCGCTAAGCACAATGAATAGTTAAAGACAAAAGTGTAAAAAATAAGAACCCGATATAATGCCACAAGTACCAATTACAACGAGATATTATCCTACCTTATCGACGATTATTACTCCAGAGGAGTTGCCAGAACTATTAGGTTTCCTAAAAGAAGCTATTACAGGGTTGCTTGACAATATCTATTATAAAGACCTACAGTATTCTAAAAGTGGCTATGGGGATCAAGCATTTTATAGTCTGCGTATCATCAGTAAAAATCGTTTAGAATTAGAGATACCAGGCACAGGGATATATATGGTACTTAACCCTGATATTACAGATGGTACGATATCTTCTTTTCCGATTACGGTACAGTATGAGTGGCCTATATTAGCTTATTTAAAATCCTTTGATCTTAATGGATTTTCGTTTTCGCTAGAGGATTTTTATCGTTTGGGATTGCAGGCACTTCATATTACAGAAGCGCAAGTGGTGGCTAATGCCATTAATATTTTTACAGAACCCACAGGGGACACTACCAATGTAGAACAAGCCATTGCAGATTTAAAAATTAATGTTCCCGATCCGGGTAACAATCCTGTATTGTCTATACTAGAAGCCATACGTTCACAACTCAATACCAGTCCAGAAGCAGCTATATTATCGACATATATCCTTAGTGATGACATAGAAGACACTAAAAAAAAGCTCAATAATTTTTTCAGGTCATTACTACCAACCGATGATGTAGAAGAATATATAAAAAACCTCATCTTACCTAAGTTTTCGGCAACACTTGCTTTATCCGCAGGAATTGATTTTCCCAGAAAACTATTACAACCTGTAGATCCCAATACGCTAGAGGTAATCCCTCCAACAGATCCAGAGACAGGGGCGCCTAGAGTAGGCTTCACCTTTGGAGAGGCATTGTTTTATGTAAGCACTGACAAAGGGATTGGTTACACCTTGGATATCGCATTATCTTCTACGGCACCAGCAATGATTGGTAATACAGGACTAATCATAGAAATCCAACGTCTTAAAGTAGATCTAAGTCAAAACGAAAATATACCCGAGGCAGATGCAGATGGTCGTCCTGCCAGTTTTCAAGGCGTATACGCACAATATGCTGCAGTCACCCTACCAAAAAAATGGTTTAACGAGCAGGATGGTACAGGTACTACAGGGCGATTGGCAGGATATGACTTGTTGGTAGGTACCGGGGGGATTTCGGGTACCATTGCTCTGGAAGTGATCAACCCCACAGAAACCAATCCAAAATTGGTAAAAACCATAGGAGATAAAGGCTTCGAAATTTCGTTCTCTAGTTTTGATATCTCTTTTAAACAAAATAAAATCATAGGCTCTAATATTGTAGGAGGCCTAAAAGTACCGCGTCTTAAAGACGGTAATGGTGACCCTGCAGAAATAGATATCGTAGGGCATCTTGATGATAACGGAGATTTTCTGGTCACCGCATCAGAGAAAGATGGGTTTGCTCCCATCAAAATCCCACAGGTGTTGGATCTATATATACAATCTCTAGAGGTAGGCAGCGAAGATGGTACATTCTTTATAGGAACTTCTTGTGAGATTGAGTTTACCAATCCTGTGATGAAAAAGTTATTGTCTGGTGATGAAAATGCCCCTTCACGAGTAGTCGTAGAACGATTAAGGATATATAGCGATGGTAGCCTAGAAATTGTAGGAGGGTCTATAGCTGTACCTGTTAATTTCTCGCTACAATTAGGGCCTGTAGATGTAAGTATCACCAATATTAACTTTGGTTCTCATCAACGGGAGTATGGTGGGCAGCTACGAAAATATAACTATTGGGGCTTTGATGGAGCTATCAGTGTAGACCCATTAGGCTTTGATGTAAGAGGAGATGGGGTTAAGTATTATTACACCGTTGATGATGGAGAAGGCAAACCCCACGATTCCTATATTCACATCAAAACAGTATCGGTCGACCTCATCATACCAGGTAATGCAAGTCCTGCATCAGCAACTGCTATTATCAACGGGTATGTGTCGATTCCAGAACCGGGAGTATCAAAAGAATATGCAGGTGGAATTTCGGTAAAATTGCCCAAAGCTAAAATGGCAGGGAGTGCCGAGATGCGTTTTATCCCAAAACACCCAGCATTTATCATTGATGCCTCTATAGAGATCCCTGTACCCATTCCAATAGCAGCTACAGGTTTAACATTTACAGGATTCAGGGGATTATTTGGATTCAGATATGTAGCAGAAAAAGAAGCTGTAGGACTGACCTCAGGACAGGATACTTGGTATGATTACTATGTATATCCTAAACGAGGGATCAATATCCAGAAATTCAGTAATCCAGAGCAAACCACCAGATATAAGAACCCTGTATCCATAGGAGCTGGAGCTACCATAAGTACCGCCGAGGGAGGAACTGTATTTTCTACGCGGGTAATGATTTTATTATCTATTCCTAGCCTATTCTTGATTGATGGTAGAGCCAGTATCTTATCCAAAGAATATGGGCTTGACGATACTGGAGAACCTCCTTTCTTTGCATTTTTGGCTTTTGGAGACAACTCGATAGAAGCAGGTATCGGTGCAGACTTCAAACTTCCGCAAGACAGCGGAGATATTATTCGATTGTATATAAATATACAGGCAGGATTCTTTTTTAACAATCCATCGGCTTGGTATATTAACATAGGTACTAGACAAAGACCAAACGAGGCCCGAATCCTGAATTTGATTACTGTACAGGCATACTTGCAACTATCTGCAAAAGGTATTGAAGCTGGAGCCAGAGCAGAATTTATTTTTGATAAAAAATTCGGCCCTGCCAAAGTGAAAGCCTGGTTGTTTATCGAAATAGGTGGAAAAATAAGCTTCGAGAAACCACAAATTGGTGGCTATATAGAAGCAGGAGGAGGACTCGAAGTAAGCTTCTGGGTACTTCGAATAGGAATATCCTTTTACTCAATATTTTCTGCTGAAGCACCTAAACCATTTCTTATATATGCCGAGGTACGGGTATGCGGTAGGATTAAAATCGGATTTATTAAAATTAGAAAATGTATTACTGCCAAAATAAAATGGGAAAAATCTAAGCATATAGACAGAGAAGCAATTCCGCCACTTTTGCCAGAACGTGCCGAAGAATTAGTGAAAGGAGTAAGTATGCTTACAGGCGAAGGTTTTGAATTACAAAAAATAACTGATGAAACAACTGGTGAAAATAGTGCATTTAACCTCGCTGTGTTACCACTAGATAGTTATATCGATATCAAGTTTACAAAAGCAGTGTTACCAAATGCAGTAAGATCAAAATTAGGAGGAGTCAACAATCCTCCAAAAGGATATACCGATTTGATCCCTCCACAAGCAACGGTTAAAGGAAATTCTTTGCGGCAAACAAAGCACAAATATGCAATTAAAGAAATTAATATAAAGGCTTGGGTAAACGATTCGAGATGGGAAGAGTATCATCCTTATGAGGCAATCGCAAAAGGCGCCGATACTAATGTAAATTTCAGCAAACTCAAAATAGGACATTGGCAAAAAACAGGAAAAGAGTATAGTAAAATTAGATTACTAACCGATAATCCTTTCTCATTTACAGAACAAGGAGAACCAGGATGGTTTGTACCAGAACAACTAGGAATTACTGCATCATCGTTATTTTGTGAAGGTGAAATACGAAAAGGACAATGTGCAAATTGGTTAAATAGACCACTTAGACGGCGATATCATGTGCCTTTGATAGATCCAAATTTTTTCTATCGACAAAAGGAACTCTATTTTCAAATTGAAGGAACATCATTTTTGAGGAATGGTCAAAATTATTTCAGAAGCGAGTATGCCGAAATTTCAAATGCACATAGCCCTTTTGATTTTGGTAAATCTCTTAAAATTGACAATACCAATGCTATTATACTGAAATTCCCAAATCCATCGAAAAAAGTAACCATGAAACTTACCAGTACCGCTCGTGGAGTTAATTTCAGGTTCTATAAAGCGGTTTCTTCAGATGATTCTAATCTGGTACAATATGAATTGATAACAAACGGAGAAATCTACAAGTTTTCTTCAGAATTATACAAAGAATTTACCTTCGAAAGTGAAACAGATACAATTTCTAAAGTAGTTATCGACCCTGAGACTTTTAATGAGGATGAGATCAATCGCCTACGAGAAGAAATAGAAGCATTGTTTAGCATCACGTATGATGAAAACATGGATGATGGGATTTCTAACATCAATGTTGGAATACCTAATGATAAAGAAACCTATGACCAATTGCTTTCAGAATTAGACGAAGCCAAAAGACAAGCTTGTAGCGCTACATTACCACCGCCTAGAGGTATTGGTGCCATGAAAATGGAAAATACATTTATTGTAGGGGTAGATGCTTTTAATAACGAGGATATAGACTATGAAACACAACCTCCATTTATGCCGCCTCAAGGACAAAAATGTTATACCCTTTTGCATGAAGTATGTTGGTTATCGGTAGAAGATTATGAGTTTAACATTAATATTCCGCAACAAGATGCTATTGAAGAAGATTTTCAGGAGAGTGTAAATGCAATTTCGAAAACGATAGATCCTATCTGGCGACCTAATACCAAATATAGAATTCATTTTAAACTATCTGATACAGTAGACAATGGTACAGAGCATTTCTTTGATTATTACTATGGGTTTAGAACGGCAGGACCTGTTGGACATTTTCATATAGATCCTAAGGCCAATTATGGGGATAGTATAGAAAAACCTGATCAATATCCTTTAACCTCGTTACGCAATTATATAAATTATAACAGGTCGTATCCTAATGCCAATGGAAGTCTGCTACAAGCAAAACCTTTGTTTTATGGTACCGAAGGCGGTAACAATGAAATTGCGATTTTCTTTACACGACCATATGTATATCACATGTTAACAAATTGGGAGCCCTATAATGGGTTACCAGCCCTTACCAATGAAATGCAAATTATTGTTAAAGACCCAATAGAAAAAGTTTCCTTTAGCAATCCACCAGAAACCATAGAAGAAATCGAAGCAATACCAGGAACAGTAGGTGAATGGACCGAAGATACATTACCTCTTATTCCTGAACATCATCAGTTTATTGCAAATATGGTGGCTAATCAAAACTGCGTACCAACCTTAGGTGATGCGATCATCCCAAAAAGTTTTAAAAGAACGGTTTCCATTACAAATCTAAAACCCAGAAAAATGTATACAGCTCTGGTAAATAATATTTTTGAAGGCAAGACGGTACAAGTACATGATTTTGTATTCCAAACCTCAAGATATAAGGACTTCAAGGAGCAGGTAAATAGCTATTTCATGAAAGATGAAAACGATACTATTTGTCAGGCATTATTTGATGTCCATATCGATGTGAATAAAGTAGAGCTAAGAGCAGCGTATAGCACGGTGACAGGAAGTCCTAATGCCGATAGTAATCAAAAAGAAACCGATCAACTTAATTGGTTTGATAGAGTAACCGAAGGGATTTTAAAAATACCACCTTTGGATCCACCAGTCACTACAGAAATAAATGTAATTAGAAATGCAGATGGTACTACAGTCGGTATATTGGTTCGTAATCCAGAACCCTTCAATGACCCTAAAACGCCATTAGATATTATTACAGGAAAAAATAATCCAGGTCAACAGGCTTTTACAGTATTAAATCAAGCGGGAAATATAAACAACGATTTCAAGATTTTGTATGCCAAAGACTACGCACAATGCATCATTATGAAACAAGAAAGTACAACGATACAAATTACAGATAAGACACTCAATTTTAGATATAAATACCTACGCTGGAATGGGGATCGATATGAGGTAAAAGATGAAGTAGTGGTTAGTGATGTTTTAATTAATAGTTAAGTAAAAGAAAATGGCAGAAAGAGATTATTTTATAACAACCTGGGAAACAACAACCGAAAACGAGTCTATATCAATACCAACTGTAATAACTAGGTATGATTATACCATAGATTGGGGAGATGGCGCTATAGAGACAAATGTAACTACAGGTGCTTCACATACATATGAAGTACCAGGGATTTATACTATAAAAATACTTGGAATCTTTCCAATGTTATACTTTAGAAATCATAAAGACAGAGATAAGATTTTAACCATAGAGCAATGGGGTACTATACAATGGCAATCCATGAGTAATGCTTTTGCATCTTGTTCTCGATTAACCTTAAACGCAACCGATACTCCAGATTTATCTCAGGTAAAAGATATGAGTAGTATGTTTATGTGGGCTACTTCATTTAATGGAGATGTAAGTAATTGGGATGTAAGTAAGGTTACAAATATGACAAATATGTTTAGAGAGGCTACGTCTTTTAATGGGGATGTTAGTAGGTGGAATGTAAGTAACGTAACTGCAATGGGAGGTATGTTTTGGGGAGCGAAGAGCTTTAATGCAGATATAAGGAATTGGGATGTGAGTCAGGTTGCTAGTATGTGGAGTATGTTTTATTACGCAGAGCTATTCAATGCTGATTTAAGTAACTGGAATGTAAGTAAGGTTACTAGTACGCAAAGCATGTTTCGTTCTGCAAAATCTTTCACTTCTGATCTAAGCAATTGGGATGTGAGTCAGGTTACGAATATGTCCCAAATGTTTCAACAAGCTACTTCATTTAATAGCGATCTCGGTAATTGGGATGTTAGTAGTGTAACCTCTATGAGAAACATGTTTACATTAGCATGGATTTTTGAAAGTAACTTAAGTAACTGGAACGTTAGTAATGTAATAGATATGTATGGAATGTTTCATTCTGCAAGATCTTTTAACTCTGACTTAAGTAATTGGGATGTAAGTAAGGTAACTAACATGCAAAATATGTTTGCAGGGACAAAAGTTTTTGAAAGCGATTTAAGTCAATGGAATGTAGACAATGTTACAAATATGAGTGGAACATTTTCTGGGGCAAGTATTTTTACTAGTGATTTAAGTAGTTGGAATGTAAGTAAAGTTACGACCATGCAGAGTATGTTTGCTAGTGCGGCTCTTTTTAATTCTGATGTAAGTGATTGGAACATGCGTAATGTTACCAATACATCCTTTATGTTTTTTAATGCAAAACTATTTAATTCAGATTTGAGCAATTGGCAAGTACAAAACGTAACAAATATGCATGGGATGTTTGATGGAGCAACATCTTTTAATTCTGATGTAAGCAGCTGGAACGTAGGTAAGGTGACAAATATGTCCCGAATGTTTAGAGGTACTCGGTTCAATCCTGATGTTCGTATGTGGGATGTAAGCTATGTAACTAATATGGAAAAAATGTTCAATGTAGCAACTTCCTTTAATCAAGATATAGGTAGTTGGAATGTGAGCAACGTAACTAATATGGAAGAAATGTTCCATGTAGCAACTTCTTTTAATCAAGATATAGGTAGTTGGAATGTGAGTAATGTAACTAATATGGAGGGGATGTTTCGAAGAGCAACTTCTTTTAATCAAGATATAGGTAGTTGGAATGTGAGTAATGTTACAAATATGTTTACAATACTTACTGAATCAAAACTATCTACCAAAAATTATGATGCCTTACTCATCGGTTGGAGTCAATTGAATTTACAACAAGAAGTCAAATTTTATGCTGGATTAAGTACCTATTGTAAAGGTAAAGAAGCTAAAACCTCTATTATAAACCGGTTTAAGTGGAGTATTTTTGATGCAGGGGAAGAATGTTTAAGTGTTGATCTTACTCAATCGATTATTACGGCCAATCCGACCAGTATAGAAGCTAATGGGACTTCGACATCTACTATTACAGTTCAATTAAAAGATGCATCCGGAGTAAATATCGATACGGGGGGTAGTACTGTTACTATGGCCACTACCAGAGGTTCCTTAAGTACAGTAACCGACAATAATGATGGTACGTATACAGCAATATTAACCTCTTCTACACAAGCTGGAGCAGCTGTTGTGTCTTTTACTGTTGATAGTGTTATAGCATCACAAACGGCCGGTGTTAAGTTTGTTTCTCAAGAAACAAATTATTTTATCACAACCTGGGAAACAACAACCAATAATGAGTCTATAACAATACCTATTATTGATACTGGTTATGATTACAATTACACTATTGATTGGGGGGATGGTACGGTAGATACTAATGTAATCGGTACTGCTACGCATACGTATGTAGCACTAGGTATACATACCATAAAAATAAGCGGAAACTTTCCTAGGATATATTTTTCTCAGTTTGAAGACCAGAATAAAATATTAACCATAGAGCAATGGGGAACTATGAAATGGGATTCTTTGGCATTTGCTTTTAACGGCTGTAAGAATTTAACATTAAGAGCTACTGATACACCAGATTTATCCTTGACAACAAGTCTTCGAAACATGTTTTCTGGCGCAACTTCATTTAATGGAGATCTCAGCAATTGGGATGTGAGTAATATTACCGATATGTCCCACATGTTTAACGGCGCAACTTCCTTTAATTCAGATATTAGTAGCTGGGATACAAGTAATGTTATTAGAATGGATTGGATGTTTTATCAAGCTTCTTCATTTAATTCAGATATTAGTAATTGGAATGTATCAAAAGTAATTGGAATGAATAGTCTTTTTCGTTCGGCTACTTCTTTTAATTCAGATCTTAGTAATTGGGATGTAAGTCAGGTTACTGTTATGAATAGCTTATTTCGTTCAGCTACCTCATTTAATTCAGATTTAAGTAATTGGAACGTTAGTAATGTAACAGACATTAGTTGGATTTTTTCTAATGCAACTTCCTTTAATTCAGATCTAAGCACTTGGAATGTAGGTCAGGCTATTACTATGAGAAGGATGTTTTATGCTGCAATTAACTTCAATTCGGACCTCAGTAATTGGGATGTAAGTAAAGTTACTAATATGGCCAATATGTTTCAAGCCGCTACTTCCTTCAATTCAAATCTAGGTAATTGGAATGTGAGTAACGTTACCAACATGTCTAAAATGTTTAGCGGAGCTATATCTTTTAATGCTGATTTAGGAAGATGGGATGTGAGCAAGGTCACTGTTATGGATAATATGTTTTTGACAGTAAAACTATCTATTGAGAACTACGATGCTATACTAATTGGCTGGAGTCAGTTAAACCTACAGCAAAACGTAGAGTTTCATGGAGGCTATAGTAATTACTGTAAAGGAGCAGAAGCTAGAGCGCGCATAATAAGTCAATTTAAGTGGATAATCACAGATGCAGGTGAAGATTGCCCAATTACAATAGAAATTAATGAGACTAGCTACCTACAAACTCCACATCTCTATTTGCAAGCTGCGGGTTCTACCGGTACCGATGGTAGTGTGCCAGGAGTACATTTGCGATGGATGTTTAAAAACAAATTAGGAGAGCAACATTTACCAAAAGGTAATCATGCAAGTAATGAACTTAATTTTAACAAACCCGATGATTTTGTTAAGGTGTATAAAACGCCATACATCAAAGAACAACTTACCATTGATTTGGCGACAACACCAACTCTGGTAGATGATCAAAATACCTTATGGATCTATCGTATTAATAGCAAAAAATATTTTGTTCACTTTAGAAATCAGCTAGCTTATCAAAATGCAAGACAAACCATTAACCCATTATCAGGAAATCCATTAGAGTTTATTAGGCAATATGGAAACCAATTAATAGAGATAGAAAGTAAGGATGAGCTAGTATTTTCTGCAGAGCTTATCGCTTTAGATACCATTCCTAATAGTACTCTAAAAACAGAATTACTTGCTGTAGATGACAACAAACTAAGTGCTTCCAAAAATATTGTAGCAAGAAAAACATTTACATCAGCCGCTTTATCAGATACCTACCAATCAGCAGAAAACATAAGAAGTATACGATATCTTGGTACTAGCTGTGTTGTAAAAGAAATAAAATTTGAATTATATAGTACCGTAATTTCTACTGCGAATGAAAATAATACATGGGTTGAACTAGGTGAGTTTGCATTAACCAATCTCGATACAGAAGCTTTTAGCAGATTAGAGAATACTGCAAATACAATTCATGGTAGATGGCCAAAATTTAATGATGGTTGTTTTGTAAATCTTGATAATTATAAAGATCGTTGGAGTGGACCACAAGAAGCAGGAGATAGAAATCTTAAAGAGATTATTAATAAATATATAGAATTAAGTAATCAAGGACTTAATCCACGAGCATTAGAGAGTCTAACATATTCAGAAACTGTAGATGGAGAGACCATATCCGATTCGATAGAAATTTCTAATCTCGATATGCTGTTTATTGCTTCTTTAGATTATCATATGGCTCGTATGATGGGATTAGGGTATCTGGACACCGAGGTGAATAGTGATACCGAGAAGTATATTTACATGACCGAGTATATGACTAAAGGTAACCTAGGTGATGGCGTTAGGGATAAGGAAGTACAGCATTTATACGTTTCTATCCCTACAGGAAGGCAAGATGAGCGTTTACCAATCCCTATGGATCTAAAACCTCCAGTGCCTGGTGTGCCTAAAAGAGATGGTGAGGTAACTATAGGACTCACAGATAATGAAGGATATACCGCTTCTGGGAAACAACGTTATATTACTTTATATACAGAAGAGTTAAAAGACTATCATACACAAGCTTTTTATGAAACCGAAGAAGAATTTAATACCTCGCAGGAAACTACTCCGGTGTATGCAGGAATAGAATATAAAAAAGAAGGAGAGACAGATTGGCGCAGACCAGAAATTTCGAGTACAACAGAGTATTTCAATGCATTAATTTCTGGAGAAGATCAAATTCCTGAAACCGTACCACTTAACATTCCAGATGCCGAAGATTCTCTTTTTGTACATCGCGAAACAGAAAAAGGAACACATATATATAGTTCTTATGGGATTAATTGGTTTAGTAGGTCACAACAGAGTACCATTAGTCATTCTATAACGACCACTTTTAAACCAGATAATAGATTATTACCTCCATCAGGAATTAATGCGGTGCATATTGTAGAAGAACGACCATTTGTACTTACGTCTTTCGATGAGCAAGTGATGCTTGAAGCAAATACAAGATCTGATGATACAATCGTAAGGCTTTTATTTGATTATAATAGTGAGCAGGAACTGATCTCTTATAAGATTACAGAAGAAGATGAGATAAAATATCCTGATTTATTAGATCCAAATGCCATTTTTAAAGATAGCGATGAGGTATTTGCCGAAGAGATCGAACTTTTCTTCCGAAATGAAGTGCCACAAAATATTACTGGAAAGGTAAAAAGAGTCACTACAGATCCTAACAACGAGATTTTGGCCGTTGTTGAAACCGAATCATATCAGATTCATAGTACAGGAGAAGAAGTCATACCTATAATTCCTACTGGAATGCCTCCATCTCATTTTGTAGGGGGAGTTTTAGCTACGGGAAATGATCAATTCATTATTCATAGTCTTAATGTAGTTCCCGGTGTTGCGCCAACTTTTGTAGTATATAAAAAAGAAATAGGCGATGCCATACAAAACAATATAGAACCCAATCCAAACTCAGCATTACAAAGCCCAGAGGCAGAAGGTGGTTTTATGGCAATAGAAAATATGGTATCGTCGTCTAGCTGGGGTACAAACAATCCTTATTCTCTTAAGGTAGAAGTTCCTAATTGGGCTGTTCATAGAGAACTAATACTTCAGCAAGGTGCAGATACCGATCTTGAAAAAACGATAGAAAAAACCAGAGGTATTTGGGAACTAAGCGCTACAATATCAGAAGTCCTTCAGGCAACATCAGTTAACGATACAAATGAAGTTACAGAACAAATTCATAAAGGGACATATAAAATTGAGTTTAATCAAACCTTGGCGCAACATCCACAATTTGCAGCCAATGCAAACTCTGTAGAATGGTATGGTGGTATCATTAGAGTTCATACTTCTACAGATCCTAATGGCCCGAGAAGAATTCTCAAAGTAATTAAACTCGAAAATATTGGGACTACTAATAATTTGATAGTATATGCAATAGATGATACATTCCAGCCTGTAACAGAACAAGACTCTGATGTAGTCATAAACTATGCCTCTGATAATCCTATTGAGACTGGTAATGCAGTTTCTGTTAACTTTTATCCAGGATACCGATTATACTTATACGCAGACACGAACTGGGGGCTAATCAAAGAGAACTTGCTTCCAGATGAAGGAGAAGGAATCAAGTATTCTATATTTGGTTTACGTAGTATTGATAAGAGCTATACTACTGCAGGTGATTTTTATAAATCTCAAATTGGCACTCCTGGAATGATGTTTACTCAGGAAGTAACCGATGCTTTACAACCAGAGTTGCCGCAAGGAGCTTTATATGCAACTAGACCTGATAGTTTCGGTAAAGCTACCTATACACTCACGACCGTATTTAAACATAAGCCCCATTCTGTTCTATATTATAGATCTGATGATCAGTCTATTTTAAACACACTCTATAGAGCAGGTACCATAATTGCAATTAAAGAAAAACTAGCGTCTTTTGGTAAAGATATTTACTTCTCAAGCAGGTGGAATAATTTATTAGGGTTTGATTATACATACCCGACTAATGATTCTGTAAACGAAAATGGGCAATTTGGGATATATCCCCCTTTTAATGATGGATACAGATTTCCGAATCCAGATAATCCTGCACTATTTTCCATTATTAATTCAGATATCAATAAGTTTAATAATGAGAATAACCAAAACATTCCAAATGTTACTCCTGGAGATTTAATTCCTAGTTCTGTAATTATTCCAGGCGGTGATGATGGTGAAGATACGACCCTTACTGATTATATTAAGTTTGGGACTTTTAATGCGTTCGCACCTTTAACAGAAGTACCTTTACTATTTAGTAAAATTAACTCACACCCATATCAGCCGGTCAATAAAAAACAGCAAATTCGGGATAGAAATGGTAATTTATTGAAACCTAATCATCCTGATTTTGACATAGCACCAATGGCTAAGAAAATAGGAACCAGAGAAGTGTTATTTACAGATTTCACCCTCGACGGAACTTCTAACAATATCTATTTCTATATGACAAGAGAAATGGCCAACACATTGCAATTAAGTGATTTTAGTCCGGTTCTAGGACCTATTAAATTGGTAAATACGAGAGCTCCACAAACTCCAGAAATAAAAAGGATATTACCTGTATTGGCTTCACAAAATTTTAAATTACAAAAGATACGATTGGATTTTGTTGATAATAGCAATATTGTTGTGGTCGACGGAAATTCAATAGTTAAAACCTCGGATGATAATTGGGATGCAGGAACAGCTAGTAAGCAAATTTTGAAGGGTAATGGGTTTGTTTCCTATCAATGCTCAAGTGGCGGTGCTGCAATGGTTGGGTTTTCTAGAATGAATAAAAATGATCATTTTAATACAATTGAATATGCCCTATATGCTAATTCAGCGAATAAGTTATTCGTATATCAAAATGGTCAAAATATTGAAGAAATAGGGAGTTATGACCAAAATTCTGTTCTAAAGATAGAACGAAAAGGTAATAAAATTTTGTTTAGCAAAGATGATCAGGTTTTATATACCTTGATATTAGAATCCATTCCTGAAGGTTTGCTATTAGATCTTGCAATGCATAAAAAAGATACTTCTTTATCTCATATTGAATTGCATTGTGATGATCAGTATTATGCTGAAGAAACGTTACTAAGTACAGCAATACCCTTAACCTATACGAATGAGGACAATATAGAGATTGTAGACAATACGGTTACTAAAATTTTTGGGAGCAATGCATGGGATACCGGTGGAAATACAAATCAGTATGTTCCCTTTTATGGCTCTGTAAGTTATAAAGTATTAGACAACACCAATATTATGCTTGGTCTCACATCATATAATGAAAATTCTGGAATAAGCGATATCGATTTTTCATTATATGCCAAAGAAGATGGATTTCTGTATGTTTATAAAAATGGAATCCAAATTGCAAAATGTATCTCTTATGATGAAAACAGCCTGCTTACCATAGAAAGAAGAAACATGGTCATTTTCTTTAAAAAGAACAATAGACCATTTTATGATCTTTTGATTGAAGATAATATCCCTTTGCTAGTTGATTTTTCATTATATCAATTAGGCAGCAAAATTATGGATCTTTCGGTTTCTAAAACTGATAAGTTAATTAAACATCTTACTCCTTCTGTAGGAGTAAGTCCAGGTCTTTCTATTGAATTGAATAGTTATCAAAAAGAACAGAATATTAGAAAGCTGAGTCTTTACAGAACACTCGATCCAATAAATGCACTATCCATTAGAACGATGGATTTGGTAAAAACCATAGATCTTACGTTAGACAACCAAATTAATGAAAGTATATGGAGGGTAAACGATGCTTTTAGAGATCTTAATTTTATCCCATATGGAGATCCACTATTTTATAGAGTGACTGTATCAAGAGAAGTAGAATATGCCAAAGGTATAGATTCAGCATCAATTATTGTTACAGAATATGCACCTTCAGAACCTTCAAAATTATTAATAAGTAGTATTGTAGAGTCTACCAATCCTGAAGCCCCAGAGCCAAAATATAGTTTTGATCCTACCTCAGATCCAAAAATAATTGATACCGTTATTTTAAAATGGAATAAAAAAACTCATAATGGGAAGTATCATATTTATAAGATGAATACCCAAGGAAATTGGGTTAAAATTCATGAGTTAATAACCAATGAAGACGATGTACAGTTATTACTATCAGAGACTTCCTTACAAAACGGAAGTATCGAAATACTTGATGAAGATTTGCTTCCGATATATCATCATTTTAAAGTAGATGTAGAAAACTCTGCAGGAATGATCAATCTTAAAAGTAACATACTTACAATTTCGGGAAATACAGTTGTTGAAGAGGAACAAGGTATTGGCAGTATGATTATAGAAAATACAAATCTAATTCGATAAAAAGTTACAAAATGGAAAAAAGTAGAAATGAACTAAAGAATCGTTTTAAAAAAGGGTTAAAGCCTACAGAACAAGATTATGAAGACTTGATTGACAGCTTTTTAAACCGAATAGAAGATGATTTTGTAGCAAACCTACCTAATGCAACTACCACGCAAAAAGGTATTGTTGAACAAGCAACATTGGCCGAGGTAGAATCTGCTAATGATGACACAAGATTTGTCACCCCCCAAGGAGCCAAAAGAGCAGCAGAGAAGCATTCACTAGTAAAGAGTGTTAACGGTAAAACAGGAGTCGTAACCATAACTGAATATCAAGAAGAAGATAGTGGTTGGCAAACTCCTACATTACAAAATAATATTACCAATTATGGGACATCAACTTATCAAAGTACCCGATATAGAAAAAAGAATAATATTGTATTTATAGAAGGTGTGATCAAAGGGCAAACCGTTAATAATGATAAAACTGTAGTAGTTTTCAAGTTACCTGCAGGTTTTAGACCTTCAAAGCAATTGATATTTAGCGGAGTTAAAACAGGTAATATTACTATTAGAATAGATGTAAAATCTAATGGAGATATAACATGCTACAATTTTGGAGCAGTGTGGACAAGTATATCAGGAATATCCTTTGCGGTAGAGTAATGGTTTAAAACGACATAACCTATTTACCTTAAATTAAACAACACAAAATAAAAGATCATGGCAATAAAATCAAAGAATACACTTAAAACATATTTTGAAACAGCGGATATACCTACCGAACAACAGTTTGCTGATTTAATAGATAGTTTTTGGCATTTTACTGATGATGGAGTATCAATTCAATCATTTACTACCGACCCCTCTGGAAATATTGTGATTACCTTATCGGATGAAAGAATAATTACTATAAAACAACTAAGGCCAAACATAGACTATATTGCAAAAACAGGAGGAGATTTTACAGGTAGAGTACAGGTAATAAATAGAAAGGATTTTACAGGGGTTTATATGGGCACCGATGGAGAGTTTAATACATCTCATAAAAATCCTTTTGGAACTTATAAAGGATTTTCTGTAACACCTTTTAATGATGGCTCTGGTAGGATAAATTATCAATTTAGAGGCGTTCCAAAGGAAAATGGAAGCGGTGATCAATTATTACAGCTTGGGGTTTATCAAGATACTAAAACCATTAAAAATGAAGTTTCTAGTATGCAAATGTTTCAACCTAACTCCTTGTTTGTAATTGGAGGGTGGCTTGGAGCACATGGAACAAGTGAAGGCTATAAAGAAGGAGATAAATTTAGAGTAATAAATGGAAATGCAGAGATAGATGGAGAGTTAAGAGTTAAGAGTATAAGATCATCTGGACCTATTCTGGAAAACGGTGTACCTCTGGCTACTCAACCTTGGGTAAACAATTTATTTGTTGGTACTGGGCCTAATACCAAAGCAAAAGATAGTGATAAACTTGATGGAATTGATTCTACAGGCTTTGTGCGCAAGGGAATAGATGCAAACCAAGCCTGGAATGGTCAATATCTTATTTTTAATTATACCGATGCAGGTAATGTAGATGCTATCAGTTATAATGATACTGATAATAGTTTTCATTTTAATGCAGACACTGCTAAAACTAATACTGCTGCAAATGCCAATGTAAATGCTGGAGAGTTCCGTATTAAGAATATAAATACGAGGTTAAGAAAAGGAACAAATAACTCTTTGCAGATAAAAACAAACCATGGATATGTAGATATCGGTCCACAAAACACTTCTCATGTTCATTTTCAAACAGATAGAAAATCTTTTTATTTTGATAAGAAAATACTTGTAAATGGTGATATTGGGATCTACAATAAAGACACCTATATGCGAAAGAGCGATGGTGCAATTTTTGAAAATGGTGTTCGTGTTGCCACTCAAAATTGGGTAAATAATTTATTTATTGGAACAGGGTCTAATACCAAAGCAAAAGATAGTGATAAATTAGATGGTATAGATTCTACAGGTTTTGCAAGGCAGTATGCAATTCCATCAAAAACTGTTAATAAAGGTTGGTATACCATTGCTATTAACCCAGGTAATCGGGCAAGTGCAATGTTTGTTTTACGTGATACGAAATCAAGTAATCATCAAACAGTGCATTTTTATGCTTCACATCATTACGGTAATGGTAATGTAATTAATGTTTTATCCAATTCAAAATATAGCAATGGAGGTACCATAAGATATGTTAGAATTAAAGAAAACTCTACATACGATGGCGCAATGCTTCAGGTTTACATAGATGCAGATACTTCTCCAGTGTCAGGTTGGATTTTAGAAAATTATCAAATTAGCGGATGGATTGCAAGAAATTGGATCCTTGATGGAACAGATCCAACTGGCTTACCTGATTTTGCTAAACTTACCAATATAGCAGTTCAAATTGATTTAGATAAAACTCAAGGAATACTGTCCTCTGAAGAAATGTTTGTTAAAAATAACAGAGTATATCATGAAGGGTTTAAGCCAACCGCTGCAGCTGTAGGAGCTTTAGCAGTAAACGCCAAAGCTACAGATAGTGACAAACTTGATGGACTTGATAGTAGCGCATTTATACGATCCAATGCAAATGATACATTTACAGGGGTATTATCTGTAGGCTCTACAAACAGTAGACAAGCAGGAATTTATGGCATCTATGATAGTAAAAAAACAAGCCATATATGGTCCATAGGGACTGCTTATAAAATAGCAGCCAATGGTTCAAATTTCGGTAACTTATATGGTTTTGGGTATAAACATACCAACAATGCAACAGGGGGTACAATGGCCGGTGGTCACCAAGTAGTTTGGTGTGAAAATGGGAATCCAAGGGCAGCATTAGGGAGTAACATATGGACAGCAGGCGATATATATGCTAACGGAAACTATTATTTTGGAGATGGTAAGAGAATTATACAGTTTAGTGATGGTTGGTTACGAATAAATCCAGCCAATAATTTTGGTTCAGGGATTTATTGTGGCACAGGAATTTTAAGAACAGATGGGCAATTTCAAGTAGGACCTAATGGTAATCGTTTTAAAGTTGATAGTAGGGGTAACACCATTGCTTCAGGTAATGTTACTGCTTACTCAGATATACGATTAAAAACAGATATACAACCTATAAGAGAGAATTTTCTAAATAAAATAGATCAATTAACTCCTTCATATTACAAATGGAAAGATGAATCAAAAGATCAGACAGAACAATTAGGGTTTATTGCACAAGAAGTAAAAGAAGTTTTTCCAGAATGGGTACATCAAAGTAATGAACATTATGCAATGTCCTATGATAAAATGGGAGCCGTTCTTGCTGTAAAAGGAGTACAAGAACTTCATGCTGAAGTGAAAACTTTAAAAGAAGAAATAAAAGAGCTTAGATCACTAATTAAAGAATTAAAAAATGGCATTACCAACTAGTGGAAAGATAAGCATTGCCGATATTTTTAAGGAAATGGGAAAGCAACCAAGTAAAATAGGCCTTAATGAATTGGCTAAACTTTGGTATGACAAAACTAAAAAAGCAAAATTTAACAACACAAAGCACAATTTAAGCGATTGGTATGGTGAAAAATGGATAAATATTGCGTTAACAGTTTCACCCACAAGAATTATTTTTCAAGCCTATGACGATAGTGCCATCATAAACGTAATAAGTAATACTTCTTGGGAAGTTAGTACAGTTCAAGGATCCTTTGTAAGTGTTTCGATTGGACCAGGAAATGGGAATGGAAGTTTTTATATCCATCCAGAAACCAATAATAAAAGAGATGACAGATCCACTTTCGTAAATATTAAATCTATTAATGGGAATGAGAACGTTAACATAACCATATATCAGTATGGTCAACGACAAGGTCCTTAGGACTTAACAAATCTATCAGATGGGACAAGGTGATTAATGACAATAAAAAAGTGTTTCGATTCTAAAAACATTTCTATTTTTTGTTTAATATGACACTAACATATGAAGTTTGTAATGAGTTTTCTTAACAAATCAAAAATGCCATGATTTTTGTATAAAATCATGGCATTTAAAAATTAGAGGGTGTTACTCTTACGTTAAAGTTCCACTTCTAATTCTTTAGATATAATTTCATATAAACCTGAGTTCGATTAATATTCCGGTCATTATAAAAACCGTTAATTCGAGTGGTTTTTTACAATAAATATCGACCTTTTGTCGGGCTCATGATGACTGGGTTTAATTGAAATTTTACTTGTCTTCGATACAATTCTCTGCCGAAAATCACTCTGACTGACGTAAATTTTCTTACGTCGAACTCACGTTTAAAAATAACTTGCATTACGCAATAAAAAATTTGTTACGTAAGTGCTGGTTTAAATTTATTATTCAAAAATTCTACCAATTGCTTAGCATCAGCATCTTGAGAAATTTCATCTTTTAAGAAATACTTTAAAATTTCTAACTGATCGTCTTCTGGGTGATTTTCGATATGCTTACACAGTCCTTCTAATTGCTCTAGATGCACAAAATTCCAGGTAATAGAAATACTATCGGTAGCACAGGTTACATCATGAAACCATCCTGAAGGGAAGAAAATAATTTCTCCTTTAGATAATACATCTTCGTAGTCTGGAGTAATATTAGCAAAATCAGGAAACTTAGCATGGTCTGGTTTTTTAACATCTACAAAGCTACCGTCGCTATGCATCACACTATTTTCTTTTTCTGGGCTGTATAAAAAGATCTTTTTCTCACCATAAAACTGGCATAATACTGCATTACTTGTAAATGGATCTTTGTGTAATCTTGTTCTGGATCCTTTTCCTGAAATGAACAACCCTTTGTATGGGTAATGGTACTGATTTACATTTCGTTGATCTGCCTCATTATTGCTTGGCACTACCAAAGAAGTACAAGGCACAAAATAAGGCTGGCTCCAGGAAGGGGTTAGTCCCTCAAAAACTTTATCAGACCAGTAGAAATCTACTTCTTTTAGTTTGGTATACCATCTCATGTATTGATCAGACAATCCTTCTTTTTCGGTTCTATAAAAATTGTTGTCGATATACTCTTCAAGTGGTTGAACGGTTTGTAGGTCAAATAATTCGTTATATACCTGTACGAACTCATCTCCATACTCTTTTTTTAAGTAGTCTGGAGAGAATTTTTCTAAATCCCATTTCTCCATCGCATCGGTTACAATAACAGGTTTACATCCTATGATATACTCTTTTATAAACTGTTCTTCGCTAATATTGCTTACTCTAGGTACTTTCATTTTTGTTAAATTCTTTGGTTAAACTTTATTTTGAATTAATAATGATTGTGTAAATTATTTTTGTTGAATGTTGTACTGTATACTAATATGCCAATACTTGGTTTGCAGCTTCTTTTAAGGCATTAAGATGTTGTAGATTTTCTAAAACTCGTTCTGATCGTGGTCCAAAATCCAATAGACATGCGATCTCATTTACGCCTGCAGCTTCTGTATCTCTTACCATTTGTATACAGGTTTCTTTGGTACCGATCAACCCTTTTGTGGTGGCAAATCGATCGTATAAAAAGCTAAAGAAATCGTCTAATTCATCTTCTGGAAGGTTATCTAGTGTATTGCTTCTTCCTCTGTTATGAGATAATCCTTCAAAAATTTTCTTATTCTGTTTTAAGAAATTACAATACGGGGCTCTGGCTTCTTCCTTGATCGCATGATCATCTTCTCCTACAAAGGTGTGTAACATAAGAGACACCTTACCTGTTGCTGGATCAAAACCATTGTCACTTCGCGCCTGTCTGTATATTTTTATTTTTTCTGCCAACTCTTCTAAGGTTTGATCTAATAATGAGGTAAGAATATTAGTTCCTAACTTACCTGCATTTTTATACCCTTCTGGATTACCACTTATGGTACTATACAAGGGGATGGGTTTTTGCACTGGTGATGGAAATATTTTTATCGAGGTCATTTTTCCGTTTCCACTTAGTCGCTCGATAGACTCGCCCGCCCATAGTTTTTTTACGGTGGCAATTCCTTCGTACATCACCTGGTGTTTTTTGGCATAATTTTCTGGAAAAAATGCAAAATCATCGGGATTCCATCCAGAAGCAAAAGACAACCCTATTCTACCATTTGATAAATTATCTACCATTGCCCATTCTTCTGCAACACGAATAGGGTCGTGTAATGCCATGACAACACTACCGCTATTTAATCGTATTCTTTTGGTTACGCTCGAAATCGCAGCATGTAATACCGCAGGATTGTTATACACTCCTCCAAACTCTGTAAAGTGTCGCTCTGGGATCCATATCGAAGTAAAGTCATTTTCATCTCCATAAATTGCACATTGCTTTACCAGGTCATAGATATTACCTGATAAAGAATCCTGGCTGCTGGCAAAAAACATTAATCCAAATTCCATAATATTATCAATTTTAATTTGTGTGTTATTTTATAATCGTACCCTAGCTATTTCATAGCTGGGGTCTACCTCATTTCCTAATTTGGTATTACACTACTTCTTCATATTCTTCTATCACTTCTGTTTTTGACGTATCTATTACATTTTGATCATTATCAATAGCATCCTCTTTCTTTTCGGTTTCATCGATATCATCTTTTGCCAATTCTGTACGATACAATTGATCCAATTGTTTAACCGCATTACTCCCTCTAAAAAAGAGAGAGATTGCCATAATCAATACACCCGACACGGCAAAAATGATCACAATGGCCGTCGTTACACTTGTACCTGGTAAATGAGATAAAAAGGAAATAGGGTTTTTCTCTACAAAACCTTTTAAAAAGTCTACCATGGCTCCAGAAGTAATAAAAGCCAAAGGAGCAGCTCCTCCTAACATCAACCCAACAAAACCAGTAATTCTTCCTTGTATTTCCATAGGAACGATGGTTAATATAAAAGCATCATCAATAATTCCTTCCATGGCAAAAAGAAATACGATTAACATCCCAATAATAGCAACGGTATATGCATTTACTTCTATAAATAGGCACGAGTATACGATCCCCGCCAAAAAATAAATCGTGGTCATTGAGCGAACAGGTCTCTTAAACGTTCTGTCTTCACTCATTACCATTCCTCCTAGCAAAGTACCTAGTGCTACCACAGACAACACAATCCCTAATGTATACTCATCAGAAAAATCTAAAATAAGCGGGGTAAACAATACCTCTACGGCACCGTATAAAAAACTAAAAATAAAAGAAAACACCATCAGACTAATGACTCCTTTTCTTTCTTTTATAAAGTTAATTGCTAGTTTAAAATCGCTAGAGATACTGAATTTTTCGTCTGACTGTGGGACCTTCACAAATTTTAATACCAGAAAAGCTACCAAAGGCACCAAAAAGGTTACAAAATCTATTAAAAATATATTTCCGATCCCCAATAACTTATAGAGTACCGGAGCTAGAATAGGGATTCCCATTCCTATAAAAGAAAATATAATGGCTGCAATCCCTTGTGCCTTTATCAATTCCTTTTTAGATACAAAAGCTCTACAGGACACAAAAAATGCAGTATAAATAAAAGTGGTAGCAATAGAACCAATCCCTACTATTATCATAATATGCCAGGGTAGTAACATATCTAAATGGTACAAAGTCATGAGGATAATACTACCAATTCCTGCTACAACCTGACCATAAACAATGATCATTTTCTTGTTCCACCTATCTACAAAACTACCTATAAAAACTGCTAGAAGTACTCCCGGAATAGCTTCAAAAAACCATATCATCGAAAATGAAGACACGCTTTGTTCGGGTTGGTCTAATACCCATACACTTAATGCAAAATCGGTCAAATTTGTTCCCATCAAAGAAACCATGAGGATGGATAAATACATAAGGTATTTTTTTATCCCTCCTTTACCTCGGGGTTCTTCGGTATTTGACACTATCTGATCGTTATTCATTTTATTTATTTTAAACTTTTATAATTATTTATTAATCTGAAATGCGTCAGTTTGAGTGATCCGCCTTGGCGGATTGTATCGACCTTTCGACAAGCTCAAGATGACTAGCATTTCAGTACTAAAAAGCTATTCTCGATACAATTTTTTTCCATTTTACTACAAAAAATTACTCGAATCGACACTTTTTATAGAATACTTGATATCAATCAAGTTAGGTTACTAAGCTATTACCTCTTTGTTTGAATCTTTAATACTTAAAAACTTTTTTAATGCCTCTTCGATGTATTCTACGTTAGGACTTTGTAATACCGTTTCATGAATTCCTGGAATTTCATGAACCTTTACCTTTCTATTGGTCAATTTTTGCCATCCATAATCCTCTTGAGTGTATAGCGTGCTCTTAAGTTTTTGTTGTTCACTAAGTGTCACTTCTTTTGTTCTAAAGAGTAGTATATCAGTGTTTAACTCACTATCTATTTTTGGTAAATACACACAAGTATCATTGGCAACCGAAACCTCGATAAGTCCTTTTAATTCTGATTGAGAAATACTCATATCTGATTTTTTAATCGACTCATATAAGAATTGTAATTGCTCCTCTTTTGGTTTATGGATCAAGTCGGTATCTTCGATACGAATATTGGCTCCAAACTCATCGTTTAACACATCGATTATTTCATATAAATACTCTCCTAGCGAATCATTGGGTGCTGACTCATTATTTTCTGCCATTGGCATAGCATCGAATATTAATAATTTTGAAACTTCGAAGCCTTTACGTTGTAATTGCAATGCCATTTCTAAAGCTATCATCCCTCCAAACGAATATCCTCCTATGGCATAGGGACCCTGAGGATCAATTTTTTGCATTTCTTCTATAAAAACCGTTGCTTGTTCTTCTACTGTGGTTAAAATAGATGAAACTCCATCTATACCAGGAGATTGAAACGCATAAAAAGGTTGTTCTTCTCCTAATAAACGTGCTAAATCTGCATAGCAATTAACCGTTCCACCACCTGGAGGCGCACAAAATATGGGTTGCTTATCTCCTTGACTATTTAGAGTAATGAGTATTTTATTGTCGTCTTTTGAATTTGAAGCAACTTTTCCTGCCAATAACTCGATTGTTGAATACTGAAAGAGATCTGCAATGGTCAACTTTTCTTCAAAGGCTTTATTGATTTTACTCATCATTTTTATGGCCAATAATGAATGTCCTCCTAATTCGAAGAAATCATCATATACTCCTACCTGCTCTACTCCTAACAAATCCTGCCAGATCCCTACCAACTTCTCCTCGGTAACATTTCTTGCTGCTACATAACCCTTACTCGATTGCTCTGACATATCGGGATCGGGTAAGCTCTTGCGGTCAATCTTACCATTAGAGGTTAACGGTAACTCATCCATCGCAACCCAAAGGCCAGGAACCATATACTCTGGTAATTGCTGCTTTAAACCATCTTGTAATTGCTGACTATCAAAGCCTCCTTCGCTAACTACATAACCCACCAAACGATTATTACCATCACTATCTGGACTCGCTAGTACACAACAACTCTCAACACCTTCTAATCCGGATAGTACATTCTCTATCTCGCCTAATTCGATACGATAACCACGTATCTTTACCTGATTGTCCTTTCTACCGATAAACTCTAAACTACCATCGGGTAACCATCTCCCTAAATCTCCGGTCTTATAGACCTTATACCCACTATCCTTAAATGGATTAGCTATAAAACTATTGGCAGTCTTCTCTGGATCATTTACATATCCTCTTCCTACACCAACTCCACTTACCCATAACTCTCCTACAGCTCCTATAGGACATAACTGATTCTTATCATCAACCACATAAATATCCATATTGGCTACAGGAACCCCAATAGGAACAATACCCTCTGCCGGACACTCCTTCATGATATGTAAACTAACATCATCAGAGGCTTCTGCCGGACCATACGCATTCACCACTGGAATCTCTGGATAACGAGAAAACCATTTCTCTAATAACGAGTGATGGGCTGCCTCACCAGTAACTAAAAAGTAGCTCAAATGACGTAAGTCCTTGATCGAATCAATATCTAATAAACCGGATACATAAGATGGAACTAATTGTAAAATGCTTACTCCATCATCATGTAAGGATCCTTGTAATACTAATGGATCTAAAATCATCTCCTCACTGTAGATCACCATACGACCACCGGTAAGTAAACCACTTAACAACTGCCAAACAGAAATATCAAACGTAAAAGGTGCTGTAAAAGCAACAACACTATCACTGTCCATATCCAACTCATCGATCATTAGTAGTAAGTGATTAAGCATACCACTATGCTCGATCATCGCTCCCTTGGGAGTACCGGTACTACCCGAGGTGTAAATAACATACCCCAAGGAAGAAGGAGCAATAGTAACATTTACACTAGTTATTGGCTGTTCTGCATATACAGCATCCTCTGAGTCTACAACAACTGTCGTCACATCTGGATAGCTCGTTGTAATCAACTGATCACTGGTAGTATCGGTAATCACTACCGTACTCTGGGTATCGCCTAAAATATGCTGGATCCTCGATGCAGGGTAATCTGGCTTGATAGGAACATAAGCACCTCCTGCTTTTAAAATACCTACAATACCAATCAGCATCGCAAAAGAACGTTCTACACAAATACCCACCAACGCATCTTCTTCTACGCCTTGCGAGCGCAAGTAATGTGCCAGTTGGTTAGAAGCTTCATCTAATGCTTTATAGCTTAGATCAACACCTTCAAAACTTACTGCGATTGCATCAGGGGTTTTGGACACCTGCGCTTCAAAAAGGCTTACAAAAGTCTCTTCTAAGGGATACGAAACCTCGGTAGCATTAAACAAATGCAAGACCTGGCCTGCCTCCTGGGCAGTAAGCATCGATAAATCTCTAATCGTCTCTGAGGGATCTTTGACAATACTGCGTAACAACTCCTCGTAGTGCGAAGCCATATGAACTATCGTAGCTTCTTTAAATAAAGCGGTGCAATAGCCTATTCTAACGGCAATACCTTCGCCAGTATCTAACACATCAATAGACATATCAAACTGAATGGTTCCGCCATCCTGGTCATACGATTCTATTGCCAAATTACCTATGTCTTGTTCTTTTTCTTCCTGGATGTTATCCAAACTAAACATCACCTGGAATAGTGGATTCTTACTCATATCACGATCCTCGACCACGCGATCTACTATCTTCTCAAACGGAGCATCCTGATTGTCATATCCTCCTAAAGTAACCTCTTTTACTTGCTGTAAGAAATCGGTAAAACGGGGATTACCACTTAGATCACTTCGTAATGCCAATGAGTTTACAAAGAAACCAATCATATCTTCTAAAGCTTCCTGAGGACGATTCGCAATAGAAGTACCTATACAAATATCTTCCTGACCCTTATAGCGTGACAATACTACCTTAAAGGCTGCCAATAATGTCATAAACATCGTCACTCCTTCTTGCTGGCAAAGTGCCTGCAATGAGTCACTCAATGCTTTATCTATCATAAAAGACAATCGTGCTCCTTCATTACTCTGTACTTCTGGACGAGGGTAATCGGTCGGTAAGGATAACGGTACCGCACCTGTTAACTGATCTTCCCAATACGATAACTGCTGATCCAAAACAGCTCCTTCTATATACTTGCGCTGCCATAAGGCATAATCGGCATATTGAATCGGTAAGGCTTTTATAGCGGGAGTACGCGAAGTAGACAAGGCCCTGTACAACTCCATAAACTCCTGGATAAACAAACCATTAGACCAACCATCACTGGCTATATGATGAAAAACTATTGATAACACATAACGATCTCCTCCTAGTCGATACAAACGAACGCGAAGCATATAATCGTTAGATAAGTCAAAAGGTTGACCTACAAAAGTGGATAAATCGGCTTCTAACTCTTCTTCAGAGTTGATTTCAAGTTCTTCTAATTTCCAATTATCTATCGGCATTATTTCTTGGTACCCTACTCCATCTTCGGATACGATCACGGTACGCAATACTTCGTGACGTGATACAATCTCTCTAAAACTTGTTTCTAATACAGTTACATCCAACTCTCCTGTTAATTCCAGATTAAGAGGCATATGATACTCTGTACTGCCATGTAACTGATCAATAAACCATAAACGCTCCTGGCTAAAAGATAATGGTAAACGTCCCGAACGATCCTGCGGGGTAATCGCTGGCAGTAAAGTACCTTTAGATTGTTTATCGAGATACCTTCCTAAATCTACCAGCTTAGAATACACAAAAATATCCTTGATGGCAACTTCTACCTCCAGCTCTTTACGGATCATCGATACCAAACGAGTAGCTAATAATGAATGCCCTCCTAACTCAAAGAAATCATCATAAATACCTATACGTTCTACTCCTAATAAATCCTGCCATATAGTAACCAACTTATGCTCGGAAGTAGTAACTGGTGCTACATATTCTTGACTTGATAATGTCGACAAGTCTGGTGCCGGCAAACGTTTCTTATCGATCTTACCATTGATATTTAACGGCATAGTGTCTAACGTTACCCATAATTGCGGAATCATATAATCGGGTAACTTATTCTTTAAAGCTTCCAGAACTGTTGCCTTTTCAAAATCTTCATTTCCTACTACATAGGCCACCAAACGTTTATTTTGTTGTGTGTCTGTAATAACCTCTATACAACAGGTGGCAATGCTATCAAATTCGACTAAAACACTTTCTATCTCGGCAGTTTCGATGCGATATCCTCGTATTTTTACCTGGCTATCTCTTCTACCTACAAACTCGATGGTACCATCGTCTAACCATTTAACCAAATCTCCTGTACGATATATTCGCTCACCAGCAACAAAAGGATTACTTACAAACTTTTCGGCAGTAAGCTCTTCTTTATTGAGATATCCTTTGGCCAATCCTGTACCGCCTACACAAAGCTCTCCTACTACACCAATTGGTAATAATTGATCCTGAGGATCTACTACATACATACTTGTATTTGATAGTGGTTTTCCTATAGGAATTGTATACGCCTTCTCTGGAATTGCATTGATCACATGATGCAATACATACACCGTGGTTTCTGTAGGACCGTATACATGAATCAATCTTCCTGGCCCCAATGCTTCGAACGCCTTACGGGTATGTAGTAAGGAGACTTTTTCTCCTCCGAACAATAATATCCTAATACTTGAAAGCAGTGATAAATCACTATCTGCAATCGCATTAAACAATGCCGTGGTAATAAAAGCAACCGTGATTTTTTCCTGACCTATGACCTTTGCAAGTTCGTTTCCGTCTGATGCTACATGGGCTTCGATCAAATGAAGTGTCGCTCCTCCTAATAAACTTCCGAAGATTTCATAGGTAGACCCGTCAAAACCATAATTTGACCATTGCAATACATGGTCTGATGGTTTTATATGTATCGGATCTGCTTCAGAAATTAGAGTCAGTATGTTCTCATCCTTGATCAGAATTCCTTTAGGAACTCCTGTAGTTCCAGAAGTATACATGACATAGGCTATAGCATCTAATGATCTTTCTATAGGTCCAGAATAACACTCGTATGACGATAATAGGTTACTGTTCAAAAATGTACAACCGCTGATCCCAGTATTATCCAGCAACTTATCATCATTATAAATGACATAAGAAACATCAGAATCTTCCAAAATATATTCTAATCGACTTAACGGAAGCGACGGATCTAATGGCACATAAGTAGCTCCTGATTTTAAAATTCCCAGAATGCTTATGATCATATTAAACCCTCTGTCTAATAACATTCCTACCCGAATACCCG
The DNA here is from genome assembly GCF_040786235.1 of Aquimarina discodermiae. Lineage (NCBI taxonomy): Bacteria > Pseudomonadati > Bacteroidota > Flavobacteriia > Flavobacteriales > Flavobacteriaceae > Aquimarina > Aquimarina discodermiae. The sequence goes on from NZ_JBFMKP010000008.1 coordinate 154,367, forward strand.
GAGTAACGCCCTCTGATTTTAAATAACTAACTAATCTGTCAGAAAGCTTGTCTAAATCTCTATAAGACAAGGTAGAGTTTCCGAATACTAATGCAGTATCTTTTGGATGTGAATGAACACGCTCTTTAAACAATCCTAATAACGAATCCTCTTTTGAATAATCGACCTTAGTATCATTAAAAGTATGTAGTAATTTTTTTCGTTCGATAGTTGTCAATAAAGGAAGGGCAATGATTTTCTCTTCGCTATTGGCAATGATAGCAGACAGTAATTCTTTAAAGTGAATTGCCATACGCTCGATAGTGGATGCTGCAAACAAATCAATACAATATTCTATTTCGAAAGCAATGCCATCCTCTAATTCTTCTGATGTAAAGGTTAGATCAAATTTGGCCAAATCCTGCTCATAATCATCGTATGCTGATAATTTTAAACTTCCCAATCCCTGATCATCCTGCTCTGATTTGTTTTGTAACAAGAACATAACCTGAAACAAAGGACTCATACTCATATCTCTAGTCTCTACAACATGTTCTACTACTTTTTCGAAAGGAGCATGTTGGTGATCATAACCTGCCAGAGTAGTTGTTTTTACTTGTTGTAATAACTCTTTGAAAGTGTTAATACTCCCTAGGTTACTACGTAAAGCCAACGTATTGACAAAGAAACCAATCATACCTTCGGTCTCCTCTTGGGTTCGATTCGCAATCGGGGTACCCACACAGATATCATCCTGACCACTGTAACGATACATCAATACCTTGAAGACCGATAACAACAACATAAACATAGTAACTCCCTCTTCCTGAGCAATCTTTTGTAAGTCATCCTGCAAACCAGCATCTATCTCAAAAGCATATCTCGAACCTCGTGTACTCTGTTCTATTGGACGTTGATAATCGGTCGGTAATTCTAATGGACTAACTCCTGATAACTGTTCTTGCCAGTAGGACAACTGTGATTCTAAAACTGCTCCTTCTATATGCTCCTGTTGCCACAATGCATAATCTATGTATTGTAATGGTAATGAGGGCAAATCAGAAACTACACCTTCTGATAATGAGCCATATAAAGAGGTAAACTCTTTAACAAAAACACTTTCTGACCAACCATCGCTGGCAATATGATGTAATACCCCAGCCAGAATATAACCGTTTCCTCCTTTCTCATACAATCGCATACGTAACATATAATCACTCGACAAATCAAATGGTGTGGCAATAAAGCTTTGTAATATCGATGTAACATCGTCAGACCCATCTAGGTTTATCACCTCTAATAACCAATTCTCTACAGGTTGAACCTCCTGATAAGCAACTCCGTTATCAGATTTAATAACCGTACGTAATACTTCATGGCGGTTTACCACTTCTTTTAAGGAAGCTGATAATGCTTCTATATTTAATGCGCCATCTATACAAAGTAGCATGGGCATATGATAGGAAACACTTCCTTCTAACTGATCGATAAACCACAAACGTTGCTGACTAAACGATAACGGAACACGCCCAGAACGATCTCCAACTACTACCGGTGGTAATAAAGTAGTACTCGAGTTTGTAGTAATATGCAAAGACAACTCTGATATCGATGAATACGTAAAAATATCTCTGATTAATATTTCTACTTCTAATTCCTTACGAATCATAGATACCAAACGGGTCGCTAGTAACGAATGACCACCTAACTCAAAGAAATCATCATGGATACCTACTTGATCAATGCCTAATAACTCCTGCCATATGCTTACCAATTGTGCTTCAGTAACATTACTTGCAGCAACATAGGCTTTGGTAGACATTGCAGACATATCCGGATCTGGAAGATTCTTCTTATCCGCCTTTCCGTTACTGGTTAATGGAATCTCATCCAAAGCAACCCATAACTGAGGGACCATATATTCGGGTAGTTTCAACTTAAGTTTTTCCTGTAGTTCCTGCGTATCTATAGGGTTATCTGCTGCAATATATCCTACTAAATGGTTCGTACCGTTTTTATCAGGTTTTGCAACTACACAACTATTTTTTAACCTTTCAACCTCTGCTAAAACATTCTCTATTTCGCCTAGCTCTATACGATACCCACGTATTTTAACCTGGTCATCTTTTCTACCGATATATTCGATACTTCCATCGGGTAACCACCTTGCCAGATCTCCTGTTTTATAAAGTTTTTCATTTTCCTCAAATGGATTGTCAACAAATCTCTCTTCTGTAAGTTGAGGCTGGTTTAAATACCCTTCTGATAATCCAGCACCACTGATACATAACTCTCCTACGACCCCTATTGGTACAATTCCATTATTGGAATTAAGAATATAAACTCTGGTATTTGAAATAGGTGTTCCTATAGACACTCTTTCAATCGTTTTTCCTTTTCCGTATGCAGCTATGGTTGTAGTAACCGTATTTTCTGTAGGTCCATACTTATTATAAAACTTGTAGTAGGTATTCCATGCACTGGCCAGTTCTTTAGGACATGCTTCTCCTCCAACAATCACTCTCTTCAAACTTGATAAATCAGAAGGAGGTGTATACATTTTTAAAAGACTTGGTGTGGTATGAAAATGAGTGATTTCATTTTCTCTCATAAATTCTATAAACCCAGCCGGATTTAGGACTTCGTCTTTGTGAATTAATACTAAACGGCTTCCCGCAGATAAGCTGATAAAAATTTGTTCTACAGAAGCATCAAAAATATAGTTCGCCGTCTGTACAATCCTATCATTATGATCTATTCTAAAATAATCGATTTGATTTTTGATTAAATTGAATAGGTTATGATGTGCTATTTTGACACCTTTTGGTCGTCCCGTCGATCCAGAAGTATAAATTACATATGCCAAATCACTTGAAGGTACCGATACATCGGGAGTTTCACTAGATTCTTTAACGATAACCTCCTTATCAACATCTAGCAATATAAGATCAAGCCCTGCAATATCTTTTAAAACATCTTGACTCGAAGAAGCGCTTATTACAGATTTTATTTTTGCTTCTTCTAGCATATACTGTACACGATCTACAGGAAAATCAGGATCAATTGGCATGTATGCTTTTCCTGATTTTAGAATTCCTAAAAGACCAATAATCATCCCAACAGATCGATATACACAGATACCTATAATCTCATTACTCTCTTTTTTATGTTTCAATAAATAATTTGCCAACTGATTGGATTTTTCATCCAAATCACGATAAGAAAGGTGAATATTTCCGTATTGTAGTGCAATTGCTTCTGGAGTGTTTTTGACCTGTTCTATAAACAAGTCTAATACCGTAGTATTTTTGGCAGCATACACTACCTTGGTCTCATTAAAACTAATGGCTAATTTTTGCTCCTCCTCTACAGTTAGCATAGACAATGTGTCTATATTTTGCTTTGGAGTTGTTACAATAGAAGATAATAACTGCTCAAAATGAAAGGCCATTTGTTCGATAGTACGAGTCGCAAACAAATCTGTACAATACGTTATTTTCACTTCTAATTCGTCTGTAAATTCTGTAACTGTAAAAGACATATCGAATTTAGAAATATGCTCTTCAGAAAGTACGGGTTCTAATCCTATATCACCAGAATCTGTAGGTGATGCTATTTTTGATGTCACCCCATCTTGCATAGAGAATAATACCTGAAACAATGGGCTACGGCTCATATCCCTGGATTGTAACACATTATTCACTACTTTCTCAAAAGGCACCTGCTGGTATTGATATGCTTCCAGGGTCATTTGTTTTACCTGGGATAATAGATCCGAAAACTTTGGGTTTCCTCCCAAATCACTTCGTAAAGCCAATGTGTTGACGAAAAAACCTATGAGTCCTGCGATTTCTTCTTGTTCTCGATTGGCGATAGGAGTCCCGACACATATATCTTCCTGACCACTATATCGATACATTAAAACTTTAAAAGCACTTAATAGTGTCATAAACAAAGTAGTTTCGTTGTCTTGAGACAGTGCTTTCAGTTGTTTCATTAAAGCAGCACTAAACGTAAAGGTTTTGCTTTCTCCTTTTATGCTTTGTTCTGAAGGTCTTGTATAATCCAAAGGCAAATTTAATGGTGAAATGCCTGAAAGTTGATCTACCCAATACCCCAATTGCGTATCTAATTGCTCTCCTGACAAATAGGTTCTTTGCCAAAGGCTATAATCTGCATATTGAACTTGTAGTGGAGGCATTTGAACAGGAGTTCCTTTTAATCCATTTTGATAAAATGACAATAATTCACTCATCAAAATATCATGAGACCACCCATCAGAAGCAATATGATGCATCGTAAAAATCAATTGCCTTTGTCTCCTTCTTCCAGTCACAATGGTAATACGCAACATATGGTCACTACTTAGATCAAAAGGCTTATCGATTTCCTGCTCAATAATCTTAGAAATTTCATTTGCTTCCAGATCACTTACGTCAATTTCTGATTCAAATTTCCATTTGTTCTTACCTAAAACCTCTTGATAAGGGACTCCGTCTTTTTCTTTATAGACAGTTCGTAAAACCTCATGACGATTTATAACTTCATTAATGGCTTTCTCTAATACTGCTGTATTAAACGTATCATAGATTGCAAAAATTCCTGGAATATGATATTCTGCACTTCCTTGTAATTGATCTAAAAACCACAAGCGCTCCTGACTAAATGATAACGGGATACGCTCTGGACGTTCCTGAGTAATAATAGCTGGTAAAGAAGTCCCTTTTGATTGTTTATCGATGTAAATTGCCAGGTCTTTTAGGCGAGAATGAGTAAAAACATCTTTGATCGTAACTTCTACCTCTAGCTCTTTACGAACCATAGCTATTAGGCGGGTTGCTAATAGAGAATGACCGCCCAACTCAAAGAAATTGTCATGTACACCTACCTGCTCTAATACTAATAAGTCCTGCCAGATCATAACTAAAGTCTCTTCTGTAGGAGTACTGGCTGCAACATAAGTTTCACTCGATAAAGTAGACATATCTGGTACTGGTAAACTACGCCTGTCAGCCTTACCATTACTGGTTAACGGTAAAGCTTCTAACTCGACCCACAATTGTGGGATCATATAATCTGGTAAAACTTCCTTCAAAGATTCTTGGGTAGCCTCCTTATCAAAACCGGCTACACCTACGACATAACCCACCAAACGTTTTGTACCTAGCTCATCCTCTTTCACTTCTACACAACAACTCTTGATACTTTCAAGTTCTAACAAAGCATTCTCTATCTCTCCTAACTCGATACGATATCCACGTAGTTTAACCTGGCTATCCTGTCTACCCATAAACTCGATACTACCATCGGGTAACCATCTGGCCAAATCACCTGTACGATACATACGTTCTCCAGGGACCAAAGGATTACCCACAAACTTCTCGGCAGTGAGCTCCTCCTGGTTTAAATACCCTCTCGATAGTCCAGATCCACCCAAACACAGTTCTCCCACAACTCCAATAGGTTGTAGGTATGATAAACTGTTATCAAAAATATACGCTTGACTGTTCTTGATAGGCTTACCAATTGGAATATCCCTGTCCATTTGACCCGATATACGATGGGTTGTAGAATATGTAGTATTCTCGGTAGGACCATAACAGTTTAGGATATGTAGATCCGGGTAACGTTCTTGTACTTTATTGGTATAATTAAACAACACCTTATCTCCCCCCGTCATAAGATACTTAAGACCTTTGAAAACTGATAAGTTTTCTTCACTGACCTGATGAAACCATGAAGCTGTCATCCATAAGGTATTAACACTATATTCAAAAATAGTAGCTGCCAATCGATCGGTATTTAACAAGGTATCCTTGTCGGTTAATACCAACTGACCTCCATTTAACAATGGTCCCCAAAACTCTATTGTGGTAGCATCAAAAGAAACAGAACCTGTAGCTAATAAAATGGTATCTTCTGATAAATCTATATAATCGCACGAAGTACATAAACTCACTATATTTTGATGCGTAACCATCACTCCTTTTGGGGTACCTGTACTTCCTGAAGTATACATTACATAAGCTAATGTATCACTACTAAATACCACCTCTGGAGAATTAACCCCATAACGAAGTGCTTCTTTCTCATAGGAGCGCATCACCTCCTGATCTATAATCAACTTACAATTACTGTCTGATTCTATATATGAAATACGATCCTCTGGATAATTAGCATCTATTGGAACATAAGCACATCCCGATTTGATAATAGCTAGTAAACTAACCATCAAATCTGCACTTCGATCTAACTTAATTCCAATAAAATCCTCTACATCAAAAGTATACGTAGCCAGTAAATAATGTGCCATCCTGTTAGAGGCCTCGTCCAACTCGCGATAGGTCCAACTACAATCCTCAAAAAGCAAAGCAATCGCATCGGGAGTTTGCTCTACTTGTGACTCAAAAATTTGAACCAATGTCTTGTCCTTTGGATAGGGTTGGTCGGTAGTATTAAAAGTATCTAATAACTCTACTTGTTCTGAGCTTGATAATATATCGATATCTGCCAGTGTACTACCAATATGTAAATCAATAATTTGATGTAAAACCTCTTTAAAATGTCCCTGAATTCTATATATGGTATCTTCATCCAGATAAGAATCATTATAATCAAAACTCATTTTCAACTCATCATCCAAATTAACGATCACCGTTAACGGATATGTTGTTTGATCATTAAACGTAACATTTCCGATACTTAAAGTACTTTTAGTATCTTCATCCTCGCCTAGTAATGCATCAGAAATAGGGTAATTTTCGAAGACAAAAATACTGTCGAACAAATCTCCTTGTACACCTGTAGATTTTTGAATCTTAGCAAGATCTACATATTGGTGTTCTCTACAATCTGTGTGCTCTTTTTGTGATTCTACCAACCATTCTAAAAATGACTGATTTTCATCCAGATTAAAACACAATGGTAAGGTATTAATATACAAACCAACACGCTGTTCTGAACCTTCTAACTCTGACGGACGACCAGAAACCGTTACCCCACATACTACATTTTTACTACCCGTATATTTTGACACCAATAAAGCCCATACTCCTTGTACAATTGTATTTACAGTAACATGATGCTCTTGTGCATATTCTTTCAGTTTCTCTGTAAAAGAAGTATCAAATCCTAAATTAGATTTTTTAAGACTACCCTTTACCTCATTTCTGGATACTATTGTTTTCGAAAAAGGTAACAAGCTTGGAGATTCAATATTTTTAAGATGGTTTTTCCAAAACTTTTCTTCTTGTTCGATATCCTTATTGGCAACATATTTTATATAATCCTCATATAGATATTCTTTTCTATTTACGAGAGTTTCTTTTCTGGATAGTGCCTCGTAGGTTTCTACAAACTCCTCGAGAAGTACAGCGGTAGACCAACCATCAAGTAATATATGATGATTGGTAAAAACCATTTTATAAGACAGGTCGTCTAATCGTATTAGTGTAACTCGTAATAAAGGTGCTTCATTAAAAGAAAAACCGGCATTATAATCACTTTTAAGAAAGTCAGCTACTTTTTCTTCCTTTTCGGCTTCAGTATATGACCTGTAATCCAATTCTTTAAAAGGCAAGGTTACATTTTCATATACTCGTTGTACCGGAATACTTAATTCTTTATAAAAAAATGCACTTCTAAGGATACTGTGATTGCCTAAAACATGTGCCCAGGAGGCTTCTACGATTTCAGCATCTACTCCGTCAAAAAAGTCAAGAATTATCTGAACTGTATAGGCACTTGACTCTGTATTATACAATCCTTCAAACAATATTCCTTCTTGAAGAGGGCTTAATTTGTATACAATATTGGTACTCTCATTTACACTCTTATTCTCTCTTAAGAATTCGATCAATGCTGTTTTATTACTCTTTATAAATGGGATGATATGATCACTATCTTTTTTGAAATCATATGGAATCGTTGGTCTGTTTTTATATTTTTTCAATGATATTTCTCCATCTTTTTCAACCAGAAAAAGATTTAAAGCCTCTAATTTTTCAATGAAATTGCGCATTACTTTTTTTCTTTTTTAAAATTTGAAAATCTCTTCTGAGTCTAATTCTTCATTAAAAAACTCATCTAACTCCTGATAGCCGACATCTTTCCCTAATCCATAGTCTGACGGCGTGAGGTCTGTAGATTTTTTCTCTTTACAATGGATAATTAATGATTTTAGATTGTCTAAGAATTTATTTGCCAACTGTTCTATAGTTGTCGCTTCATACTCTTTGGAAGAAAAACTCCAATTGATGGTTAACCCTTTTTCTACTACAGAGCAATTAATCTCCAGCTTACTATTAGTTGGCGTTCTTTCTCCAACTTGTTGACCCGAAAATTCTTCTGCTCCTCCAAACCAATCTTTATCATTTTCTGTATCAGAGCTTACCGCACTATCAAATTGTCCTAAATAATTAAAGATGATATCCCACTGTGTTTTGGATAGACGATCTCTAACTTCTTCTGAAGAATTAAGGTATTTTAATGCTCCGTACCCAAGACCTTTATCAGGAATACTTCGAAGTTGTTCTTTGACAGATTTAATAAGGTTCTCTGTAGAAATTTCATTTTCTATCGCTAATAGAACAGGATATAAATTCGTAAACCACCCTATTGTGTTACTGATATCGACATGCTTAGCTATATCCTCACGTCCATGCCCTTCTAAACCAATAAGGATTTTTGTATGAGATGACCATTGATTAATGGTCTGTGCCAAACAGCTTAATAGAATATCATTAATTTCTGTAGCATAACTTTTATGTACCTCTGTTAGTAATAATGAAGTATGTTCTTCATCCAGTGTATTTTTGTACTCTACCATGTCTAGTTGTGTAGCAACCTGACCTTCTTTATCTACAGGAATTACTTGATAATCGCTTATAGTAGATTCCCAATACGGTAGTTGTGCATATACCGAATGACTATTGGCATACTCTTTTATAGCTGTGCTCCATTCTCTAAAAGAACTACTCTTTTCTGCTAACTTAACCGTTCTCTCATTTATTAAATCATCCAAAATATTATAGAAGTCTTCTAATAAAATACGCCATGAAACCCCGTCAATTACCAAGTGATGAGCTATAATTAATAGACGATCCATTTCTTCTGAATCTGGAGTTTTTATTAAAACTACTTTAAAGATTTGATCATTTTCTACGATCATACTTTTTTGATATGAATCGCAGACTTCTGAAATCAATGTTGATAGCTCTTCATTAGCGTTGCTCAAATCTTCTCTAATCAAAATTCCTTCTGACTCGGTATACGTCTGTATCCATTCCTCTCCTTCTTGTTTATATCTGAAACGTAAGGCATCATGTTGAGAAACAATTAACTTGACAGCTTCTTCCAGATATGAATCCTTAACAGATTTGTCAATGGACAAGAACATGGATTGATTGAAATGAGTATTTGCCACATGAACATTTTCGAAATACCATTTTTGAATTGGTAACAACTCACTTGTTCCGGTTAAAATTCCTTGTTCACCGATTATTTTATGAGTATTTGAGGTGATTACCTGTTCCAGTTCTGAAATAGTCTGGTTTTCGAATAAATCTCTAGGTTGTATCTGATGCCCAAATCGCTTTAAACGACTTACCATCTGAATCGTTATAATCGAATCTCCTCCTAACTCGAAGAAATTATCATGAACACCTATTTTTTCTACCCCCAATAAATCTTGCCAGATCTTTACTAATTGTTCTTCGATTGAGTTACTCGCTTCTACATAGGTAGTGCTTGACAATGCTGTTGTATCTGGTTCTGGTAAACTCTTTTTATCGATTTTACCATTAGAGGTTAATGGCATAGATTCTAAGCTCACCCATAGTTGAGGTACCATATAATCAGGTAGCTTTTGTTGTAGCTGTTTTTGAACAATTTCTCTATCAAAATTATCTGTACTAACCACATATCCTACCAAACGTTTGGTACGGTTTAGGTCTTCTTTAACTTCTACACAACATCCCTTTATATTTTCAAACTCTAGTAAGGCATTTTCTATTTCTCCTAATTCGATACGATATCCTCGAATCTTTACCTGACTATCTTGTCTACCCATAAACTCTATAGTACCATCGGGCAGCCATCTAGCCAAGTCCCCTGTACGATATAGCTGTTCTCCTGGAGATAACGGATTATCTATAAACTTCTCTGCTGTTAATTCTTCTTGATTCAAATACCCTCTTGACAATCCTGAACCTCCCAAACATAATTCTCCGACCACTCCAATAGGTTGTAAATGAGATATGGTAGTATCAAAAATATAGGCTTGACTGTTTTTTATAGGTTTACCTATAGGAATATCCCTATCCATAGCAGCCGGTATGAGATGTGTCGTCGAGAAGGTCGTATTTTCTGTCGGGCCGTATCCATTAATAATATTCAAGTCTGGATAACACTCCTTCACCTTATTTGTATAATTGAATAATACCTTATCTCCTCCAACCATAAGATATTTAAGGCCTTTAAAGACAGACAAATTCTCCTCGGTAACCTGGTGAAACCAAGATGCAGTCATCCATAATGTATTAACACCATGATCTAAAATAGTAGTGCCTAACTTTTCGGTATTTAATAAGGTATTTTTATCGGTTACGATCAGTTGCCCTCCATTTAAAAGTGGCCCCCAAAACTCTATCGTGGTAGCATCAAAAGAAACAGAACCTGTAGATAATAACACGGTATCCTCTGATAAGTCAATATAATCGCAAGAAGTACATAAACTCACGATATTTTGATGGGTAACCATTACTCCTTTTGGTGTACCTGTACTCCCGGAGGTATACATTACATACGCAAGGGCATCACTGTTCATAACTACCTCTGGTAAGTTGGTCTTATAAGAAAGTGCTTCTTTTTGATACGATGCTAATAGCTCTCGATCTATAATCGCCTTGCAATTACTATCCTGTTCTATATAAGAAATACGATCTTGTGGATAATTAGTATCTATAGGAACATAGGTGCCTCCCGATTTGATAATTGCCAGTATACTAATGATGACATCATCACTACGGTCTAGCTTAATACCAATAAAATCTTCTACCTTGATAGTATAGTTTGATTGTAAATAGTTGGCAAATCGATTAGAGATTTCGTCCAACTCTTGATAAGTATAACTTTTATCTTTAAAAGTTAATGCAATGTTATTTGGCGTTTGTGCTACCTGAGCGTTAAAAAGAGTAGCCAATGATTTGTCATAAGGATACGACTGATCTGTATCATTAAAAATTGCTACTAATTCTTTTTGCTCTTCTTGGGTTACTATTGATAAGTCTGCAATACTACTTGCTCTATCTGCGACAATGCTACTTAACAATTCTTTATAGTGTAACGCCATACGTCGAATCGTAGCCTCGGTAAATAAGTCTGTACAATATTCTATATCAAATGAAATATGCGTCTCTCCCTCATCGACTATTAA
>NZ_JBFMKP010000009.1:0-165257 GCF_040786235.1 Aquimarina discodermiae
ACATCTGATTAAATCGACCAAACCTAGTCAATTCAAATCGACACACAATAAAAAGCTATTTAACTTATAGATTATCAGTAATTTCAAAGAACATTTAATTATTTATAGTGGACACTAGTGAACGAAAATTTAATTTCATAAATATTTACAGTTTTCCTGAGAAATTTGGCAGCTAGGAAGCTTATGGATCGTATTTTAAAGAAGCAAGCAAAGTGTTATTTGCAAGAAATGTCAGTATAAAGATCATTATTGACTAAAAAACCTCTTGTATTATTCTACTATAATATTCTTAACTAAAGAAACCGGAATACCTTTTTCGGTAAAACCTTCTATCGAAATTTCGTATTCACCTGGAACGTCAGAAGTAAAAAACTCCAAATCAAAATCATCTTCTTGCAAACTTAAATTAGGTTCCCAAAAAAGTTGGCACCTGTAGTCAGGAATACGGTCGTAATTATTATCTGAATTGGAATAGGTTTGCCTGTAGTAGTTTTTGCTTAATTTAAAATTAGATAAATTAACAGAAGAAACGTAGTCTTTTTGGGCTGTTTTCATATAATCCCTTTCCTTAGATTCTATAATAACCAAACCATCAAAAGTAGATGAACCTATATAATAACGATCTTTGGTATAACTTATTGATTTAAAAATATTAGCGTTCGAATAAATAATTTCATCATGATCCTGTACTATAGCGCCATCTACAATAAGTAATGGTGAAAATCTATTTTCTTTAACAATTCCGTAATATCTGTTCACTTCAAACATTAGTTTTCCATCTTTAGTCTTTTCTGTCCAAACCCCATCAACCACCTCTATTAATGTTTCCTTAATCGTCTCGAACCTGGTATAATCATCAAGAATGTATGTTTTAAGATTATTATCATAGAAAGGAACCTTGTTTACAGGTTCTTTAATAGTATCAGGTTTTACTTCGTAATAATTATTGCTAATCTGATTATAAATGCTTCTTTTTATGACGGTTTCCTTTAGCATTGGAGAAACCTTAAATTTATAAAATTCCATATCAGCATATACTAGTCTGGGGCTTTCTTCGAGCATTATCGTAAAATTCTCTTTATCATCTCCTAAAACCTGAATTAACAATGTATCATCCTTGTTCCTATTATTTACACTAAATATAAAATGTCCACTCTCATCTGTTTTAGATACTTTTATATCGCTCGTATCTTCTGAGGTTGATAGTACCACATCTTGATTTGAAACTGACATCAAACCATCCTTTGGAATTATTTTTCCGTAAATTAATTCTCCTCTTATTTCTGGCAAAAAAATCGAAGCCCCTACATAAGCCTTTTTACGAGGAAGATTTCTATTATTCTTTTCATAAAAAGCTTTGGCAGAAAGTAATGACGACTTAGTAAAACCATCCTTTTTTCTTACTGATATAGAATAATTCCCATTATTTTTTTTAGGTAACAAACTCTTTATTGTACAAGTTACCTTAGTCCTCGTTTTATAGATTTTGGTATCGGTAAAAATTTTGAACCTATTATCTGAAGTATTCGAGTTACTCTCTTTTATTCTTGGGTTTTTTGATATCTCAATTGCTGTAGAAGATACTACTGAATCCTTTACCGAATCTTCAAAAACAACTCCATCTTGATTGCCTTGGTATGGATTTAAAACACTAATGTCTTCCTGAAAAAAATGCTCTTTCACATTCAACATCCACTGCGTATATCCTACTAATTTATAATTTCCTGATGATACTGATACCGGCACAAAAAAGTCGCCATAGCCTATTCCATTTTTTAAAGAAATTTTGTGCTCGAAAATGTATTCTCCATTTTCTCCAACCAAAGCGACATAAGCAATTTTACTAATACTACTTAACTTCTTACTCTTTTGATTGATGCAATAAAAAGTATAATACAAATACTCTCCTGCAAACAGTAAAGAAGTATTAGCGTGAATAAAGGTCCTTTCTTGAGGAACATTAGCATATCCCAAAACATCTTGTTGCGTTTTTAATACAGATTGTCGTTGTGCATTTAAGCTTAAAGCCAAAAACAACAAAGTATATATAATTACCCTAATTTTCACTGAAATTATTTTTTATTGTTTAATTTATATTCAATCTTCCCAAAAATCAGGTGGTGCATTTTTTCCATATTCTGTGCAATCTCCACAACTTTTAGGAACAAAATTAAATTCTGGTATATCCAATAACCAACTATGATATAAAAGATTCTTTCCTACAACAACTATCTTAACTCTTCTTAAAAAATCTATTAAATTTTCACGTCTGCCTTGTTTAAGGCTAATAACTTTACACGGCTCTACGTATATAGGATCTCCTACTTCCACAACATCTTCTCTATTGAAAAAAATTCGGTTTTTGGTAATAGAGGACGCCTCAAAAATACCTACAACTGGTTCATTTTCATTACTTTCTGAAACTATATTACCTTTAATAAACCCTGGCTGTACCTGAGAAAACAAACTTTCGGATTCTGAAAAAGTTTTAAGCTGTTCATAGAAGTTATATGTTTCTCTGGTCTGAACAAATTGCCTAACCAAAATACTATACCTATCTTCTAACCTTATATCATCTGTCTTTATAAAGTTTAACAAAAAAGAAGCTCCCATTCCCTCTTCAAGATTATTAGTGCTATTAATAAGAATCGAATTTGAGGAATTTGTAACATAACATGTCTTTAACTCTTCTGATCTTTGCACTAAGTCAAATCCATAATTAATAAAAGGGTCAAGAACAATTTCTCCATTAATCTCAATATCATATTGACGCCAAAAAGGAGCGTTATATCTGTAGGTTTCTTCAAACTCATATCGATAATACTTTGAATTACCATTAACATCAAAAGTGTTTACTATAATTCCAATACCCATTTCATTATTATCATTTAAAATTCTCCTTGTACTCACTTCTTGAATAGGCGTCTCATCTGGTAAGGTTTCCTTTTCAGAAATGTACGATTTACCATTTGATGTTTTGATGGATAATTGGTATTCTCTACCGGTAACAATAGCAAACTCTTGTACCGATTGATAGACTCCGGCAGATGTTTCCTCGAAAAGGTATTCGACAGTTCCATTTTCTATAACTTTTACCGTAGCATTTTCTTCTTTTATCGGTCCATCATCTTCAAACTTAAATGTTCTTGATAAAAATACCTGATGATGCTTAACTTCATTGGTTACCGTACTATTTACCACCAAAAAATTTTCAAAATCCTCTAGTTCTGCTTCAAACGGTTCTACACACCTTGAGAATAGGATGCAGATCACAGATACAACCAGCACTTTGGTTATTAAATGAAAATTTCTGTAGGCAACGATTTTATTACAATTTACAATCATTATTAAAACTTAAAATTATACGTAATTGATGGTACTGGTACAGAAAACACAGAACTTTGTAGTCCTTTTACTTCTCCGTCCTCGGTCACAAAAAACACTGACAAAGGGTTATTTCTTCCTAAAACATTATAAATAGAAATGGTCCAAAAGCTATGTCCTACTTTTTTACGTTTATGGTTACCTTCTATATTAAACCCAACATCCAATCGATAGTAATCTGGTATTCTAAATTTATTTCGTTCGCTATAAACGGTAAAATCTGCTCCATTAAATGTAAAATTACCTACAGGAAATGTGACAGGCCTCCCTGTTTGATAAACTATGTTACTAGACAGACTAAATCGTTTTGTAAATTTATAATTTAATACAGCACTGATATCATGAGGCTTATCAAAGTTTGATGGAAAAAATTCTCCTCCGTTTACTCGATCTTCAGAGAACTGACTATCTAATTGAATCAATGATCGTGAATAAGTATACCCCAACCATCCATAAAGTTTTCCTTTCTGTTTTTTAAGTAGCAACTCTATTCCATAAGATTTACCTTTACCTTGTAAAACTTCGTTCTCGATATTTTCATTTAACAGGGTTTTTGCTCCTGTTTTAAAATCTAAAATATTTTTTGAGCGTTTATAAAAACTTTCTAAACTCACTTCATAAATCGCTTCATTAAAATTCTTATAAAGTCCTAGAGAGTATTGTTGAGAACTTTGTGGTTTTATATTAAGGTCTGATAATTTCCATGTATCTATTGGAGATACAGTTGTATTATTAGATAAAGTATGGATAAACTGGTATGTTTTATTATAGGCTGCTTTGATAGAAAAATCTTCTCCCAAAAGATATCTTCCTGCAACTCTTAACTCGGGCCCTCCATAGGTTTTAATAACTTCATTTTTATTAAAAGATACAGTGTTTACTACTGTATTTTCGCTTTTAGGAACTCCTTCTCTAAAAACACTTTGTTTACTTTCGCCCAATGCGTTAAACACAGAATAACGTAAACCAGCCTCCATAGTAAATTTTTTAGTGATATCAACCTTTGTTATTAAGAAAGCGGCAGATTCTAAAGCTTGTTCCTGATCAATAGAAAAAGGAGAAACAATTGATTGAGTACCTATCGGTTTAATACTTCCTGGCTTTACAACATAATACTTGCTTGCAACTCCATAATCGAATTTTAGTTGGTCACTATACAAATATTTAAAATGAAACTTTAATTCTGTTTCATCTATACTATATCCTTGTTCAAAGCTATTATTTGTTTCTCCTTCATATTCAATATTGAATTTATATTGACTATTTGACAAAGCAAGTTTTCCTGTATTTTTTTCGTTAAACCTGTAATTCCACCGTAAAGACAATGCTCTATTTTTATAAATGTACAAAGAATCAGATGTGATACTAAAATCATCTCTACTCATATATGCGGTTGCTTCTATTTTAGAGTTTTCTGTAATTTGATGATTATATTTTGCTACAATATCATAAAATGAAGCTCCGCTATCTTTAAGTGACTCTTCATCCAAATTGTTTAAAACCCAATTTGCATATGCTCCTCTACCTCCTACCAAAACGCCTGCCTTTTCTTTTAGCACGGGAGTTTCAACAAGAACATTTCCTGTAACTGGACCAATAGAAACTTCTCCTTTAAACTTATCTGTATCTGCATCTTTGGTAGTTAAATCAAAAACCGAAGAAAGTCTTCCTCCATATTCTGCAGGTATTCCATTTTTATAAATGTTTACATCTCCCAGAACAAAAGGGTTAAGCGCAGAAAATATCCCAAAAAAATGCTGTGGATTGTAAATAACTGCATCATCTAACAAAATTAGGTTTTGATCTGATTTACCACCTCTAACATTATATCCAGAAGAACCTTCTCCTGCAGTAGTAATACCAGGTAATGTAGTTGCTACCTTTAATACATCACGCTCTCCAAGAGCTAACGGGATATTTTTTGATTCTTCAACATCTATTTTGGTTCTTGTCGTGGTCTCTTCAACGTTCTTGTTAACTTCTGTTTGCAACATAACTTCACCAAGTTGCTCCACCTTTTCGAATAAAGAAACATCATATTTCCCATCATTATACAAAAGTATTCTTTTAGTTTCGTGTTTCATCCCGATCGCATTATAGCCAATAGTATTTTCTCCTCTGGATAATTCTAATTCATAAAAACCATTTTTATCAGACCGAATGCCCACATCATAACCATTCACAACTACAATTACTCCTGATATCGCTTTTCCAGAGACTGCATTGATTATTTTTCCTAACAATCTATATTTTTGATTAGATCTACTCTTTGTTGCTTTTCCAATTCTGATACTCTCGATAGTAATTTTTCTAGAAATCTTTTTTCCATTGGTGAAAATTGGATCAATCTCCTTATTCTCCTCCTTTATATCCATACTATCTTTATGTTTTCCAAAAAGACTCTCTGGAAGAACATCATAGACAATAGCATTTCGGGTTAAAATAACCCTCTTATTATCAACAAAATAAAAATTAAAAACAGTCTCTTTAAAAATCTCTTTTAAAACCTGTGATATTGGTGTATCCTTATAATTCCCCGATAAATCATTATAATCATCTAACCAATAATCAACATAATAAAAACGATATTGTGTCTGAGATTCTATTTGATGAAGTACTGATTTCAAATTAGAGTTTTCAAATGAAACTGATACTAATGGCGTTTTTTGTTGTGAGTATACACCTAATGTAAACCATAGAACAATTAAAAAAAGGTAATCCTTATAATTCATTTTCTAAAACTGAAGGTTGAATAATTATGTAGAAAAGTTTTTTCATAAAAGCATCTGGTTCTTCGTTTCGCAATACCTGATATTCTCGATAAAATGATTTAATTTCTTTCCTTAGATGAGGGTAAACTCTACCAATATCTACTTTAGACTTTATATCCAGAAAACCTTCTTTAGTATTTAGTATATGCCAGCTTTTTTTCCTAAACTTAACTAATAATTTATTTTTGCCAGCAACATTATCGATTCGCCCTATACGCGTAGCTGTATGCTTTTTTAATAATTGAAAAGATTCTTTTTCTAATAATAATTCATAAAAACCATTTATTCTTCTATCATCAATTTGTCGATCTATCTTGATAAAATTATTGCCTTCAATTGTAAATTTTTCAATTTTAGAACTAACTAATTGCAAAACAGAAAGAGAAGTGCCTTTTACTTCGATCAGTAATTTATCCGTCTCTAAATTGTATTTCATATGAAAATCATAGTATACCTGGCCATCGTAATAAATAGTTCCTAATAGAGATTTATCAGATTTAAAAAAAGCATGCTCTCCTTTATAAACTCTACCTGTCTCTCTATCTATATATTGAGTCCCACAATGTAATGCTAAATGATCATGGCCAATTACTTGATCAAACCATTTATAATAGCCTTTCTCTTCCTGCCCGAAAAAAACAAATGGAAGTAGAAAAAAAACAACTAGTATGCTTTTAAAAAATCCCTTCATAATTAAAATAAATTAAGTATTGAATTCATTTTGCTTTACATCGATTGTTACTATATCATTAAACTTTATCGTTAATAATACTAAAGATACAAAGTCATAAAACTTTGTTCACAACCCTTCATTATATTTATGAAATATTAAAATTACATCCTTTTAATACTTCAATTACAACATCTTCAATTATGAGAGGGGGGGGATTTACGCAAAAACCGTATTTCACAAGGTTTTAGCCACATAAATATAACTTTTATTTAACAGTATACAATAAATTATAGAAATTTATATCTCTAAAAATTAGAGTAACTGATAAAATCTAAATAATATATCTTATAAAATAGTACCACAAACATATAAAAGATACTATAGGTATCTTCTCCAAGTGTTTTATAAAAACTTCAGTCTTTCAAATATTCAATTATGTCAATGAATACGAATACAATAGGAAAATTATTTAAATCAATAAAAAACAGTTATTATTTAAATTTACTAGTTACTTTTAAGTTTTGTTTACTACTTTTATTGTAACTACATGACTCGGTTGTACATGAAAAAAATACTTTTCCTTTGTTTATTATTCTCTACTTTAGGCTCTATACATAGTATTTGGGGACGTCTCTTTTTAATAAACACTAAACCGATCAAAACAGATCATCATATTATTGAAATAAAAAGAGCTGTTATTGTACCTAAAATAGATGGAAAAATGAACGACCCAATATGGAAAAAGGTGATTTGGCATGGGTTTGATCAAAAATGGCAGGGCTCTCGGTACACGTTTAATGATTTTTTTGGAAGATATAAGCTTGCCTGGACTCCAGAGGCTTTATATGTACTGGTAGAGATTAAAGATGATATTTTTTATGACGCCAACAAAGATCCATTAAAGTTCTGGTGGAATGATGATAGTATTGAAATATTTATAGATGCTGATAATTCTGGAGGTAATCATCTAGATTCTAACTCGGCCTTTACATATAACATTGATTTTTATGGAAACGTTGTTTCTAAAGATCTCAACAAAAAACCAATATTTTTTAATAACCACATTACAACAAGACGTACAACTCAAAAAGATGTTACAGTATGGGAGTTTGAAATTTTACTTTATGATGACACCTATAGAGAAGGGAATGTAAACGATCCAATAACTCTAACCGCAGGTCAAAAAGCAGGGTTTGCAATTGCTTATAATGATAACGATAATAGTCTACAAAGAGAAAACTTGATAGGCTCGGTTTTTATACCTGGTCAAGAAAAAAACACAAAACTCCAAAACGCTGATAATTTTGGCACTATTATTTTAAAAGAATAATTTATTGAAAACAAAATTCTACATACTTCCGGTTATTATTATTTCTCAATTCTTTTGCACTTCGTTATGGTTTGCTGGCAATGCAGTAATTGATGAATTAGCTATTCATTTTAATGCCGGTTTTAACATTCTTGGATACTTAATTTCCTTTGTTCAATTTGGTTTTATTGTAGGTACACTAACCTTTGCATTAATTACACTGGCAGATCGTTTTTCTCCTTCAAAAATTTTTCTAATTAGTGCAATACTTGGAGGTCTATGTAACCTATCTATTTTGATACCAAATATTACAGTCTTCAACTTACTTACGGCTAGATTTGCTACTGGTTTTTTTCTGGCAGGAATTTATCCTATAGGTATGAAAATAGCTTCTGATTATTATAAGGGAAACCTCGGAAAAGCGCTAGGTTATCTCGTAGGAGCTTTAGTACTAGGGACTGCAATTCCTCATTTAATCAATCAATTTTCATGGAGTAATGACTATAATGCTGTTATTATTAGCACCTCTATCTTATCCTTTATAGGTGGATTAGCCATGTGGAAATTTGTTCCTGATGGGCCTTATCGAAAATTGGTTTCTAAATTTCAACTAGGAATAGCCATTCAACTTTTTTCTATTCCCAATTTTAGAAAAGCCGCCTTAGGATATTTTGGCCATATGTGGGAACTATATGCTTTTTGGGGGTTCATTCCTGTCATCCTAAAAACATACATACGCTCGCAATCTATACATATTGAGGTTTCTTTTTGGTCGTTTTTGATAATTGCTATTGGTGTTTTTTCTTGTATTCTAGGTGGTTTTATATCTTTAAAATCTGGAAGTAAAAAAGTAGCTTCTTTTTCCTTACTGATCTCAGGGATATTTTGTCTTATTTCTCCACTTTTATTTTTACTTCCGCCAAAATTGTTTTTAGCGGCACTCTGTGTATGGGGGATGGTCGTTATTTCTGATTCTCCTCAATTTTCAACAATGATTGCATTAGCTGCTCCACCAGACCTTAAAGGAACTGCATTAACTATCGCAAATTGCTTAGGCTTTGCTGTAACGATTGTTAGTATACAACTACTCTCCTATCTAGCAGAAGAAATAGACAATAGTTTATTATATATCTTTTTAGGTATTGGTCCTTTCCTAGGTCTATATGCTATACGTAAATAATAAAGAAAATAACAACAAACAATTAAGCTTTATCTTCAAAAATTGCCTCTCTAATTCGTGACATTGCCTTTGAGATATGGATTTCTACCGTTTTCACAGAAATATCCAAATACTCGGCTACTTCTTTATATTTAAGTCCTCGTAATTTGTTCAAAATAAAAGCTTCTTTACATTTTTTAGGTAGCTTTTCGATTTCTGACTTTACCCTAATCAAACGACTATTAATGATATCTGTGTCCTCCTCAACAATAAAATCTAAGGCGTTTTTTCTAGTCAACTCTATATAATTAAGCTCTTTTTTATTTTTTTTATAACTATCGATTAATTCATTATAGCACGACTTATAAAGATAGTTTCTAATAGAAGAATTGATTTTCAGGTTTTCTTTGTTTTTCCAAATTTTAAGCATTACATTTTGAACAATGTCCTCTGACTGTTGTTTATTATTTGACATGCTATAGATATAAGAGCAAAGTTCGTTATAATGCATTTCATACAAACGCCTATAAACAAATTCATTTCCTCTTTTTAGCTCTTCTATTTGAGTATCTCTATTAATATCTATCGTATTTATTTCCTGCAAAAATAATTAACAAAAGCATTACATTATATTAAAAAAAAAAAAAATCAAAAAAATAGGGGTTTTATATTTTTAAAAAGTCATTAATATATACATTTTTACAAGCTTCATGAAAAAACACGAAGATTTAGAAATAAATCGAATACATAAGTACCTAAATAATGAGATGTCTGATCAGGAAGTATCAGAATTTGAAACATTACTTAAAGATAAAAATTATTTAGAAAAATTTAAAGAATATATAATTACCAATCATTATATCCAAATGGGTAATAATGATTTTGATAATGAACAAGCTTTTTCCAAATTTCAAGTTCAGATCAAAAAAAATACTCGGTCTACCAGAGTTAGAAAAAACAAAACCTCTAGTTTTTTAAAGTATGCTGCAATTTTTGTTGGATTATTGGTAGCGGGAACATCAACATATGTTTACCTAAATAGTAAAGATCCCAATCAAAACAACAATCAAATTACTCTACAACTAGATGATGAAAGCCCAGAAATTCTTAAAGAAAGTGAGGTTTTTAAAGAAATAAAAAGCAAAGAAGGTATCATCTTAGGCATACAAGAAAATAACAAGTTGGTCTATGATGTGAATGATTCTTCTAAGACACCTCCAAAAATTAATACTTTGACAGTTCCTTACGGAAAGAAGTTTAAACTAGTATTAGCAGATGGAACAATTGTTAATGTTAATTCTGGAACCACCCTCAAATTTCCTTCACATTTTGTACCTGGCCAGCTTCGTGAAGTAGAATTATCTGGGGAAGCATATTTTGAAGTTATGCGTAATGAAAAAGATGCTTTTATTGTATCAACCAATGGTATCAAGACCGAAGTTTTCGGAACAAAATTCAATGTTTCTTCTTATGCAAATGATAGCTTCTCTGAAGTTGTTTTGGTAGAGGGTAGTGTCGGAGTTTTTAAAGAAAAATCAAGATTTGACCCCGCCACAGATCAAAAACTTAAACCACAACAAAAAGCTAGTCATTCAAAATCTAAAAAAGAAGTACAGGTTTCGAATGTAGATTCCAAAAACTATATTGCCTGGGTTGATGGTGTATTACTTTTCAAAAACGAAAAGTTTGAAAGTATTATGAAAAAATTGGAACGTTTTTATGACAAAAAAATAACTATTAATTATCATAAGATTAAAGACGAAAAATTTACAGGTCAGTTTGATATAGAAAACATTGAAGATGTCCTAAACACTTTTAAAAGCAATACTTTTTTTAACGTAAATATAAAAGGAAACGAAATAATTATAAACCCCTAAAACCTACAAAACCTATGCTCTAAGAACCATCCCCAAACAAAAAATCGAGAAACGCTGCAACATTTCTCGATTTAAAATACATATAATTTAACAACAGTTCAATCATTAAATCATATTCAAAATATGAAAAAAATTAAAACGGACCTTATAGATGGTGCGATAAAAACAAATTTTAATTTAAAAATGAGGCTAACAACACTACTTATTGTTTTATCTCTGTTTAGAATTAATGCAAGTACATACTCTCAAAACACAAAAATTTCGTTAGATATTAAAAACTACACTATCGAAAAAGTTTTTGGGATTATACAGCAAAAAACAGAATTTAAAGTGTTTTTTAAGGACTCTGAAGTCAATACTAAACGAAAAATATCACTCAAGGTTTCTAACAAAAAAATCGAATATATCTTAGATAGAATCTTTAAAGGTACTTCTATCACTTACAAAATTGTTGACAAACAAATTGTTTTAGTTAAGAAACGTAATGTTTCTAAAACAAAGCCTCAAAAACCTAAATCGGTTGTAACCACTCCTACTCTTCAACAAGGTCATGAAATTAGTGGACAAATTGTTGATAAAAACGGACTCCCCATTCCCGGAACAACAGTTTCTATTGCAGGAACTACTACAGGAGTGGTTACAGATTTTGATGGAAACTTTAAAATACGTGTTTCTGTAGGAGATGTTATAAAAATTGAAAGTTTGGGATTTCAAACACAAACTATTACTATTTCTAACAAAAATAAGATTACCTACAATGTAGAAATGATCGAATCTGTAGAGGCACTAGACGAGGTTATTATAACCGATGGTTATAAAACAGTGGATCGTCGCTTATTTGCTGGTGTTGCTACAAAACTTAACCTAGATGATATTAAAATTGATGGAGTATCTGATGCTTCTCGATTATTAGAGGGAAGAGATGCAGGAGTAGTTGTAGATAACCTATCGGGTACTTTTGGAGCTTCTCCAAGGATAAGAATTCGAGGAAATACTTCACTTAATGGTAATAATAACCCAATTTGGGTAGTTGATGGTGTAATTCTAGAAGATAATGTCGAACTAAGTCAAGGAGATTTAGCTTCTGGAGATATAAACTCGCTTATCGGATCTTCTATCGCGGGATTAAACCCAGATGATATTAAAAGTTTTTCGATTCTTAAAGATGCTTCGGCAACCGCTCTTTATGGTGCTCGTGCCAAAAATGGAGTTATTGTAATTACTACCAAAAAAGGAAAAAAGGGTGGTTTAAGTGTTAACTATAGTAATAATTTTTCTTTTCGATTAAGACCAAGGTATACTAATTTTAATGTTTTAAACTCCCAACAAGAATTAACCATTTATGCAGAGTTAGTAAACAAAGGTTTAATTGATTTAACCACAGCTCAAGTCGCAGAATCTTATGGTGTTTTAGGACAGTATTATGATTTGAGAAGAACGAATGATGTAGAAATCGGAGCTAATGGACAATTGGCTGATAGTTTTTTTAACCGTTATCAAGCAGCCAATACCGATTGGTTTAAAACACTATTTACTGATTTATCATTACAACAAAGTCATTCACTAAGTGTTTCTGGAGGTAATGATGATGCTACTTATTATTTTTCTGCAAGTTATTTAAATGATGAAGGGCAAACCATTGGTGATAACGCACAACGTTATACTACCAAATTAAACACCAAGTTTAATCTTAGTGATCAATTTTCTATTAGTACTGGTTTGACAGGAAGTTTTAGAGATCAGGTTACACCTGGTACAAATGACAGAAGTTTGAACTTAATTACCGGAGAGTTTGAACGTGAATTTGAAATTAACCCATTTAATTTTTCATTAACCAATAGTAGAAGTGTTACTACTTATGATGAAAATGGGAATTTAGAATTTTTTAGAAAAAACTATGCTCCTTTTAATATCATTCATGAACTAAAGAATAATTTTATAAATATAGATGTTACAGACATCACTTTTCAAACAGATATAGATTATAAAATAACTGAGAACTTCAAAGCGACCTCTACCTTCAATTATCGTAAGGCCATTACACAACGTGAGCACATAATAAGCGACAATTCTAATCAGGCAGAGGCTTTTAGAGCAGATGAAGGGATTTTGGCCAATATAAATCCATTTTTATATCAGGACCCAGAAAACCCATTGAGGCCTAGATATTCTATTCTGCCAGAAGGAGGTTTTAACATTTATAACGAAGACATTTTAGATTATTTGTATTGGAGAAATTCTGTCTCCTGGAACCCAAGCGTTGGAGATAACCATGATTTTACTTTCCTTTTAGGTCAGGAAATTAAATCAACCAACAGACAACAAAGAGAATATAATGGGATAGGAATTAGCTATGAAAACGGATTCTTAATAAACACAAACCCAGATGCTATTGATCAATTAAGTGACCAAAATGATCAATATTTTAACATCAGTAATTTTAAAGATCGTTTTGTTGGGGTTTTCTTGAACGCTGGGTATACATTTGATCGTAAATATACTATTAATGGTACTTTGAGGTATGATGGATCTAATTTACAAGGATCCAGTCCGCGATCCAGATACCTTACCAACTATAACATAAGTGGTGCTTGGAATATTGATAAAGAAAACTTCTTTAATGTAGATTGGGTAAACATATTAAAATTAAAAGCAACGTATGGTTTATCCGGAGGTCGAGGACCATTAACCAGTGCAACATTAGATTTAAGAGGAGGTGTTACTATACGCCCAGATGATGTAGAAAATATCATCTTTATAAATTCTTTAGAAAATCAGGATTTAACTTTCGAAAAATTAAAAGAATTTAGTGTTGGCTTAGAATACTCATTATTTACCAATCGAGTTTCAGGAGAATTAGGATATTACAAACGTAATTCTTTCGATCTTATAGGAACTGTAAAAAACAGTGGTGTTGGCGGTGAAGCTTTTAAAACAGGTAACTATGCAGACTTAGATGTTGAAGGTTACGAATTTTCATTGTCTACAGTGAACATAAAAACCAGAAACTTTGAATGGTCTACTAATCTAAACGTAGGATATAACACAGAAGAAGTTCAGGAACTTCAATTTAACCCTCGTTTATTAGACTTACTAACTCCTTCTGGAGCTCCTAATTCTGGTAGAGAAATTTCTGCTCTGTATTCTGTTCGATTTGCAGGGTTAAATGAATTTGGAATTCCAACCTTTTTTGATGCAGATAATAATATTGTAACCAACATTAACCTTCAGAGTAGAGAAGATATTGATAAGATTTTAAAGTACGAAGGCCCAACGCAACCAAGAGGTGCAGGTGGTTTTAGTAATACTTTTAAAATTAACAATTTCACACTATCAGCAAACGTTTCTTTTAAGTTTGACTACAAAATACGACTTAACAGTAACTTCTCTAATCGCTATACCGATTTTAACTCGCTACCAGGAGAGTTAATTAATCGTTGGAGACTTCCGGGAGATGAAAATGTTACCAATATTCCTGCCATCTTAGAAAGAGATGCTGCTATCAATGAATTAGGAGGTGACAATGCGTATCAACTATACAACAGAAGTAATTTACGTGTGGTAGACGGAACCTATGCACGAATGAGATCTATTGCACTTGGTTATACAATACCTTCTTCTTATACCAAGAGACTAGGTTTGACTTCTGCAAGACTTCGTTTACAAGGTGAAAATTTATTCCTTTTATATTCTGACAAAGGTTTAAATGGACAAGATCCTGAGTTTTTTAATTCTGGAGGTGCTGCCTTACCTGTTGCAAAAACAGTTTCTTTTTCACTTAATGTTGGATTTTAAAAAGATAAATTATGAAGAGCTACAAAATAAATAAATACATACTTCTTCTTCTGGTTACTTTTGCTTTTAGCTGTGACGAATATTTAGAAGAATCACCAGATGACAGATTAGAGCTTAATTCTATAGAAAAAGCAGCCAAAATAGTTGCTAATTCATATTCTTCTGGTTCATACGCATTTACAGATGGATTTACAGACCTAGTTGGTCCAACGGGAAACCCTGATGCAAATGGTATTTCACAAAACGCTGGAGGTAATACAATTCGTCAAATAGATTTACAAATTTACGGATGGGAAGATATTACGGAGGTAGGTACCGATTCTCCCACGTTTTTCTGGGATCGATCTTATGCCGGTATTGCACATGCAAATCAGGTACTAAAAGTTCTTGATCAGTTAGAAGGTGATCAAAAATTAAAGAACGCCGTTAGAGGTGAAGCTTTATTATCAAGAGCATATAGCCATTTTATGCTTGTAAACATGTTTGGCTTACATTATGATGATAACGCATCTTCTAATTTAGGAGTACCCTATGTTACAGAACCCGAAACAGAATTTTTACCTGACTATACAAGAAATACAGTAGCAGAAGTATATGATTTGGTTGAAAAAGATTTATTAGAAGGGTTATCATTAATAAATGATGAAATTTTCTCTGGAACCAAAAAATATCATTTTACAAAAAAAGCTGCACAAGCATTTGCATCAAGGTATTATTTATGGAAAAGAGATTACGCTAACTGCATAAAATACAGTGATTTATTCCTAGGAGGAAATGCTAGTCAATATGTAAAAAGCTATGATGAATTTAACATTGCAGGATATACAGCAAGAGCAGACATCTATGGAGACCCTAATGACGAAAGTAATTTACTGTTGATGAGAAAGGCTAGTACATTCCAAAGGGTAACGCTAGGGTTTCAATCAAATGTTCCTCAGATCGAAGAATTATTAAAAAACCCTTTCGATATCAGTGATGAAAGGAGAAATCTGGGTAATTTCTGGACTTTTGGAACAGATGCTGCAAAACTTGTAAGGCCAAGAGAATATGTAGAAAGAGAAAATCCAACATCTACTGTTGTATTTCCTTATCATATAGCCATAGAATTAAAAGGAGAAGAGGTATTACTTAATAGAGCTGAAGCCCAGCTGGAACTAAATAATAACACCGCTGCACTTGCAGATATTAATATTTTAGCCAAAGAGCGTTATTATGATCGAGAATTTGATAATATGACCTCGTTGATGAATTTTTATAATACCACCGACGAAAAAAGTACGCTATTTGAATTGCTAATGCATGAACGCAAAAAGGAATTTAAAGGTCATGGTTTACGATGGTTTGATATTAAAAGACATAATTTATCTGTTACTCATACTTTCCCGGTTAGTCTAGGAGGTAGTACAATTACCTTGTCAGAAAATGATCTCAGAAAAGCGATTCAACTTCCTAATGATGCGATCGCATTTGGACTAACCCCTAACCCAAGATAAACTACTTATTATGAAAACAAAGATTTTTTTAAACTCCGCATTATTGTTTCTCTTCGTAGGTTTAATTATCATTTCTGTAACTGGATGTGATCGAGAAGAAACCATTGAAGTAAAACCAATATTTGAAACTGAAGAAGAATCTACAAACGAATTGGACGAATATCTAAAAAGTAGTTTTAGAGATCCATATGGTACCAATATCATCTATAAATTTGTTGATAATTTTGTAGATTCTAGATTTAAGGTGACTCCGCCAAAATTAGAGGTTGTAAAACCTACTTTAGAATTGGTTAAAAAACTTTGGATTGCCCCTTATAATGTGGCTTCTGATAAGGGAGAAGATTTTTTACAGACTTATTTTCCTGCAGAAATTGTTTTGTTAGGAGCACCAATTGTTAATGCAGATGGTTCTCAAACATTAGGTATTGCAGAAGGAGGAGTACGAGTAACCTTAACCAATATCAATAACTATGATCCAAATGATGAAGAATGGATTATTAAAACACTAAGATTTGCTCATCACGAATTTGCTCACATGATTGATCAGAACTTCAATTTTGATGTTGAAGCCTTTTTCAACATCTCTAAAGAAGGATATACATCCCCTAACTCATGGATAGAATTAACACAGGATGAAGCCATTGCCAGAGGAATGGTTACCAATTATGGGACTTCTGCAGTGACAGAAGATTTTGCTGAGTTGGTTTCTATGATCATCGTGACAGATCCAGATGAATTTAATACCAAATTTTTAGCTCAGGAAGATTGTACAGGGCAAGGTCAAAATTGTCTTGATAAAAATGAAGGTAGAAAAATTATTCAACAAAAATATGATGCAGTTGTAAAGTACCTTGATGAAGATGTAGGAATAGATCTCTTAAAAGTAAGAGATGAGTTTTTAAAGAATAAGAATTAAAACACTATTTGTAATGTTAAAACAACTAAAAATATACATACTTGTAATCGCAATGAGCTTTGTAGCTTGTAATGATGATAATGAAGTTATTCCGTTATTTGAAGAAGAATCTAATACTCGCGTAACTACCGAGCTAGAAAAGTATCGAAATATATTAAAAAGTGCACAGAATGGTTGGACAGCAGCGTACCAACCCGATGAAAATAAAGCTGTTTTTGGTATTCACTTTACTTTTAATGAAGATAATACGGTAGCTATTTCTTCTGATTATAATAATGGAGAAGATGATTTGCCAAGCACATATCGCGTTAATATAGGCCAGTTACCAGAACTTATATTCGAAAACTATTCTTTACTTCATAAATTGTTTGAAGTTGAGAACTTTACTTTGGGAGCTGAATATGAATTTATTATTGACGAAATATCCGAAGAAAAGATTGTTCTTAAAAGTGAATCTGATAGCGGTGATCAATCTTTAGTTACCTTGATCCCTGCAACTTCTTCAGATAAAGATCAAATTCTGGCTAATAGAGTGCAGGAAGAACGTTTAAAAGATGATTTTGATAATAATGAATACAGAAGAACATTTACTGTTACCGATAATACTAACACCGAAGTGTTCAAATCAATTTTTTCTTTTAATCCCGTTTTAAGACAAATCAATATTCTAGGGAAACATGCAACCACATGTGATGTTTTATATGAAACCTTCTCTTTAAAAATTACAGATAACGGCTTCGATTTTATTGAACCTGTGATTATTAATAATAAAGAGTTCACATCTTTTACTTTTGATGAGAATTCAAATTCTTTTACATCTACCGTAGATAACTTAACAGCAACTCTGCGCAGCAGTGAAGTTTCTGGAATGATAAATGAATTTGCTCTATTGATAGAAATTGGTAAACGCTCTGTTTATGGTTATGATATTGATAAATATGGAAATTCGCCATTATTAGATAATAGCTTCTGGGATATTGTCGCAACAATAAATACAAACCTTCAACCAGATTCTGATAAAATGCTTTATTGGTTGTGGACTCTTGAGCCTGAAAACAACAAAGCTTATTTGACTTTTGTGGGTGGTAGAATCGATGGAAGTTTCGGGCCGTTTTTTGCGGATTACGAATACGATATGACTGTCACCTGTGATAACATCATAAAGTTTACCTATGTCGGATTGCATGATACAGGTAGTGGTACAAGTCTTGCAAATTATTGGAAAACCAGAATACAACCATTACTTGACTTTTGGTCAGTCCCTAATGGATTTATCTATGAAGAAACGGGTAATTTTGAAAATGATAATAACAGTGACGAATGGAGATTAGCAGGTAGATTTATTAGTGTTGCAAATCCTAATGATGATTTCTATGGCGTATGGTGGACGTTCACAGATTAAAAATATTTCTAAATAAATACTCCCCAATGTTTATTTAGAAACAATGACCTATTGTTCCTTTTTTCAATAGCCTCCAAACTCAACTCTAAGACCCAGAATATAATTGTTCTGGGTCTTTTATTTAAAAGATGTTATAGTTAGATTTATCACAATGCGAATCATATAAGTTTGTTAATTCTTAATGCTACAAAATTGGTTTTATTTATATTGAATATGTAAACATAACTCAATGAAAATCTATACTACCTTCTTATTTATGTTCTTTTCAACATTTTTAATTTCGCAGACCGATACAAAAATCTATGATATTATTAATGCCGTTTCCAAAGAACGTATTAAAAATGATATTACCACGCTAGCAAATTTTGGTACGCGCCATACGTTAAGTGATACTACATCTAACACCAGGGGTATTGGAGCTGCAAGACGATGGATCAAATCTCAATTCGAAAATATTTCGAAAAACTGTAACAACTGTCTCGAGGTGTTCTATCAAAAGGATTTGGTAAAAAAAGGTGCTAATAAGCGAATTACCAGTGATGTTTGGGTTGTAAATGTGGTGGCCATCCAAAAAGGAACAAAATATCCAAACCGTTTTATAATCATGAGTGGAGATATTGATTCTCGTGTAAGTGATCCAAATGATTTCTCCTCTGATTCTCCAGGTGCAAATGATAATGCAAGTGGTATGGCCGGTACTCTCGAAGCGGCCAGAGTATTATCTAACTATTCTTTTGAAAACAGTATTATTTATACTGGTCTGTCTGGAGAAGAGCAGGGACTTTTTGGAGGAAAGGGTTTGGCAGCCTATGTCAAAGAAAAAAAATGGGATATCATCGGGATCATCAATAATGATATGATTGGCAATATCAAAGGTGTAGATGGTGTAATTGACAACAGAACATTTAGAATATTTTCTGAACCTACATCTCCTACCGAAACTGAAAAACAAAGAAAATCAAGACGCTTTTATGGGGGAGAAATAGATGGTATCTCCAGACAACTTGCTCGCTATATACATAAAACTGTAAAAACATATATGCCAGAAATGAACCCTATGATGATCTATCGACTGGATCGATTTGGACGCGGTGGTCATCATAGACCTTTTAATGATGCAGGTTATGCAGGTGTTCGTATTATGGAAGCACATGAAAACTATACACAGCAACATCAAGATATTAGAGAAGAAAACAACATAAAATATGGAGATATTGTAGAGCATGTTAATTTTGAGTATGCCACAAAGTTAACAGCTGTCAATGCCATTAACCTGGCAAGTATAGCATGGGCACCCCCTGCTCCTACCAAAGTTCAAATTGGTGGAATCGTAGAACCTTCTGTAAAATTAAAATGGACCAAAACAAACGATCCTAATATACTAGGATATAATATCTATTGGAGAGATACTACTTCCCCTACTTGGGATCATCATCGTTTTGTTGGAAATGTCAACAATTTTATCCTTAATGGTATTGTCATAGATAATTTCTTTTTTGGTGTTACAGCAATAAGTAAAAATGGTTTCGAAAGTCCCGTAGTTTTTCCTTCTGAAATCTTACGAGAATAAAACAAAAAATACTTACTTAAAGGCATCTATTTAAAGAACAAAAAGACATCTTACATCTACCCGCATAGTATTACAATGAAACGGTCGTATATTTGTATTGTTTATCAGTTCTAATAAAATTGTGCCTTTCCAATACAATAATGAAGAAATTACTTATTTTATTTTTATATCTCTTGACAATTCAAAATAACAATGCGCAAGAGCAAAGGTTTACCAGACAAGACACTTTAAGAGGTTCAATAACCAAAGAACGTGCATGGTGGGATGTTACCTATTACCATCTTGATATTGCTGTTAATCCAGAAAAAAAATCTATTTCAGGAAAGAACACCATTTTTTATAAAGTAATAAAGGAACACAATACAATGCAAATTGATTTGCAACCGCCTTTAAAAATAGAAAAAGTAGTTCAGAACTCTTTGCAACTTAAAGTAACTTCTGAAGGCAATGCACATTTTGTTTCTTTAGTTACACCACAAAAAGAAAATCAGCTTAACTCTATAGAGGTTTATTATAGTGGTAAACCAAGAGAAGCTGTTAATGCACCCTGGGATGGTGGAATTTCATGGAAAAAAGATGAAAATGGGCAACATTTTATTGCTTCTTCTTGTCAAGGAATAGGAGCAAGCATATGGTGGCCCAATAAAGATCATATGTATGATGAAGTGGATAGTCTTCAAATTAGTGTAAATGTGCCTAAAGATCTAATGAACGTTTCTAATGGACAATTACGAAATATAGAAGAACATGATAACGCAACCAAAACATATCATTGGTTTGTAAACAACCCTATTAATAACTATGGCGTTAACATCAATATAGGGGATTATATCGAGTTTAGAGAAAATTACAAGGGTGAAAAAGGAAACTTACCCATGAATTATTATGTTTTGAAAGACAATTTACAAAAGGCCAAAAAACAATTTAAAGATGCTCCAAAAATGATGAAAGCATTTGAACATTGGTTTGGGCCGTACCCATTTTATAAAGACGGCTATAAATTGGTCGAAGTACCTTATTTGGGTATGGAGCATCAAAGTTCTGTAACATATGGTAATAAGTTCTTGAATGGGTACCTCGGTAAAGATCTCTCTGGTTCTGGATGGGGTTTAAAATTTGATTTTATTATCATTCACGAATCGGGTCATGAATGGTTCGCAAATAACATCACCAATAAAGACATAGCTGATATGTGGATTCACGAAGGGTTTACAGCTTATTCAGAAAGTTTATTTCTGGACTATTATTATGGTAAAAAAGCTGCTTCAGAATATGTAATTGGAACTAGACAAAGAATTGCTAATGACAGACCGGTTATAGGTATATATGGAGTTAATAAAGAAGGGTCCAGTGACATGTACTTTAAAGGCTCAAATATGTTACATACATTGCGTCAACTTGTGGATAATGACAAAAAATGGAGGTCGATATTAAGAGGACTTAATACTACTTTTTATCATCAAACAGTAACCACCCAACAAATAGAAAATTACATTTCTAAAGCTACAGATATGGATCTTACTTATTTTTTTGATCAATATCTTAGAAGTATAAAAGTTCCTACTCTGGAGTATACTTATAAAAACAATAATTTAAAATATAGATATACTAATATCGTGAAAGGTTTTGCTATACCTTTAAGAATTCTTATTGACAACAAACCTCATTGGATACACCCAACATCTAACTGGCAAGAACAAAAAGTAGACGGTAACGTTCTAAAAGTGGATCCTAATTTCTATGTTGACTCTAAATCATTATAATAAAACAGGTCGTAACAAAGTTTTTTTGATATTTATCAAATAATGATAGTTTAGTGTGTTTTACATTTGTATAGAGTACGGCCGAAGTATGACATTAAAAATAATAATCTAAACAAATGAGAATAAAAGAAGTTAATTTTCCAAAAAACTCTATGCTATCAAACTCTAAATATGATTACTCTGATAGTTTTTCCGGAGCTCTAATCAATACAACAGCTCCTGAAATAAAAGATATTGGAAATGCTTTTTTTCTATCATCGCCACAGTGGGTTGATCATCTATTTAAGGTAAGAAATAAAATTGTGGGACTATTTGGTTTAAAAACAGGAACCACAGGCGTTGTTCAAAAAAAAGACTTTTTAGTCAACACTTTTGATTTTGAAAAAGGAAAACGTATCGGGATTTTTAAAATTTATAATCATAATGATCATGAGTTAATCCTTGGAGAAAATGACAAACATCTAGATTTTAAAGTATCTCTTTTAGCAGGTGCAGAATCACAATCTAAAAAGAAGTTGACGATCTCTACTATTGTGAAATATCATAATTTTTGGGGAAAACTATATTTTTTTCCGGTAAAACCTTTTCATAAAATAATTGTAAAAAGCATGCTCAAAAAAACCATTCAACAAATAGAAAACAGCTCGACACTAGCCTAAAAAGCTACCACCACACAATAAAAAAGCGTTGATATTTAGTTTTTGATATTTTCATCCATACCAACGGAGATCTTTTTTTAAAAAGTAATATTTCTATTTGTTGTCTTGCATTTTTATAAGTTAACCAATCATTACAGTTTTTTGGATTCACAATCCAATCTTTCTTTATCGGTATAAAAAACTGGAAAGCTCCATATACTTCTTTGACAAAAGATTCACTCTTTAACCAAAAACCAACAATACAGTTATTATTAAGATATGGTACTTTTTGATTATGCATTGATAAAGGGACAAATAGACATCCCATAAACGCTATTTTTTGTTGTATACTATCCCTTCGTATTCCTAAGTTATCAAGAATTTCTCGTGTTTCATCTTTATATAACAAAGGAAACTGTTTATTTTTAAGTTTTTCTATTTTATTAATAAGTGTATCATTCATATTTGGCCCTACCCACCTATTCAACTCATTTTTCACCAAACAGTTATATAAATAAAACTTATATACAAATTCTACATGTAATACGCTATTCTCTTTTTGATCAAATTGAATAAAATCGAGCTCACCAATGGTAACTCTATTGTCAAATACCTGTTTGTTTTTTACTAGAGTGCGGTATCTTTCTGACTTTTTTATATAGAAGTCAAAAAAACTTTCTATACGTTTACCCAGTACTTCATTTTCATGTAGCCCAAATTTTTCTTCATCTAATTGTGGAGGTATCGTAGATATACCTTCAAAATCAAATAATGGTATCTCAAATAAGGATTCTTCTTCCCATAATGGAAAACTACTTAAAAATCCCAAATATTCATTTCTGATTGACATTTCGGGAACAACTAACTCTGAAAAAACTGAAAGTATTTATTAAGCATCGGCTTTAATATTTTTCTATCTACTGGTTTTGACACGAAATCATCACAACCGGCATTTAATGCCTTTTTGATATCTTCTTCTGTAGAATACGCGGTTTGCGCTATAATAGGTATGTTAGGTCTTATTTTTTTTATTTTTCTTGTAGCAGTATACCCATCCATTATTGGCATTCGTATATCCATTAAGATTAAGTCTATATGTTCATTGTTACTACAAAGTTCTACTGCATCCTTTCCATTTTCTGCACGATGTATAACAAATTTATAATTATTCATTTTTAACAATATTGTCTTTAGAAACAAAAAATTAACATCACCATCTTCGACAATTAAGATAACTTGTTTTAAGGGTGCATCTGACATATTTTCTGAGGGGGTATTTTTATTGTGTTTTGAGGGGTTTATAATTGGTAAATATGGTAACGATAAAACAAATGTAGAACCTTCATTAAACCTCGAAGTAAAATCAATGGTTCCTCCTATCAATTTTGCATTTTTCTGTGCTATGGATAAACCAAGCCCTAAACCATCATAACTTTTAGTAACCTCTTTTTCTGATTGTGAAAAATTTCTAAATATTAAATCCTGATCCTCATTTTTAATACCTATACCAGTATCTTTAACACTAATTACCAGCAATTTATCTTTTACTTCGCACAAAATCTCAACAACGCCATTACTGGTGAACTTTATAGCATTATCGATAAGGTTAAATAGGATTTTATTAATTTTCAATCTATCAATTAAAACAATACTTTGATCTTCTGACAAATTACTATTAAAACGGATAGCAATATTTTTACTTATTGCTTTATTTTGAAAATCCAGAAATAGCGTCTGTAACACTTTATTAATATCGGTTTCTTCCTGTTTTACTATTACTTGATTTGTTTCTAATTTCGAAATTTCTATAATATCATCAATAATGTTTATTAACTGATTACTGCTATCCATAATAATTTTAGAATATTCTTTTTGAACATTGGGTGTGATCTCTGGATCATTTAGTAATTCTGAAAAACCAATAATCCCATTCATAGGTGTTCTTATCTCATGTGATATATTATGAATAAATGCAGTCTTAAGCTTGTTACTTTCTTCTGCACGTACTTTTGCAATATTTAATTCCTTTGTTTTCTGAAGAATTAAGTATTTAAGGTATCTGTTAAGTAAAAGAATTGCCATTAAAATTAGAAGAATCGCAGCTGTAAGTGTTATCCAAAATCTTGTTTTCTTATAAAAAGGAACTACTGCTTGATATAGCCAGTTATCAAAAATAACTTCTTTCTCATTATTGGTTATTCCTGCTATAACTTTTGCAAATATTTGATTAAGAATTACATTATCTTTTTGAACACCAATACTAGCAGAATACTTGTATCTGGTTTCTGCAACTACTTTAAGGTTATCAAGGTTTTCTGTTTTAATTAAATAATTGGTGATTGCTTTTATTCCTATAAAAGCATCGTACTCTCCCGAACTAACTTTTTTTAAACTGGCTAGATCATCGATTTCATTAACAATACTCAAGTCCTTTTCATCCTCTTTCAAGGTTTCTATAATTGCATATCCTTTCGGGATAGTAATTAACTTATCACTAAAATCATTGATTTCGGTACCATGATCTTCATTTTTTCTAGTTACAATTACATAATTGGATTCAAAAAATTGTCCATAAAAATTCAGGTATTTTTCTCGTAAAGGTGTTTGTTGTATTTCTAAAACAATATCAACTTTATTGTTTTTTGCATCATCTATTACAGATTTCCAATCTTTATATAATTCGCGTTTAAACTTATAATTGATTTTATCTTCGATAAGCAATAGGTAATCCACCAAAATACCATCTATTTGCTTTTTTTCATTAATAAATTGATATGGAGCATAATACGGGAATAATGCAATAGAAATACTATCATTATTTTTTAACCAATCCTTCTCTTCTTTGGTAAGTATATTCGTAGAGTTAGAACAAGAAAAAACCAGAGCCAACACGATTGTTGAAAAGAAAGTATATAGTAATTTTTTGAACATAATTTTACTAATTGGTTCTTTACCTTTCTTCCCTTTTTTAATAAAGATACTATTTAATACTAACACTTTCAAAAAAACGATGGGCTTATTTACAAGTATTATGTATCTATATTATCTATTGTTAACTTATTACAAGTCTTAATAAGTAATTTATCTTCTTTATTTTCGACAAAATACTTTTCTAAGATACTTTTAGGAGTAAATATTTGTTAATTATTCTTTTAAGTGATTTTAGGTTTACTGGTTTTGAGATAAAATCATCACAACCCGCTTTATAGGCATTTTTAACATCTGTTTTACTAGTGTAGGCTGTTTGTGCAATTACAGGAAGATTAGGGTACATCTCTTTTATTTTTTTAGTTGCATCATACCCATTCATGATAGGCATTTTTATATCCATCAAAATCAAGTCTACATTATTTTCTTCACAAAATGATACCGCTTCTTTTCCGTTCTTTGCTCTTTGAATAATAAAATTATACTCCTCCATTTTTACCAAAATTGTTTTAAGAACTAAAAAATTGACATCACCATCTTCTGCTATTAAAATCATATAATGTTTGTCGATGATATTTTTGCTATCAGGTTTTGAATTATCTGTAATCTTTCTTTTGACTGGTTGATAGGGTAGTTCTAGCCTAAAAGTAGAGCCTTTATCCAAAATAGATGAAAACGACAAATTACCTCCCATCATTTTCGTATTTTCTAAAGCAATGGTTAGCCCTAAACCTAAGCCCTGATATACTTTTGATATTTGATCTTCGGCTTTAGAAAAACTCTTAAATATATTTTTATGTTCTTTTGGATCTATACCAATACCCGAATCTCGAACACTAATCATTGCTGAATTATTTTTTATCATAACGGTAATCATAACAGCTCCCTGATTAGTAAATGTAATGGCATTTTCTATCAATGCATTAATGGTTTTGGTAAACTTAGCCTCATCTATCATCATAACTCCCTGATCCTCTTCAATTGTGTTATGAACAATTAATTCGATACCCTTTTTCTTTGCGATAATTCTATATGTAGAAAATATAGTATCTAGTAATTTTAAAATATCTACTGCGGCTAGGTATAGTTTTACTTGTTTGGTTTGTAGTTTTGAAATTTCAAGAGTATTATCCATATTATCAATAAGCCTTTTACAACTGTTAATAATAATCTCTGTATAAGTTATTTTTTCATTAGTTGTAATCTTTTCTTTTTTAAGATGTTTAGAAAAAAGAAGGATATTATTTATAGGAGTTTTGATTTCGTTTGATATATTGTTTATAAATGCCGTTTTTAAACGATTATCATTTTCTGCCAAATCTATTGCTTGCTTCAATGCATTAGTTTTTTGCATAACAATATGTCCCAAATAAAAATTTACATCGACTATAATTATTAGTAATAACAGAAAGAATATAACAATCGGTATAAAAAAATTAACTTTTCTGTACAATGGTACTGTTTTTACATATAGCCAATTCTCTACAACATCTTGTTTTTCTGCATTAGAAATATTTTTTAAAGCTTTTGTTATAATTTTATTTAAAATTTTGGCTTCCTTATTTACTGCAATACCGGGAGCATACGAATAGCGAGATTCTCCCACAACATTCAAATTGGGCAAGTTTTTAGAATTAATTAAATAATTAGCAACGGTTCTGGGACCGATATAAGCATACTCCTCCCCTTTCTGGACTTGTTCTATCGATTCAATTTCATTAACATACGTCTGAATTTTTATTTTCGGATATTTTTCACGTAAAAAATCATCTGGTGGATACCCCAAAGGAATCGCAACGGTTTTATTAGTTAAATCTTCTAACTTTAACCCAAAAGGAGTTTTGTCAGAAGAGACTATTACATAAGGTGTATCGAATAAAGGATCGTGAAAACTTAGATATTTACTACGAGTTAGAGTATACTGAGCTTCC
The DNA here is from genome assembly GCF_040786235.1 of Aquimarina discodermiae. NCBI lineage: Bacteria > Pseudomonadati > Bacteroidota > Flavobacteriia > Flavobacteriales > Flavobacteriaceae > Aquimarina > Aquimarina discodermiae. The sequence goes on from NZ_JBFMKP010000009.1 coordinate 27,610, forward strand.
AGAATCATATCTGTTTTTTTTGTTTTGAGATCGCTCAATACTTTAGACCAGTCCGAGTAGTGTTTTCTTGCAAATCTATGATCTATTTTTTCTTCTATGAGATCCAGATAGTCTATAAAAATTCCTTCAATCTCATCATTTTTATTTATGAATTGATAAGGAGGATAATAAGGGAATAAAGCAATACTAATAGAATCGTTTTCTTTAAGCCATTTTATCTCTGTCTCTGACAAAATTTTTTCATTATTACAAGAAAAAGATAGTAATATACAAGGTATATATACTAGGGGTATAAGTAGAGATTTGATTTTAATCATTTAAACAGAATATTCTAAAAAGATGACAATGATCTAGTTAAAGATAATATAATGTTAAAATTTTTAAGCAAAAAAAGAAAATAATTTACAATTTATTAAAAACCAAAAGTGTTATTTATTTATTTCTGTACCATCTGGAAACAGGGCAAATCTACCTTTTTCGGGAGCATGTACATGGTCATGGCTACTCCATGGCCAACCTCCAAATTCTGTTTGTTGATACTCCTGAATTGCTTCTCTAATTTCTATTTGACTATTCATAACAAAAGGACCATGCTTTACCACCGGTTCATTAATAGGTTTTCCTTGTAACATTAAAAAATGAGATTCTATATTACCATTTTCGAGAACAAACTCTTGATCTGCTTGCAATATTATTTCATGAGAAACAGGAATTGTGTATCCTTCTGCAGTTATTTCTCCTCCTTTAAAGAAATAAATCGATCTATTAATTCCTTTAGAGGCCTTAGGAAAAGTAAAAGTTGCATTTGCATCTATCTTAATTGTCCAAATCGCAATTTCATTATCAGGATCTGCGGCCCAAGAATCTGGGGCCGGTTCTGGTGCAATTGTATCTTCATCTATTTTACCGGCTACCAATGTAATCTCAGCTCCATCTCCATTATTAATTATTGGCACATCTTCGTTCCACAGCATTTTAAAATGTGGCGGAACCATTTTTTTATCTCTGGGTAGGTTAAGCCAAATCTGAAAAAGCAAAAATGGATTTTCCTTTTGAGTCTCTAATAACGGAAACATTTCTGAATGTTGAACACCTTTACCTGCAGTCATCCATTGCACATCACCATTACCAAAACGCCCAGCTGCTCCTAGAGAATCTGAATGATCTACCAATCCCTTCTGAACAATAGTAACGGTTTCAAAACCGCGATGTGGGTGTGCAGGAAAACCAGGCACACTACTGCCATGGTACATTCGCCACCCATCTTTTAAAACAAAATCCTGACCAATATTACGCCCTTCTAAAGAGGCATCTGGTCCTAGTTTACCATTACCCTTTGGGTAGTTATCTTCATGATACGCACAAAATAAAAAGGGATCTTGTGTTTCCCATGGGAAACCTAATGGTTTAATTTTAAGAATAGCAGACATAATTTATGTATTAATAATAATGACCTTATTTACATTACAAATTTAAATGATTTATTTGTTATAATTTTACAAGCATTTCTAAAGGAAGAGTTAAGTTCATTTTATTGACCTATTCTTGTTAAATACCATTTTTAACTTCTTCTTTTTGCTTAGTAGATATGTCCTGTTTGAACCTTACCATTAGTACTACAACGTTATAAATTGATGTATTTTAAATCGATAAATACCCTGTTAATCTACAGTTTTTAACCATTCAGCTAATTTGTTTTTATACCCTCCTACTTATATCTATCTTTTACTTTTTATTAATTCTTACACTATTATAAAACTCAATTTTTTTAATAAAAACCAACACAAAAATGAAACACAAACTATTACTAGTGTGCTTACTCTTTAACCTTTTAATGTCCGCACAAACATTTACTCGTGACTACAGTAATGCTTCAACTACTTATCAACTAAAAATGAATTTTCAGGAACAGTCCTGGGGAGATGTTTATCTTGACGTCGAGGTAATTAACAAAGGAACAAGTAGTATTAACGTACGAAATGCCAAGGTTATATTTTCATCAGATGCAACTCCAAGTTTGGTGAACTTTTTTCCAAATGGTAAGATTTCGTATCCAACTGTTAGCTTTACTCAGGCACCAGATGGTAATCAAATTTTAAATACACTTACTATAGGGTTACCCGATGGATCATGGGTAGATGATATGTTAGGTCCCGATGAAAGTTTTAAGTTTAGAGCAGACCTCAAAACGGTAACTTCATCAGTTAGCGACATTGCCGATACGGTTAGATTTTATCTTGAAAACGAAGAGCCTTCTTTATTTACAGATGTTACTACAACGATTTCGGGTAATGACGCAACTGCGGTTACTATAAATTATAAAAATACTGTTTCTAATACTACTGTTACCAAAACTACTTCATCTTCGGTTACAGCTTCTCTTAGAGTAGATCAACAACACCAGGTATGGGTAAATGATTTTGTGATTGGAACAACCAGATATGCAAGTAAGTACCCAGAATCTTCTCCACTATCTTTTACTCCTTCGAGTACCAATAATACTATTGCAATACCATTTATAAAGTCTGTTATTTCTACAGAAAATGTAACCGTAAATGTAACCGGTTTGCCAGGTGGAGCTTCTACTTCTATTACGCTACAGCATAATGACATTAGCGGTTCTGATAAAAATGCACAAATCAGTAATGGTACTACTACAATTTCACAAGTATTAGTAGGTACCTACTCTATCTCTGTGGGTTCTTATACCGACAATGCTAACAATTTGGTATACACGCCACAATTTAATAACAGTATTAATGTTACTACAGGAGGTACCAACACTATTACTGTTTCTTATACATCTGCTTCTATTCATGAGTTTGCTGTTAAAGGGTTTCCTAAATACCTTTCTCATGGTACTATTACCAATGCGGCGGCTGCTTTTGATGATAGTTTTAAAAACTCTCCTTTAAGTTCAATTTTTAAATATTCTGGTTTAGACGGTGCCGGAGACAGAGGAAAAATTCCTAATATGACTCCTACCAAAAATACGATAGAACAAGCCAGAAGATTAGAAGCTAATCAAAATGGACAAGTAATTCTTCCGGTAATGGTTCATTATACGGCCAATGCCAGTGGTGGTGGTTCTCTAGAAGCAATAAAAGATTTGGATGAAAATCAAAACCTTTATTATCACTACAGAAACCTTATTCAGGAAATTAAAGTAATGCTATCTTATGAAGATGCAGCGCATCCAAATCCTGGAGCATTTGTAATTAGTCCTGATCTTATAGGTGCTATTCAACAAGATGTTGTTTTTGGTAATGATCACAATATCAGAACCATGAATATCAAAGTTAATGAAGAAATACAAAGAGCTTTTCAAGATGAAAATCTTAGTACTAGTGGGCTTCCTACTTTTGCAAGTAACTTAAAAGGATATTTTCAATCTGTAAACTTCTTGATTCACCATGTGGGAGAATGTAAAATTCCGTTTGGATACCAGCAGAATGTTTGGGCAGCAGGTTCTGCTCGTTGGGTGTTTGAAGGTGCTGGTGAATTTAATGACCCTGTAAGTGAGGCTATTGAAGTGGCTGACTTCATGAACGATCTTGAACTATATACTGGGGACTGGAAACCTGATTTTATTGCATTTGACCGTTATGAAAGAGATTGTTTTGGTCCTGCTGCTGTTCAAAACTATGCCTGGACTGCAAAACATTGGGATAAATACTTAGTATTTTGTAAAGAAATTGCAGAACGCATTGGTAATGCACCAATTATGTTATGGCAAATTCCTGGAGGTCATATGGCTACAACAGACGAAGTACTTACAAATTATAGTGTTAGCTTACATTCTTCTGCCTCTGCTCCATTCTTTTTAGGAGATAGCAGAATAGGAACCAATCTAAATACAATTAGACAGGATATAAAAAACATATCTCTATTACCTCACTACCAAGCAAATAATGTTGGAGAGCTTTTAGCCGACGATAATGGTTATGATTGGGGTACATCTAATTTACAACGATTGGCCAATATGAACGTTTTCTCTATCCTATGGGGAGGTGGTTCTACAACAGGTGTTGGTCCTATAGGAACCAATGGTGATGATGATGGGTGGCTAGCTCAAAAAATCACAGATTACTATAACGGCCCATTGGTTTACAAAACTATTGCTGTACCTCCTTATCAAGATGCTGCATTTTGCCAGAACGGAGCTACTTCTACTACCAAAAATGGTGAAGATCCATTTGACTTTAAAATGTTTCCTATTCCTGCAAATCGTTATTTATCTATAAAAAGCAAAGCTTTAGGTTCTGATTTTTATGTGTCAATTTATGATATGTATGGCAAAAAAGTAAAACAATCAAAAACTTTAAAAGGAAATACAATTAATGTATCTTCTTTAGCCAAAGGAGCATATATTATTCGAGTGCACCCAAAAAATGACACTAGAAAAATTGTTACAAAAATGTTCTATAAAAATTAGAACCGTTTAATACTAAACGATAAATTTTGATTTATAAATAGTAGAAACAACGCTGCAAAAAAGACTATTGCCTTTGGATTGGATGCAGACATAAAAAAACCTTTGATTGTTAAGAAGAAAACTATCATAATCACAAAGACCATCTAGAAACATAGATGGTCTTTTGTTTGAAAAAAGGGTTTCTATAAGGAGACCTTTTCTGATTTAAAGCCCAAATTAATTTTGATTTATCTTATAAGCCAAAATTATACCCTATTGTAATACCGATGGGCCATGCTTTTGTAAATTCTGATATTCTAGGATCGTTTTCGACTTGTCTCTCGTCATTTTTATAAGATGATGAACGTATAGGAAGTAATAATCCAACATCCCAAAAGTTCCCTTCTTTTCGTTTAGAATTTATCTTAATTCCTAATCCAAACGTTGCTCCTGTATATACTTTGTCATATTCGCTTAACCCATCTATTTTAATAGCTGCATTGGTTCCGTACATACCTGTCAAATAAAATTGCGTTGCAGTCTTGCTTTTGAAATCTTTTAGTAAACCAAAGTTATAACCAACACCAGAAAGTTGATACCCTACTCCACCAAAAATGGTTAAATGATCTATTACATTCACTCCAAAACGAGCTCCTATAGCCCCATACGGAAAACCTACACCAACTCCTAACGTACTTTTCCCTTTCTCTGAGCTTTTATGAATTTCCTGAGCGTGATTATAATTAGATACAGCCAACAGAGAAATTACTAAAAAAATTACTTTTAATGTTTTCATAGTTCTAAAATGTCCAGTTTGTATTTAAAGTTGAGAGGCGCACTCTCCTCATCTATGGGGAGAGTCGTCTCTCGATTAGCAAAAGTTATTTGTTTAGTTTCGTTTTTTCTAATCCAATAGTTTTTGTGATTGCACTTGATATTGAATTTGCTAAATTTTTATATTCAGGTGGGGTTTTCCATTTTCCTTTTATTTTCTCAACTGAGTTAGAGAAATCTTTAAAAACAATTGAATTGTCTGAGAGGTCAATTATTTCAGAATCAATTCTACAATTTCCCATTTTTCCAGTTTCAATCATTCCATAGTAACTCACTAAAAGCCCATATTGAACATCTACAATTAAAAGTTCGTCTATTCCTTTATCTTTTAAAAAGCGTAGGTCATATTTATGATACTTCTTTTTTGATGAAGATGGTTTTTCAAACTTTGTGAGTTTCTCAATGTCATATTTGAAATCAATTTCATTTAAAGGTTTGCCTTTGGTTTTGAATAGTTGTCTATATAAATCTTTTATATCATTATTTGGGTTAATTTTTTTATCAACTATTGAAAGGGGTTCTTCAAATCGTTTTCCTTCTGTCAAAGCCATATCTAACAATCCTTGAGCACCTACTTTATATACTCCTATTGAGTCAATTAAATAAATCACTCCAACTTTTTTCTGGTTTGAGTAGTAGTTACTCGAAAGAGGCATTTTAACTGCACAACTAGTTATTGTTGTCAAAATAATCAGTAATCCAAATGTTTTTAATATTCTATTCATATTGTTGTTTTTAATTTTTGCTAACGTTAAGTATAAAAATAGTAGCCTACTGTAATAGTAAATACTTTCTATTTACTACTAAATTTTATACAAGCCACAATATATTTTTCTTTATAGATAGATATCACAGCTATTGTTTTTATATAATGTTATGTTTTTTTCACAAAGTTGCTGTTGTAAAGAGTTTATGCTAGAAATTTTATTTTTTAAATTTTAAAGGCCCATCATAATCATTCCAATTAATTGAAGTTTCATACTTTTGACTTATTGAAGTTTCAACTTTCACCTGATTATCTTCAATTATTTTCACTAATAAATCAGGCATGTACATCTTTAATAACATAGATCTTGATTTTTCTATATTTGGTGAAATTTCTAGGACTGTAGTTTTATCTTCGAAAATTTCGAAACTTAGAATATCCAAGTTAAAAAAGGCCCCTTTTTCTAAAACCTTATTTACACTTAACCCTCCATCATAAATAAAGCCAACACATGTGATATTATACTTACCAGGTTTTAATTTAATTTCTTTTGAAGTTCCATATCTAGTCATATAGGGAAAATCAAAATTCAGAAAACGTTTATTTGCTAAAGTTGTTACAAATTGATTTTCTGAAATTCCCCATTCTAAAGCTCCACTTTCAAGTTGTTTTAATATTTTTTTTCTTAGTTTAATCTCAGACTTAAAAGGCTTTAGTTCTAAAATAAGAGTTCCTTGAGAGCCCTGAGAATAAAGTGGATTAGCACCTAAGTTTAAAAAAAGAATAAATAAGATAAGTGTTGGAAATTTTATTTTTTTAAAAGTTGTCATTTGTTATTGTTTTATTAAGAAAACAAATATGCTTCTTTAAAGAATTACAAGTCTTGTAAAATCTTGCAATTCTTTTTATAATTTCCAGGGGTTACTCCAACGTATTTTTTGAAACTATGCGTAAAATGACTTTGGTCATAAAAGCCTGATTCAAGTGCAATTTCTACCAAAGGAACATCCATATAAAAAAGCTTTTTTGAGTTTTCTATTCGTATAGTAGTTAGATATTCCAGAGGTGTTAAACCAATGCTCTTTTTAAAGCTTTTTTGTAGTTTAAATTTATTTAATTTAAACTTTTGCTGTAGCATTTCTAAAGTTATTGATTGGTTATAATTTAGAGACAAATAGTTTAAAATATCGTCAAAAGGTTCGTTAGCATATTTTTTAAAATAAGGTTGATGAATATCATGCAAAGTATCCAGAAAAAGATTTTCAATGATTTTAAAAATTGATGCTTCGTTTATATTAAACTCATTGTTACGATATGAGATAAAATAAGGAAGGCTTGTCAGATAAGAATAATCAGCATTTATTTTTTTTGCAACATTTTTGATTACGTCATCGCTTATATAAAGTGCCTTATAGGCCCAGGCATTGTTTTTATTGCCCCAGTTTTTATGAATTGAATAAGGGGGAATTAATTGCATTGCATTCTTATTGACCAAAAAACCTGAATTGTTATATGCCATATTTTCGCTTCCGTATTCTACATATGCCAGACTCCAAGATTGGTGAAAATGAGAAGGGAAATTTTTATCGATAAACACAGCAGACTTAAGCTCAATACCGTCTAATATTGATAGTTTTGTTGTCTTTACATTGTTTATTTTGATCATTTAAATTTTCAATTAAGTACTTGTTTTCTTGAACAAAGACAGTATTTAGCGATATAACAATAGTCAGTATTAATAATTTAGTAGTTTTATATTCCTTCCTTTTGTTAATATGTTTGGTAACAATTGGATATGTGTACCGGTACACATAGCATATATCCATTATAAAAGCAGGATGATTTCTTGTCAAATAGAGTGTTTTGAAACTTTAAATAGGAATCCCTATGAAAAAATCGCTATCCTAAATTTATAAGGGAAATGAAAATCCTAAATAAAGATCCATTCCACTTCCTTTTAACTCATCAAAAGTATTATCTCCTGTAAGTTCTTTTATATCATAAGAAACCCCGTAATATCGCAACCCTATAGTTAAAACACCTCCATTTCGAAGGGTTTCTTCGTATTCTGTTATTAAATTGAATCCTTGAGCATTATTATAATCAAGGTTAAATTCTCCCCCTAACTCACCTACATCAAATTTCATTTTGTTTCCGAAATAAAAACCGTAACCAACCCCAACATTAATTTTATTAGTTTTACGGGGATTAAGTGCTATCAAATATTTGATAGTAGGAAGAAAAGTAAACCTATTAAACCTAACAGTTGCATCGTCCAGTATTGGTCGCAAATGACTCGACTGATATCCCATATTTATACCTAGGCCAATTTTATGGTTAATTACATATTCTCCTGTAGCAGAGACATGCCATCCACCACCGCCACTAATAGAAGAATCGCCCGATGAAACCACTTCATTATCACCATTCACTTCATCATAGTCTAGTAAATCAATATGATTAAACCCCAAGCCATAACCAATTTGTCCTCCTATTCTAAAAAAATTATTTGTGTTTTTTTCTTGATGAGTATCCTGTGCTGATAACGTTGAAACTATTAAAAGTAAGGCTACCCAAATAATTTTTGTTTTCATATTCCAATATGTTTGTTAAAGTTTTATTAATTGTGGTACAAACATATTTCCTTTTTCTCTGATAAAATATTTTTAACATAAAATTTTCATAAAAAGTAGTCGAAATTCCGGAATTTTGATGGCTAAGATGCCTAGACATATTAATGCTGTTACAACTAATTATGAGAACTATAGCTAAGAAAAAACATGTATTTTCAAATTTTGTGGAAAAAATAAGGATTTGCTTATGTTTTTATATCAGTCTAGGCTACGTATGCAATCAAATCGATATAAAGCTAAAAGAGCAAAGTATCCAAATCTATGTAAAATCGAGTTTCAAGAAGACTTATTTTCCCAATAAACACACAGTAAAAGCTTATTTGTAAAGCATAACAAAGATTTTTTCACTGTTTTGAAAAACTTTCTGATGCTTGTGCATCTAATTTTAATAATTTACACCTACAATTCACTAATACCCTAGACTATAGTTAAATAAACAACCATTTATTTTTTAACAGCTCTGATACACATAAAAGCAGGAAAATCATTTAATTCTTTAAAATGTTTAGGATCCGCCTTTTCAAACTCTTTTGTAGGCTTTGGTTCTATTAATTTATCAATATAAAAACCATTATTTGTTAAGGGTAGTATACATTCACTTAATGGCCTTCTATAACTGTTAACTTCTATAGGTTTACCAAATCCATTCCAGGTACATTTTACATTTTCTATTTCGAAGTATTTGGTTGATTCAAAAAAATTGAATTCAAAAAAAGGATGTTCTACTGATATCACAAGAGCTCCATTAGATTTAAGTACTCTACAAAACTCTTTAATCGTTAAGGTCCAATCTTCTATGTAATGAAGTGCTAAAGCACATATCACGACATCAAAAGAATCTTTTTCAAACATATGTAAAGGTGTCGATAAATCATGAACAAAAAAATTTGAAGATAAATTATTTCTTTCCTTAGCTAATTGTATCATTTTCTCACTGATATCAACTCCTATAACCTTAGCGCCTTTAGAAACTAAAATTTCGGCATATTTTCCAGGGCCACATGCCGCATCCAATATTGATTTGTTTTTAATTTCTGAAACCAAACTCAAGGTATTTGGTCTATCATAATATGCGTTGTGAGGTTTATGATCAATTAATTCATTATACTTTTCTGCCATTTCTTCATAAGCGGCAATTATTTTTTCTTTTACCATACTACACTTTTAGCTATTATAATGTAAACCCAATAAATTCTATAATTCAAAATTGAATATAAAAATTATAAATCTAATATATATAGATAGTCTGCTAAAACGAATTTAGAATTGATCAAAAATCATTTAAAGATTAGGCTTTAAGAAGTTTTTTTTACTTTATACGACCTAATTTTTACAAATCTTCTTTCTTCTTATACACCCCTACTTTCCAGTAACGTAATTCTTCGTTTGTTCTTACTGTAGAAAAGTCAAGTTCTTGTAAAGATTCATTTTCCTTAAAGTACTCCCAACAACCAATACCTTCTCTATAGATAGAACTTATCAATAAACCATTGGGGTTTAATGCATCAAGCATACGAGCCATCACGGTATTCTTTTCTTTTTCATGTATGTAATAAAAAGCTTCATTAAATACAATAATATCAAATTTTTGTTTCGGAAGATAATGTATAGCATCAGCTACCTCGAAATCACTATTTTTATAGTTTAGTTTCTTTGCTTTGTCTATAGATACCTTAGAAAAATCTATTCCGCAGAAATAAGAATATGGAGTATTCTGCATATACATTGTTAGTACGCCATAACCGCATCCAATATCAAGTATACTTGGGTTCGATACCCCATAGTTATCAATAAACTCGATTATTTTTTTATAACGTTTAAGTTCTTTTTCACTTTCTAAACTATCCCAACGACCACTTTTGTACTGCTTATTCCAACGTATTTTTCTACGCCAATGATGAAATTTTTCAATGATACTCATGCTCATAGGGCTAACTTATTTATATAGTGTTTAAAAAGAAGGTTTATATATTTTTGATAATTTATGGATAAGACTGTTGTAAACTACGTCTATATTTTTAGCTTTTATCTTCGGCCATTAAAAAGTAATTAATCGGTAAGCATACTCAATTTGTTTACATGGTAAACATATAAAACTTTTTTATTACTTAGTTATTTTTATCTAATTATTGTTAATAATAGTATCGTAAATATTATTTCAACAATACCATAGTGACTCGTTATTTATTTGTTTTTAAATCAGTTACAAACCACTTATATAACTTCCGTACAAATCTTTAAAACTAAAGCCTTCTGAAAGCCTATACTTACTCAATTTTTTAAATTCTACCAATCCCCACAAGGTAAACTCCATCATGAAGTATCTATCTTCTTTAGAAATATCTGGGTGAAATTTTTTAATTAAATCTTTTAAAGGCTTAATACTATCAAGCTTGTCTTTATATTCTTTGTCAGATATCTCGTCAAGTAACTCAAAACCGCTTTGTTCAAAAAACCATGCTACCAGTTCCTGGTATGGACTTTCATAATCTTCTTTTTCTAATTTTTCTATTTTAGGGAAATATTCAACAAAAAGGGTTTTAATGGCTTCTCCTATTAAAGAGTTTGCTACAGAAGATGCTCCCTCTTGTTCGCCTTCATAGACCAATTCTACTTTACCAGTTATTGCTGGTATAATGCCTATAAAATCACTTAAACGTAAAGAAGTACGATCAACTCCTAATTGTAATGCTCTATATTCTGCTGTGCTCAACAAATTTTCATAGGCTGTAATACTCATTCTGGCACTAATACCACTTTTATGATCTATAAATTCGCTTTCTCTAGCTTCAAAGCTAATCTGTTCTAACAAGTCCTTTGCTATGGCAGGTACATACACCAAATCAGTCTGCCTTTTATCTAATTGAGCTTCTTGTTGGGTAATTGTTCTGGCAATCTCGATGGTTTCTGGGTAATGCGTAAGTATTTGAGACCCTATTCTATCTTTTAAAGGAGTAACAATACTTCCTCTATTTGTATAATCTTCTGGATTTGCGGTAAACACAAACTGAATATCTAATGGTAACCTAAGCTTAAATCCTCTGATTTGTATGTCACCTTCTTGTAAGATATTAAATAGTGCTACTTGTATGCGTGCTTGTAAATCCGGAAGTTCATTAATAACAAAAATACTACGATTTGCCCTGGGGATCATCCCAAAATGAATAACTCTATCATCGGCATAACTGAGCTTTAGATTGGCGGCTTTTATAGGATCTACATCTCCTATAATATCTGCTACTGTAACATCTGGAGTTGCTAATTTTTCTACAAAACGCTCTGATCGATGTAACCATGAAATGGGAGTATCATCGCCTTTACTTTTTATAGTTTCGGTTGCAAATCTCGAAATTGGGTTAAACGGATCATCATTTATCTCTGAGCCAGCTACCACCGGTATCCACTCATCTAACAAATGAATCATTTGACGTGCCAAACGTGTTTTTGCCTGGCCCCGTAATCCTAATAAGTTAATATTGTGCTGTGAAAGAATGGCTCTTTCTAACTCTGGGATCACAGTATGTTCATATCCATGAATTCCTGTAAATGTATTTTCTCTATTGCTAATTTTAATTCTTAGGTTTTTTCTTAGCTCTTCTTTTATGGATATACTTTGATATCCAGCACTTTTTAACTGACCTAAAGTCTTTATGGTTTCAACTTTCATATCTTTTATAACAGAACACCTTAATAAGTATTATTTAATTTTCTTTTTTCTATTAGTTTCGTAATCTTCGAATATCATTTCTCCAAGCCCTTTAAGTCCTGTATAAAAAGCTTTGCCTTGATTTGCATAGGTAAATTCTCTAACGAACTGCATCAGATAAGGGTCTTGTGCTATCATAAAGGTTGTGATTGGAATATGTAATTTTCTAGCTTGTTGTGCCATCATATAGCATTTATTTACAATATGTGGATCTAGGCCATTACTGTTTTTATAATAATTACCATCTGACATTCGTAAACAACTTGGTTTACCGTCGGTAATCATAAAAATCTGTTTATTGGTATTTCGCTTTCTACGAAGCATATCCATCGCTAATTGAAGGCCGGCCACTGTATTAGTGTGATAGGGCCCTACTTGTAGATATGGTAAATCTTTTATGTTTATTGGCCAGGCATCATTACCAAAAACAAGTATATCCAGAGTATCTTTAGGATATTTTGTAGTAATCAATTCTGCCAACGCCATGGCTACTTTTTTTGCCGGCGTAATGCGATCTTCTCCATAAAGAATCATACTATGACTAATATCAATCATTAATACCGTACTCATTTGAGCTTTGAACTGAGCTTCTTCTACTACTAGATCGTCCTCTGTAAAATGCAAATCATCAATCCCATTATTTATCTGAGCATTTTTGAGACTTTCTGTCATTGATATTCGTTCTAAAGAGTCTCCGTATTGATAATTACGAAACTCACCAGAAGGCTCATCTCCTTTTCCCAAATAATTTGTTCTATGATTTCCTTTTTTACTTCTTTTTAACTTGCCAAAAATCTGATCCAAAGCTCTTTTTCGAATGGCCTGTTCTGTTTTGGTAGTAATCGACATCCCTCCTTTTCCATCAGGCTCTATATCTTCTCGTAAATATCCTTTCTTTATTAAGTCTTGTACAAAATCATCAAGCGTATACTCTTCATCTGTTAACTGATATTCTCTATCCAACTCCTTCATCCATTCCAAAGCTTCTTCTAAATCTCCTGAAGTATGTATTATGATTTCCTGAAAAATATCGAATAGTTTATCGAATATAGATTGCTCTGGAGCTTCGAATGCCTGAAAAGTAAATCCTTTTTTAAAAACTTTATTTTCTCTCATCATAAGATAAAATTAAAACATTTAATGAATATTGAGTATCTATCTATAAAGTATCTAATAAGAATTAACATAAGTTTTAATGTAATTAAAACATTAAAGCAAGAGCAAATTCATTACTTATTTACAAAAATTATCATTTTTTTAACATACATCACCGTCATATAGAGGGTTTATGTAGTAATTTTACAATACCCCTATTTTTTAGATAATTGTTAAAGCACTATATCAAATACATATGATGAAACGTATTAAGTCAATGTAATTGCATACTTGTGTATAGTATGTAATTTTTAAATTATTAGATTATGAAAAATTATTTACTATTATTCCTTTTTATGCTACCTGCGTTTGCAGTAAATGCCAATTATTCTCTTAAAATTTCACCAGTATCATTTATTGAAAGTAGCGTTCAAAACCCAAGTGATCGTAAACTTTCTACAGAAGAGGTAAAACAAAGAGGTCTGGATCTTTTGGCAAATCAAATTGTTGCAAACCTTGATGATATAGATTTACGAAAAATGGCCAGATCAGCAATTTTTGAAACCTCTTATGGCTTTAGATGGAAAATGGTTAATTTACATAATGGGCAAAAAATAATTATCAAGGTTGATAAAGATTTTAACCTTATTTCTGCAAGGAGTAGTGATAATTCGAAAATTATGACTCCATAACTTCAGAATCTCTTAACGTATCAAAAACAACGTAATTACTTTCTATTTTCTTATCAAAGTTAAATGAGTTGATTTCTTACAATTAGCTCGCACTACATTAGTATGTTCTTTTTTGAGCATATCATGGATCGTTAAATAGCCCCCGTATTCTAATCTATATCCTGATTTAAGGTTACATATAAATTCTTTTCAATACTTTTACTACAATTATTTATTTACATGTGGTCTTGACCCAATATGGATTAACTTTATGAATCTAAATCTTAAAAAGACAGGAGCTATTTGCGGCCCTCTCGTTTTCTTTCTTGTTTTATTTTTTTTTCATCCAGAAGGTCTTACCAAAGAAGCTAATGCAATACTTGCAAGCACTTTATGGGTTGCTATTTGGTGGATCACAGAACCTGTACCAATAGCTGTAACCTCATTATTACCGATTATATTGTTTCCATTATCAGGAGGAATGGATATAAAGACTACCACAGCTGCTTTCGGAAATCATACAATTTTCTTATACACAGGAGGATTTATACTAGCCATCGCCATACAAAAATGGAATTTGCATAAACGTATTGCTCTTACCATTATTCACATTATAGGTACAAACGTAAAAACCATGATTCTTGGTTTCATGATTGCCACTGCTTTTTTATCCATGTGGATTTCTAATACTGCGACTTCTGTTATGATGTTACCCATAGGTATTGCTATTATATCACAACTTACAGACAATCCAAATACTATCGAAAATGAGAACAAGATTTTTGGAAAAGCATTAATGCTTAGTATTGCATATAGTGCTTCCATTGGTGGGATTGCAACTCTTATAGGTACTCCTACTAACCTTATTCTTGCTGGTATTGTTAAAGAAGTTTACAATTTTGAAATTACTTTTACCAATTGGGTTATCATAGGATTACCAATAGCCATACTTATGCTGTTTATTAGCTGGTATTATTTAACACATATTGCTTTTCCTTTTAAACAAAAGACATTTCCTGGAGGTAAGGACGAAATAAAAAAACAGCTTGATGCACTTGGTAAATTATCTTTTGAAGAAAAAATGGTGCTCGTGGTTTTTGTATGTACAGCCTTTTCCTGGATAACAAGATCCTTTCTACTAAAGCATATTATCCCTCCTATTAATGATACTATCATTGCTATGATCGCTGCAATTTCTTTATTTATATTACCTAGTAAAGAAAAAGGGAAACCAATAATGGATTGGTCCTCGGCAGTAAAGCTTCCTTGGGGAATATTATTGCTTTTTGGAGGTGGTTTGGCCCTTGCTTCTGGATTTAAAGAGTCTGGATTAGCTTTATGGATAGGTACTCAAATGACATTATTACAAGGAGTTTCTTTGATCGTTCTTTTGGCTTTTATTGTTACCGCTGTAAACTTTTTAACAGAAATAACATCAAATGTCGCTACTACCTCGATGTTATTACCTGTGCTTGCTTCGATGGCATTATCGTTAGAAGTACATCCCTTTATTCTTATGATTGGTGCAACTATTGCTGCTTCATGCGCATTTATGCTTCCGGTAGCTACTCCTCCTAACGCTGTGGTTTTTGGTTCTGGATATCTAAGTATCCCCGATATGATGAAAAAAGGGTTTTGGTTAAATTTAATATCTATTTTTCTAATTATCGTAATAACGTACTACCTGCTACCTTCTTTATGGAATTTTGATCCATCTACCTTTCCGCAAGATTTTAATAGGGATTTATAAAAAACACCCTTCAATCTTAAAACTATCGATATTCATGAATAGCCAGTTGGAATTCATGAAAAACGACTACAACTCCTTGTTTTACAAACCGTTATCACACTAATTTTGACTTATAAATTTTAATCAATTATAAATCATAAAACTTTTAAAACAATGAAAACACACAAATTTTTATTTTCGTTTTTTACCATAGCTATTATGGGATTGGTATTTACTTCTTGTGAAAAAGAAGAAATACAGGAAACGGATACTACTGGAGAAGATCTTGATGAAATTAAAGCTTTGGAGGAAATCAAAGTAAATAATGATATATCGGTAAAGTCAACCTTATCATACACGAATGCACTTCGATATTATTCTGGAGGAAGAAATACTGTTCATACATATAAAGTTGCAAATTCTGGAGCAGCGATTGGAACATATGAAGGGATTGCGTTTAGAACCCCTATTGTTGCCTCTTCTAATGGAGTTGACAGAAATGAATATAATTTTTTGTATTTTTTATTACACCCAAGAAATGAAGATTTTATGATGACTACAAGTGCTCGTGAATATTGGAGTTTAAGAAGAAGCGGGTGGAATAACCTAACACATAATTATGTATTAATTCACAAAAATCAGAAAACCGGTTTAAAAAGATTATATCGTTTTTATGGTCATAACAATTCTGATCATTTATTCACCACCAATTACTCTGAAGGCACCAGAGCCGGTTATAGATATGAAGGTGTTGTTGGTTGGGTAAAATAATAGGCCTCAGAAACTAAATCAAACAATTCATTTAGTATTAGTAGAAG
Source organism: Aquimarina discodermiae (assembly GCF_040786235.1). Classification (NCBI taxonomy): domain Bacteria; kingdom Pseudomonadati; phylum Bacteroidota; class Flavobacteriia; order Flavobacteriales; family Flavobacteriaceae; genus Aquimarina; species Aquimarina discodermiae. The sequence goes on from NZ_JBFMKP010000009.1 coordinate 44,216, forward strand.
TCAATAAAACTTTAAAACAATAAAACGCTAGAGATGTATAAAAGAGGTTTTTTTATAATTACTAAAAAAACCTCTTTTTTGGCACATAACAAGCTTACAAGTTCTACCTACAAAAAATCTTGTATACAAGTTTCTTCAAGAATAAAAGCAATTTTCCTCAACATTACTTTAGCATATTTTTTACGGTATCATAACTCTCTTCATACTCCCAATATACAATTCTATCAAAAGCATATTTAATCAAGATAAATTGATTACTTACAGATAATATTCTATCGATCGCCACCATTTTTTTTGATGCTTTTTCTAATTTTACTTCTTCTGTTATTTCTTGGTTTCTTGCATCAAAACCATGTACAATGATATGATCTTTAAGTGTTAGTTCAATATATTTCATTTTGGCTTTCTATATTTTGAAAAACAAATGTAAGCATTGTTACCTTAACCAATCATTAATATTTTGGTTGATGGTTTTTGGTTATTTTAGAATTCTTTAAATTTTATCACATAACTCTTGCAAGCTCTCTCATCAAAAAACGACTCTTGCTATAAACCATTCTAAAGATGAATCTATCTAAAGTAACTTTTATCAATTCTGAAGGACAAACATTGTCTGGTCGTATAGAACTTCCTGTTGATCAACATCCTCATAACTTTGTATTGTTTGCACATTGTTTTACTTGTAATAAAAATCTGGGTGCAGTAAGAAATATTAGTAAAAGTCTTACAACCCGTGGATTTGGAGTATTACGATTTGATTTTACAGGCCTTGGAGAAAGTGAGGGAGACTTCGAAAACACCAATTTTTCTGGTAATGTAAATGACCTTATTGCGGCCTCTGATTTTCTTGCAAATGAATATATGGCTCCATCGTTGTTAATCGGTCATTCTTTGGGCGGTGCTGCCTCCATTTTTGCAGCTTCAAAAATTGATTCTATCAAAGCAGTTGCCACTATTGGAGCACCTTCTAACCCAGTTCATGTACAACACTTACTAAAAAGCGGAATTGAAGAAATAGAAACTCAAGGCAAAGCTACTATCAATCTAAGCGGCAGAGATTTTACAATTAAAAAGCAATTTTTGGATGATCTAAAAAACAAATCGTTACCAGATGTTGCCAAAAATCTAGGCAAAGCACTATTAATAATGCATTCTCCTCAAGATACAACCGTTCATATTCATAATGCTGAAGAAATTTATTTAGCAGCAAAACACCCAAAAAGTTTTGTGACTTTGGATGGTGCGGATCATTTATTGATGAGAAAAGAAGACTCTCTATATGCAGGAAAAGTTATTTCAGAATGGTCGTCCAGATATATTAAAAAACCCGAAACCCCAGCATTAAAAAGCACGTATCAAGTTGTTGCTAGCTTAAGAGACACAGGTGGTTTTACAACCCAAATGAAAGTAGGCAGTCATTACATGCTTGCAGATGAACCTGAGAACGTGGGAGGCAATAATTTTGGCCCTACTCCCTATGAATATGTATCTGCTGGCTTGTCTGCATGTACAGCTATGACCATAAAAATGTATGTTGCCAGAAAAGGATGGGATTTAAAACATATAGAAGTGCATACCGACTATAGTAAATCCTATAATGTTGATTTCGAAAATGCTGAAAACCCGGATGCTAAGATCGATACCTTTAAAAGAGAAATAAAACTAGAAGGAGCGTTAGATGAAAAACAGATTACCAGAATATTACAAATTGCAGATAAGTGCCCTGTTCATAAAACATTGCATAGTAAAGCTCAAATAATCACCACACTGCTTTAATAGTGATCTAACAAGTATTACAATAGTAATATTTGTAGCATTTTTTTTGCCATAAACTAAAACTGCATTATATTACCACTACAAACAAAATACAAGCCAAAAGATCATGAAAAATTTAAAATTGGTAGTACTTACTGTAGTATCTATAACCATATTTGGTTGTAAAGGAGAAAAAAAGGACACCACAGACCAAAATAATACTCCTGACAAACAAGAAACTGTTACTACTGAAAAAGTAGAAAAAAACGAAACTAAAACAATAGAGTTTAATCTAGAGCCTAAAAACGACAGTAATGTTGCTGGTAAAATTATCTTTACAGAATCAGAAGGAATGGTAAATATGATTGCAGAGCTAACGGGTCTGGAAGAAGGTGAACACGCTATTCATATTCATGAAAAAGCAGATTGTAGTTCTGCAGATGGTAAATCTACAGGTGGACATTGGAATCCAACTATGGAACCACACGGAAAATGGGGTGCAAAAGAAGGGTACCATAAAGGTGATATAGGAAACTTTAAGGCCGATGAGAATGGTAATGGTGCTTTGACATTTGCTACTAACGAATGGTGTATAGGATGTGAGGATAAAAGAAAAAATATCTTGGGTAAAGCCATTATAGTACATCAAGGAGTTGATGATTTTACCTCACAACCATCTGGAGCTGCTGGTAGCAGAATAAGCTGTGGCGGTATTATACAGTAAAGATAATAGAACGATAAAATATACGTTTCAAAAGAGGTTACTTGTGTAACCTCTTTTTTATTGATTGATATTTATAGTATATATAAAACATATAGCCCATAAATTGATTACATTTTTATAACTTTTTAAAATTTCGTTTTATCAAAATAAAACTAACTTTGTAACAAACCTAATTCAATGAATCCTTCAACTTCTGGTTGGATAGAAAAGTTTCTACGAGATCAAGACAATGATCTACACTTACTGCAATGGTCACTTGATAAACTATATCTCGATTTAAGAAATGTAGGATTTATCTATGGTAACTCTATAGATATAATTGTAAATAACATTTCTGATATTGTATATTCTGAAGAAGAAAAAACAAAAATCAACCTTTTCTCTGCACTGGTTGTTACGTATTATGAAACTATAGAAAATGCAGATAAAGAAGATTGTATTAATGCGTTGCTTCAGTTTTATAGTTTTTTAGACACTAAAAAATCTTTTTTTTCATTAACCAACATACTGACATCAAACATTTATGAAAAATTAGAAAAAGTTCTACATACCCGCATACAAACAAATGAGTCTATTTTCAAAAAGAACTTTAGTCATCTGCTAACAAATGCACTCTTATTTATTGATGTATTGGCTTTTGATTATTTTTTAATCCATGATAAAAACCCTTTAGATTATGCGACAAAGCTAGAAGAGTCTTTAATAAATACTGTTTTTCTAGCGCTAAATTCTAAGACAGAAAAAGATCAATATGATCAACTTTTGGTTAAACTTTTTTCTTCATCAGTTAGGTATACACATATATCTACAGAAGAGGAAGCCAGTTTTGATCATTTAGAGTTAGATTCGTATACCGACGAAATTGAAAAAAAATACATTTTGGATCTTACCTCGTTAGCTGTTTGGAACGATGAGAAATTAGATCAACACGAACACAATTTTATGACGGCATTGGGAGCCGAATTAGGGCTTGCAGACGACTACACAAAAGAGTCTCTTAACCTTGTGAGAACTTTTATAAATACACATAGAAGAAACATTACTTTTTTCAACTATTCTAATCCTGCCTTACACTTTTACCAACAAACCTCTCGTACGGTAAGTATCCTGATATTAAGAAATAAAAAACGGTTAATTAAAGAAATATCAGAAAGTAAAGAGTTAATGATTTTACTAGGTCAATCGACACTAAGAGATTTGTCTACCGAAGAAAAGCAACAAGTAAAAAAACAGTTACTTGATATTTGTAAAACAATTCCTTCTTTAGCTATTTTTATACTTCCCGGAGGGAGTCTGTTATTACCTCTTTTGGTAAAATTTATCCCTCAATTATTACCATCTGCTTTCAATGAAAACAAATAATTAAAGTGCTATATATTTTTACAAAAGGCACATAAAATACCTATACTTCAAGTTTTTCAAGTTCCTTATAGTTCTTTTTTAACTTACGCGTTAGTATACCATATATAAGTCTATAAAACAACGCAATTAACCCAACAAAAATTAGAACAACCATGAGTGTACTTACCAATACAACCCATAGTGGCGGTTCTCCTTGGATTGTGCTGTTTTGAAATTGGTCTGTAAAGGAAAAAATATAAATTATTGTCGAGATAAGTACGATTGCAAACAGGCTTATACTCACAAAAATATATTGTCGAACCGTTCTTCGCGTTTTTAAAATATTCTCCATTAGCACTTTGGTAGAATCTGTAGTTTTAATTTTTCTATAGTTTTGATAAAATCTAACCATAAAATACACTAAAACGCTATAGGATAGAATAGAGGAAAATATAGAAAACAATCCCATATCCACATTTTCTATCTTGGTATGCATTCCATTTAACCTAAATACAATATCTAGAGATGTCCATAAAACAAATTCTAAAATACTAATGATAAAAATCCATCTTACAATAGAAGAAGATTTTTTTAATATCATTTGATATATTTCGTTATATGATAACTTGGGAAACACATTCTTCTGTTTCTGCCAGTCTTTTTTTAATAATTCTAATTCATCCATGATGGGGTTACGGATTTAATATTTTTCTTAATTTTGTTTTTACCCGGTTCATTTTTACCCTGGCATTTACTTCGCTTATACCCATTGTTTGGGCAATTTCATGGTATGGTCTATCTTCGAGATATAAAAAAACAAGTGCTTTTTCAATATCATTAAGTTTCTTTACAGCTTCATACATTAATCGTAACTGTTGTTCTATCTCATCATCATACTCCTCTACCTTAATTCTGTAATCAAACGTTTCAATATTTGTAGTATTAATACTTCTTTTAGATTTTCTGTACAAAGTAATTGCAGTGTTTAGCGCAACACGATACATCCAGGTACTAAACTTCGAATCTCCTCTAAATTTTGGATAAGCTTTCCAAAGCTGTATAGTAATTTCCTGAAACAAATCATTATGCGAATCTGGATCACTTGTATAAATCCTACAAATCTTGTGAACAATATTTTGATTTTGTTCAAGATTGGATACAAAACTATGTTCTAATTCTTTATTCACTGTGGCTAGTTACATCCTATAAGTAGTGCAATATACTTTTATGTTACACTAAACTTTAAAAAAATTATAAAACCTTGTTCAAAAACCATAAATAACAAAATAGTGTCTATTTTAAATGACAGTTAAAAGTATTTATATCGCTTTTTTTCTTATTTTTAGATAAATTTAACAAGACTAAAAAATACTATCAAACAGGATTACCCCTAACATTAATCAATAGACCTTTATAATCTGCGATAGTAATTACTCCTTTTTTAGTGTTCCATAAACCTAAACACATTCTTGTCTTATTCCTTGATTAATAGGAAATGTATTTTAAATAATATTAAAATCTAACAAAGAATGAAGTGTTTTCTTATAGGGGATAACAATGATTTACTAGAAGGAATAGAAGCATATTTACAAGCTAACTTCTTTTATATACGAGTTTGTGAAAAATTAAATTCATATGTACAGTCTGAAAAAATGCTTCATAAAACAACACCCGATTTAATCCTAATCGATGTAAATATTGATATAGAAATTCCTACTAGTTTTTTAAGAAAAGTAAGAAAAGCTACTATTGATGTTTTGGCTATCATTCCTAATGAGTCTAATATTATTAATTTACTAGAAAAACATAATATAGAGTATATCACAAAACCTGTAGACTTTACAGAGTTGAGAATTAGTATTAACAAATCTTACATAGGTATTTCTAAGGAAAAAGAGCTTGAACAAATTTTAACAAGAATTAAATCCACTACTCCCAAAAAAAGAATAGCCATACCACAAGAAAAACAAATACAAATGATCTCTGTACAGGATATTATGTATATAGAAGCAGATATCAATTATTGTCAAATATACATACAGGATCAAAAATCCATTTGCGTATCAAAAACTTTAAAAACTTTTGAACAACAGCTAATTAACAACGTTGAGTTTTATAGAATCCATCAATCGTATTTGATTAATATTAATTACATAACCAAAATACTTAAAGCAAAGCTACCTCAGGTAGTCATGGAAAATGGAGATATCCTTACCATATCCAGATCCAAAAAAACCGATTTTTTAAAGTCAATTCTGGTATAAGGTCCAACCAATCAAAATCCAACTAAACGTAATCAATTCTATAGGAAAGCTAAGCTCATCGGCTATTTACTCTGTCAAAAATATCTCAAAGCAAACTTGGGAATATTAGATCTAACATCCCTCTTGAAGTATCCTAAAATAAATCGATATTGAATAAGGTTAGTGCAATTATGCTTTTTGAAAACAGTATCATTTAACTTTCAAAACAAAACTTTATTCATAAAAAGAGAAACCACTGTCATGAATAGACAGTGGTTTTTCAACCTAACCGAACTTGAAACTAGAAATCACTTTTTCTTTGAGATCATAGATCACATTAACCATACCCTGTTAATTGATCCGTCTAATGTTTTTATTTTGCAATCTTCCTCACTTTTTATGCAAAAATCATGTAGTGGCACATTTCGAAGTAATGCTGTTTACCTATGTGATTCTATTGGCATTTTTATACAATCTATATAAAATGCTTTTAGATAACATCTAATAGGAGACAGAACAAACTACTAATAGTGACACAAAAACGAGTAACATAACATATACATCCATTTTTTTCATAACTATTAATTTATAATTAGTTTTTTAAAATAAGGCTGGTGTATACTGCATACCCCAGCCTTAAAGGGTAAAAAATCTACCTAACCGTCTTTTTCTTTTTTAAATTTTAGAATGATACAATGATTTTTACTTTTTAATTATTCATAGAATAATACTTTTAAGCATGAATCCATGTATTTTTTAAAAACTCTAGATTTAAAAATTTTGACTATTTAAGAAGTTTTGAGATCAGAATTCTCTTGAATATCTTGTTGTTCTATAGGGGCTGTATCATTTTGAGATGTGGCTTCGTTAGCTAATACAGAATTTGCTACTAAAGCAGAGAAGATAATAAATACAAGGATTAAAATGTAACTTTTTTTCATAACATACTATTTTGGGTTAATAAACTTTTCAGACTTGGTATCCTACATTTTGACGTTTATACTACTTACTTAGTATGGGGTGGGTTTATGAAATTTACGTTATGTTTTTGTTTGATGCTAAATTGATCATTTATATCATCTTAACAAAAAGTTAATTATTATTATGCTCTTTTTACTTATTATTTGGGAGCTTGCATTGATTATAAAGTTAATTTTCGGCAAACACAACCCACATAAAACATTAGCAATCAACAATTTAAACTTACATGATTTATGGTTAAGCCGTAAATACATTAACGGTTATATTGTACCTCTAGAGATTTTTGCAGTACTCCCATATAAAATTCACTTACTTTTTGCTACTAATAAAACTTAAAGTTTTGTTATTTTTTTTTAAAAAAACCCTAATAATTACTCAAAAAACCTATTCATAATTCTCATAAAAGGTGGTACATTTGTGGTATAATTAGCATATATCTTATGAATGTTCCTTATACTAACTTGCCAAGAGTTGTAATTATTGGCGGTGGTTTTGCTGGAGTTGCACTAGCAAGAAAAATGGTTAAAGAAGACGTACAACTCGTATTGTTAGATAGGCAAAATTACCATACATTTCAACCTCTTTTATATCAAGTATCTACTTCTTCTCTAGAGCCAGATTCTATTGCTTATCCACTTAGGAAAATTGTAAAAAGAGGAAAAAACACATTTTTTAGAATGGCCGAAGTATCTTCTATAGATACCGAATCTCAAAGTGTAAATACCAATATTGGAAGTATCACATACGATTATCTAATTATAGCAACAGGGGCAAGAACCAATTTTTTTGGAAATAAAACTATCGAAAATAATGCTATGCGCATGAAAAATCTTCCGCAAGCATTAAATTTACGTAGCTTAATGCTCGAAAATCTTGAACAAGCCGTTATCACCTCTGATCCAGAACAAAGAAAAGAACTGTTGCGTTTTGTACTGGCGGGTGCAGGCCCAACAGGTGTAGAATTAGCCGGTGGTATTGCAGAATTAAAACAAAACGTACTACCAAGAGATTATCCAGATATGAATTTTGAAGAAATGGAGATTCATCTTATAGAAGGAGCACCTCGTATCCTCCCTCCTATGAGCGAACATGCATCGAAAAAGGCTACTAAATTCTTAAAACAACTAGGAGTGCATATTCATGTTAATACGCAAGTAAGTCAATACGAAGATAACCTAGTTACTACCAACACCGATCTTTCTCTAAAAACTGCCACATTTATTTGGTCTGCTGGTGTTACAGGAGCTCCTGTGTCTGGAATAAAAGCAGACTCTCTGGTTCAAAGAGCAAATCGTTATAAAGTAAATCAATACAATCAAATAGAAGGATACTCTAATGTATATGCCTTAGGAGATATTGCCGTTATGGAAACCAAAGTATATCCTCAAGGACACCCTATGGTGGCGCAACCTGCAATACAACAAGGAGAACACCTTGCCAAAAACTTAAAGCGCCACTTGCGTCAAAAAACTATGACTCCTTTCAAATATTTTGACAAAGGGTCTATGGCTACAATAGGACGTAACAAAGCTGTGGTAGATCTAGGGAAATTCAGATTTGGAGGCTTCTTTGCCTGGTTTATTTGGATGTTTATACACTTATGGTTTTTAATTGGCTTCAGAAATCGTTTTGTTACTCTATTTAACTGGTCCTATAATTATATAAATTATGACAAGGCTGCCCGATTAATTATACGACCTTTTAAAAATAAGGAAGAAAAGATTGAGGAAAGAGTATAATAGTATCTAATATCAATTGTATTTTAAATTCAGCAAAAAATAAAGCATAAGCGACTTTACAAAGTTAATTAGACATAAAACTATGGTTATTTAATTTTGAAAATGAAGAAAAAAGAACACCCCTTATACTATAGACTTACATAAGACTATAAACCTAGATTATAGTCTTCAATAATATCTTGCCAATTAAGTCCTAAAAATTAGAATCCAAGGAAGTCAGTAGGTAATGTTTATCCTTCTTGAAAGTTACAAAACTCTAAACACTCTTCTAATTTCTGTTACACTATTTTTTCTCTTGTGTATTATTGTAATATTTTAATAGTTAACACTTCTAGACAAATCTAAATATTAAGAATTCAAACTGGTTATGATGAATTGCACAATGGGTGCTCTCACATATGAATGGTATATCTAAACTCGGATTCTGCATTAGAACTTCGTTATGAAGGTTTCAAGTGTAATAAATACTGGTATTTTTTTAATGCATAAACCCAGTTTAATAGGTATCCTACAAATACCAGAAAGCAGGAAGGAGACTAATCATTTACAAGTCATACATATCATTCAAAAAATTCAAAATAAAAAGTTGAAACTACTTCAATTTCTATATGAAATCATCTAACAAAACTCTATAAAAAAAGGTTTGATCCTATACAAAATCAAACCTAATACATTGAACTGGTTTAAACTTTTTTGATTCATGCGAAAAATGATGACTTTTTGGTCAATTGAAATGTTTTTCTTATTTCATAGTGACGCGATGAAGTAATAAAAAGATGAAAATTGAGTAAAAAAGAACTTCTTTATAGCGAATTGAAAAAAATTTAAACCAGTTCATTAATTTATTTTTCTTGTAGTTAGAGTTAACTATAAAAAATAAATTATAAACAATCTACTATATCCGCCCCATTCCAATTGGCTGGAGCTTTACAGTATTGTATAGGCTCAAATCTACCTGCCACGTGTTTAGTAACTACCGTGTATCCTGCCGGGCAGTTACAAAACTCTAAACGCTCTTCTAATTCGGTTACGTTAAATTTTTTCTTGTGCATAATATAAAGTTTTTAAAAATTATTATTTAACCAATTTATAAATTAAACTCAAATTAATATCAGGAATTGTATAACCGGTTAACCTTCTTATACAAATGGTATATTTAATTGTATAAACGGTATTCTAATTATTTAGACAGCATAAGGTTATTGTCTTCTTTTTAGTTCAAATATCTCGGGCTCGCTCCTATTTTGATAACAATGTAGTGCATTACTGCACACTGCAGTGGTGAAAAGATGTTGAAAATCCATAAATAAGGTATTTGTACCTATGGTCCCTTCTTTCCATTGTAATACTTCTTTATCAGGATCTATTACTGTTGGAGAAGGAATTCTTAAAGAATATGTACCCTGCCAAGAACCATCTTCTTTTTGATTTTGAAGTAATTTTTTCATCAATTGCATTGCAATACTGTTGTATTCCTCAAACAAATCTGAATGGCTACAAATGGCATCTAATAATAGTCCCTGATAAAAATTATTATCTCTGATGTCTTTTGGTAGTTCTCCGATTAAATACTTCTTCTTTATATAGTTCGAACAAGTATTCAATACTTCTGTATCACCCAGTAAAACCGCTCCTTTGATTAAAAAATTATAAGTGTAAATAGTGTCTGTCCACCAATACGTTTGCTCTTGATCCGTTTGCAAAGTCTGTAGAAGGTATTCTCTTATATTCATAAGTTTAATATCCTTAGTACTCACTTGAGTTTTAGCCATAACATAATACGCTGTAGCACTTACACAAAAGTGAGTCTGTATCCATCCATCAACATTTGCCCCTGGAGAATTGATAGATAATTGTACTGCGGTTTGGTCTTTATAAGTGGCAAAACCTCCGTTTTGTTTCTGGTAAGAGTACCAGTTCTCTATTATCGTAGCATCAATTTTTTGTTCTGTATTTAGCAATGCCAGCATAGCAAAACTTGTAGAATCTGCATCGGGAATCCATCTACTGTTATACCCCCATCCCTTTTCTCTATCACATTCTTTTTTTATAAATTCATAAGCGAGTTGTGTTTCTTTTTTACGTGATAGAAGATAATTCTTCGGTAGTGTAGCGAGTATAAATGAAGTGGCCCAGGTATCACTTAAGCCTGCACTATTGTAATAATCAAACCAATTACCTAACGTTTCTTGTTGGTTAAAAATAAAATCTATCCCTTTTTCTAAAATAGATTCTATTGTAGTAGATGTAGTGTCTAACTTTTTTTTAAGTGACTTACTGGACACCTTACTTTTTGATTCATATACCTTTAGGTACCCATCTATATTTAGCAATTTATTAATCGCTCTATTCTTTAAGTTATTAATCGTAAATTCCCATAATGGAAGATCAGTAACTTCTCGACTTACCTTAATTGCTTTATTTGTTTGTTCAATGGCATACTCTAGATATTGACTTACTGATCTGCTTTGATATAAGAAAGACTTCATCTCATCTACGTCTTCGGTGATACCATAATTAGCTTCTTCCAATGCAAAACGTAAGATATTGAATTGTCTATCTTCTAAATCTTGGGGAAGATCTAAAATATCGTCCAATATTTGCATAGAAGTAGAAAAGTGTTTATGAGATTGTAATAAGGTAGTATGAATTTCATTTTTTGTATCTGTACTAGAAACTAAGTATAAACTATCTATGGCTAATTTGGCAAAAGCTGATTTATTATCTGCAAATACCTCATAATCTGTAAGCACCTTTATAGCATCCAATTGTTTACTTTTTTTATAAGCGTCTGAAAATTCTTTTTTTCGTAACATCCAATATTTCCAAAATTCAGAATCTATGAAAAAGGATTTAGAAAGTAATTTCATACTCTCCTCTAGCATTTGTGAAGAAAACACATATTTTTCAAAAATTTCTGAGGGATTTGCAGCATCTATAACATCATCAAAAGTATTAATTGAGGCAAAACAAAAATAACCTGCAAGGCATATTGTACTTAATTGCTCCTGATCAAAAACCCCAAAAGCTTTATTAAAAAGCAAAGGATAATAAAGGTACATAAAATCAGCCGTATAAATAGATTCATTGCTTGTTAAATGGTCTTTAGCTTCAGGTTTCCAATGTTGATTTGCTATATACTTTTTATAATCGTCTACTATGGTTTCTATAATATCTCTTGAAGTTTCTGGAAAAGGATTAGTACTAATCGTTGTTGTTTTCATACGCTTACGAAATTTTAATTAATTAACACAAGTCAATGCTATTACTTTGATTAAAACAAAGTACCTATTTCATAGGTGCACGGAATACTTTTAACATATATATTTTTAATTTCCTTGTCCTCTATTGTAACCATGGCAGGAACTCCCATAATATATTTTAGTACACTGCGATCTAGGCCATATACCTTAAATCTACCTGATAAACCAAAGGCATCAAAGATTTTGGTTCTATTCTTAGGATTCCCAATATCATATAAAATTACATCTTCAATGCTAGAGAGGTTTTTAAACTTTTTTACATTTTCTATCCCTCTCCAACAGCTTTCACATTGTGAATCCATTAGATATGCAATATATTTTCCAGAAGGTAAATAAGTGTGATTCTTTAATGAATTTATGGTTGTGATATCACGACCTATGATACCACTATTTTTTACGAACTCTTTATAATCATTTGCCTCACTTTTGGCAAGTATTGCATGGCATTGATTTTTACTAAACAGACTGGTATTAATAGAAGTTAAGAATAAAAAAACAAAGGGAATTATAAAATAGAAAGAAGTTTTAACAATGAAATTCATATGTTCATTTTTTTGTTCTTTTTTCCATAATAGCAGCGCACATATAACTATAACTGACTGAAAACCCACCCTTATAAAAATATTTGAGGGTAATATTCTCGATATATGCCCTATATCAGAAAAAACGCTCCAAGAATCTATTGAATAATAAGTTCCTATAAGAATAACCAATTCAATACCAGAAATTATCACCAATTGTAGATAAGATCGTTTAAGTTTATGATTTGCAATTATTAATAATGCATTAATAGATTTTACAGCCATTAACACTACATATAAACCTAAAATATTGGGATTTGAAAACTCAAAAAAACTATAAACAAACTCTCTATTAAACGACTTATAATAAACAGATTGCAGAATTACTATAGGCAAAACGATACGTAAAAAGAATGTTAAAAAGTGCATGATTAGTCTATTTTTGAAGCTAGTTGATAAACTTTTTTAATGAATAAGCTATTGATGATTATAAAAAATAATATTCCAAAAAGAAATCCTATAGGTAGCCCTATTGTTATGATAGTGCTTAATACATAATCGAATGTAAATTGAATTTTGGAGCTAAAAAGATCGGTTATGTTAGGAATGAAATTAATAAAAAGATCAGGTTGACTAAGTATAACAATTAGATAAATAAAAAATATATAGGTTTTACTAATAATGGCATACGCTAGCAATAATTTCTCTTTCACAATGAACTTACGAGATTGGTTTTTAATCAACCCTATAGAGTATTCCTCCAGTAATTCTGTAGAGGTTTTCATCAATTGATCCTCCTTTATAAGGTCGGAAATTAGCCAATACCCATCCATTCGTATAAATGGGTTAAGTTGATAGAGCATCAATGTAAGTAGCATGAGTAATAACATGATTAACTCTGGGAACGCAAAAAGAGAAATAAAAAATATGAAGATTACGAATATATAGTGAAAATAGAGCCCTCCTAAATCAACCAATATCCTTTTTTTGGCAGGTAATTTCCAAGCTGCAGAAAGATTAGTGTAAAACACTGGGATTATAAATAAATATAACCCAAATCCGATTTCATAGGGATTTTCATTGCAATACTTTAAAGCTGTAGCATGTCCCAATTCATGAAATAAAATACTAATCAAAAGTAGCGGAAAAAAATTTGCTGCTTTTAAAGTAGATAATTCAACTTGTGTAACTTTATAAATAATACCGAATACTACAAATGGTATACTGAATACAAGGAAACGGATTACCCATTGATGATATAAAAATGTTAAAAGACCCGACAAAAAATTCACGAGTACCCTAGGTAACAATATTATTTTTACCTTGAGATATTTATTTTTCCTTTTTTTACTAGTATATTGCTCGCTTACTACAATACCGGTTCTGTATAAAGGCGTCAAGGCTTCCTTAATTTCTTCTAGGGTCGTGGCTGGATCATATTCTCGAGTATATTCTATATGCAGGTTATCAACAGAAATAGTTTTTTTTTGTTTGATTAGATCAATTAGTTCGTACGTAGCTTCATCAACAACTACTTGATGCCCCAACACAGGGACCTCTATTATATAATGACATGCCTTAGATATGTATTTTTCAATTTTTATATCTTTATTTATTGATAAATCGGTCATTCTATATCTTTAAAAAGAGAAATTAAACATGCTTACCTTATGATAATTAATGTACAATACATTCTAACCATATCTTATAGTGATTTCTATCAATTTCACATAGAAAGTATAATAAGTACAAAAATGATCTACATCAAAACATAACATATATAATCAACGGTAGAGTCATACACTAAAATTCAATAACATTTTTGTTTTTTCTACAATCCACTTCTTGTCATTTATACAATATTATTACTAAAAACTTTAACTTAAACAGGCAAATGTATGAACAGTGTATTTCAATGTATAAACGATATGTTTTAGTGTATAAATCACTTTATCAATTACCAAACTTGTACTCCGCTTTTGTTAATTCTTATGTTATTTACACTTTAAATCCGCAAGAATAAAATACTTTTGATCACATCAGCCCCAGAACAACGAAAAGAGTTATTACGTTTTGTACTTGCCGGTGCAGGTCCAACAGGTGTAGAATTAGCCGGAGGTATCTTAGAGTTAAAGCGAAATGTACTCTCTAGGGTTATCCTGATATGGATTTTGATGAAATGGAAATTCATCTTATAGAAGAATACTCTAATATATATGCCATAGAAGATATTGCCGTTATGGAAACCAAAGCATATTCCCAAGAGCACCCTATGGTTGTACAACCTGCAATGCAACAAGGAGAACACCTTGCCAAAAATCTAAAACGCCACTTGAGCAAAAAAACTATGACTACTTTCAAATGTTTTGACAAAGGATCTATGGCTACCATAGGACGTAACAAAGCTGTGGTAGATCTAGGAAAATTTAGGTTTAGAGATTTCTTTGCTTGGTTTATTTGGATGTTTATCCATTTATGATTTAAATTGGGTTTAGAAATCGTTTTGTCACTCTATTTAACTGGTCTTATAATTATATAAATTATAACAAAGCAGCTCGATTAATTATACGGCCTTTTAAAAATAAAGGAGAAAAAGATTGAAGAAAGAGTATGACATAAATTCTGGTTGTAGTACTAGAAATACCTTCTCTCTATCTTAAGAAATAGTATCTCATCGCATAGAAATGACATCTTTGATTACAGAAATACCTTCTATTCTAGTAAACTTTTTTTACACTTAAATAGGACTAGTATATCCTAATACTTTCTAATTCATGTCCAATTATCTCAAAATCTTATTATTACTTGCTAAGAGAAGCCTTCCTAAATAATATATAGAATGTTATAGCCTCTGGTTTTGTATAATACTACTTACACTTTGAATTTACCATAATAAAATACTCTTTTTCGTTTCTGCTTCGGAATAAAAAAGAACCGTCATTACCACTATGCTTATTTTTTCTTCTTCTCATAAACAAAAAACAACTGATTTTCTTGAACAATAAATTCAAAGTACCACGGGTATAACATTGTTTTTAATATTCATTCATTTTGTCAATTGAGCCAAGATTTACTACAGTTCAGAAACATTCAATTTTGCAAATGGTACATAAATATGATTTTTGATCAATTAACAAAAGCTATTTAGATGAAATTATCAACCACTTTAGTATTATTTCTATTATTCAATACAATATCAGGTCAAACTACCATTACAGGTACTGTTAACGACACCAAAGGAATTGCAATCCCTGGTGCCAATATTTATCTAGATGGTACATACGACGGTAGTTCCTCTGATGAGAAAGGAAATTTCTCTTTTACGTCTTCTGAAAACGGAGTACATACACTGGTGGTGTCTTTTCTTTCCTACGAAAATTTTTTGCTACAAAAAGATGTATCGCAAATGAAAAACCTAACGATACAATTAAAAGAAGATGTTAACTCTTTGGGTAGTGTGGTATTAAACGCAGGAACTTTTTCTGCAGGGGACAATAGTAAAACAGCCGTACTTTCGCCTATGGATATTGTGACTACGGCTGGAGCTGCAGGAGATTATATAGGAGCATTTCATACATTACCAGGTACTTCTACCGTAGAAGAAGATGGTCGTCTTTTTGTAAGAGGGGGTGATGCCGATGAAGCAAACATCTATATCGATGGGTTAAAAGTGTTTCAGCCTTATACGGCAACTACAAATAATATACCTACTAGAGGGCGTTTCTCTCCTTTCCTATTTAAAGGCACCAATTTTTCTACTGGTGGATATTCTGCAGAATATGGAGATGCACTATCCAGTGTCTTATTATTAAACACCATTAATGAACCTGATCAGGAAAAAACCGATCTCTCATTTATAAATGTAGGTATGGGAGTGGGCAATACGCAAATCTGGAAAAAAAATTCCTTAAGTATCAACGCTTTTTATCTCAACTTAAAGCCTTATCAAGAAATTATTTCTCAACGGGTTGATTGGATAAAACCCTACGAATCATTGTCTGGAGAAGCTGTTTATCGGCATACAACGAAAAAAGGGCTTCTAAAAGTTTACGCAGGAGTAAATCAAACTCATTTTAACTTAATACAAGAAGACATTAATACTCCAGAAGGAATCAATTTCAAACTAAAAAACCGAAATACTTATTTAAACACCTCTTACAAAGGTACATTGAGAAATGATTGGAGCATTACTACTGGTACTAGTTTTGCAAATGATGATAATGACATCAAAATTGACAATACCGATGTTAATAATGAAGAAAACAGCCTTCATCTTAAAGTAAAACTAAAAAAGAGATTCAGTAATCATTTTAAACTCTATATGGGTATTGAGCAGTTTATAAGTACTTTTTCTGAAAAAGCTCAAGCTGATACTTTTGCCCTATTTAGAACTAAATTTGATAATAATAGCACGGCCGCTTTTACAGAAGTTAATATATTTTTTAACAAAAAACTTGCCATGCAAGTAGGTGTTAGAGCCACCAATAATACATTATTAAAATACACCAAACTATCACCAAGAGCATCTTTTGCATACAAAACTACGTCAAAATCTCAAATTTCATTGGCTTATGGTGATTTTTATCAAAACCCAGGACAGAACGTCCTTAAATATGCAACCCAACTGGAACCAAAAAAATCCTCTCACTATATTTTAAACTATTTATACCAACACAATAGAAAAACGCTACGTATAGAAGGGTACTATAAAACATACAATAATCTTATTAAATATGATACCGAACGTCCAGAGTTTTCTAGCGTATATAGCAATAGTGGAAGTGGATATGCCACAGGTCTAGATATTTTCTGGAGAGATAACAACTCCATAAAAAATCTGGAATACTGGGCAAGCTACTCCTATCTGGATACTCAAAGAGATTATAACAACTATCCCAATAGAGCAACTCCTAATTTTGCAGCAAAGCACAATTTATCGTTAGTTACAAAATACTGGATTAAGGACTGGAAATCACTGGTGAGTACCACCTATAATTTCGCTTCGGGCAGACCTTATAATAATCCTAATCAATCCACATTTCAAAATAGAAAAACCAAAACCTACAATAGCATTAATCTTAGTTGGGCTTACTTGCTTAGCCAACAAAAAATACTGTATTTCTCTGTTTCTAATGTATTGGGGTTTGACAATATTTTTAACTATCAATATGCAAATACACCTAATAGCAATGGTGATTTTGCAAGACGTGCAATACGCCCCAATGCAGATAGGTTTTTTATTATTGGTTTTTTCTGGACGATAAGTGATAGCAAAACAGACAATCAATTAGATAATTTATAGACTTAACATAATAAGATATTAGGTATATATCCTTTATAACTTGTCTTACAGTATCTGCTTTACATTTCATCTTTAAAAAACTACACTTCAGTATTTTTTAATTCTTATAGGATAAAAATCGAAGGATATTTATATCACAATACTAAAACAATCAACATTATGAAAACAATTATTACTGCCTTAGCTTTTTTTATAATTACTATAGCTAATACTATTTCTGCACAATCTTCTTATGAAAAAGGAATGACCAAGGCATTCGAATTATGGAAAACCAAAACTCCAGATGAGGCTATTCATCTTTTTGAACGTATAGCCAAAGCTGAAGAAGAAAACTGGCTACCATATTATTATGCTGCACAGATACATATTATAACTACTTTTGGTATTAAAAATGCCGAAGAGATTGAATCTAGATTGAAAAAAGCACAAGAGTATCTTAATGAAGCCAAAACATTATCAAAGGAAAATGCAGAAATACTTATTATGGAAGCGTTACTTAACACAGCTTATGTAGCTTATAACCCATCTGTGTATGGCATGACACTTTCTACCAAAGTAGAAGAATTATATCAAAAGGCTAAAGTACTTGAACCAGAAAACCCACGAGCAATCTTATACCATGCAGAATGGAAAATGGGTAGCGCAAAATTCTTTGGGCAAGATGTGAAAGCTTTTTGTCCCGAGGTAGAAAAGGCTATCTTGTACTTTGAAAAAGAAACTAACAATATTCCTTTCTACCCTAAGTGGGGGAAAAATCAAATAGGTCGTGTACAGCAAAACTGTAAAAGCTAAACAATAACATTGTTAGTAAATAAATCAATCATCAAAAATTAATATTTTAGTTAAAACAAACTGATCGCATTGTATGAAAGACCTAAAAAAAATAAGCATTATTTCTTTACTAGTATCTATAATAGTTGCAATAGTTATGTTGCTTACCAATGTTTTTAGTTTTGAAAGAATTATTACTATACAATGGTGGTTGATTAATTTCTCATATGCCTTTTTTCTTACCTATATCAATACGGTATATTTCAAATTCATTAATCATAAATTTGAATGGAAAGATAAAGGATTGCTTAGAGTGCTTATAGGAGCCGGTGGTTCTGTCATAGTTACTATTCTGGGATATGCGCTTTGCGAATTTGTAGTAAGTGTCATCATTTTCGAGAAACAAACCGTAGAAGAATTTTGGGCCGATCAAACTTTTAAGAATTATCTGTTTCCTTTATTGCTAACCATTATCATTTCTCTGTTTTTTCATACGGTATATTTTTACAAGGCCTTACAGGAAAAAAAAGTTACAGAACAAAAAATTATAGCAGGAACAGTCTCTGCAAAATTTGCTGCCTTAAAAAACCAGTTAGATCCGCATTTTTTGTTTAACAGCTTAAATGTATTGACTTCTTTGATTGAAGAGAACCCAAAAATGGCTCAAAAGTTTACGACTTCTCTATCCAAAGTATATCGATATGTTTTAGAGCAAAAAGATAAAGATTTGGTTACCGTAGATGAAGAGTTAAAATTTGCTAAAACTTATATGACCCTGGTACAACTTCGTTTTGAAGATAGTATTACAACAGAAATACCTCTTCAATCTTCTAACCCAGAAGCTAGGGTTGTACCACTATCATTACAAATATTGTTAGAAAACACGGTAAAACACAATGTAATAATGCCACAAAGGCCATTGCATATCAAAATTTATGAAAAAGATGGTTTTCTCATTGTAGAAAACAACCTTCAACCTAAAGAGGTGATTAAACAAAGTAGCGGTGTTGGGCTAGGAAACATACAACAACGATATGCCCTTTTAACGAAAAGAAAGTTCTCTGTATTCAAAACAGAAAAAGCTTTTATCGCAGAATTACCCATCTTAACAAAACAAATTAAAGCAGTAGACATGACTATTTCATCAAAGATAAATTTTCACGAAAGAGATGACTTTAAATATCAAATGGCTCAAGAACGGGTCAAGAAGATCAAGGAATTTTATGGCAACCTAACAGCTTATATTATTATTATTCCATTTTTAGCTTTTATCAATTATCGAACAACCGGTTTTGGTATCCCTTGGATTATTTTTCCTGTCATTGGTTGGGGTATCGGAGTTGCTTTTCATGCCAGTGAAGCTTTTGGGTACCACCCGATTTTAGGAAAAAACTGGGAGGAGAAAAAAATAAGACAGTATATGAACGAATCAAGAAGAAAGGATCATGAATAAATACGACGAAAAAAAGGCCTATGAAAGAGCCAAAAAGAAATTAGAAGCAGAAAAAGGATTCTATTCTCATGCCGTTGTTTATGTCCTCATTAATATTGCTATCTACTTTTTTGTAACACAGATTTTTGAGTATGCAGGAGTTGGTCCCAAAAACTCTGGTGTACAATATTGGATGCAATGGCAACGGTTTTTAACTCCTGCACTATGGGGTATAGGATTACTCATCCATGGTTTATGTGTTTTTGGCGACAGAACTATTTTTAAAAAATATTTTAAAAACTCTATTTATAGTAAAGATTGGGAAGAGCGTAAAATCAAAGAGTTCATGAATAATGATAAATTTTAATGAGTATATAGTAATGTAAATCCAACTGTTATGAAAGATTTTGATCAGGAAAAAAAATATCAACGTGCAAGAGAACGCGTCGAGGAGTTAAAAAAATTCTATAACAAACTTTCGTCATATGTTATCGTTATAGCCCTTTTGGCAGGTTTAAATTATTATCAAAACGAATGGCGATATGCCTGGTTTTTATGGCCTGCTTTTTTTTGGGGAATAGGCTTGATGTTTCATGCCATAAAAGCTTTTAGAATTAACCCTATGTTTAAAAACTGGGAAGAGCGTAAAATCAGAAAATTTATGGAAGAAGAGCAAGACAAAGAAAAACAACTATGGGAATAAGAGTTTTTATTCATTCATTGTATTAATAATCATCCTACCATTTTTACTCCTTTTAATAATAAGAGTACTATACTATAAAAAATTCTAATAACTGAAATCATATACATAAAATAAACAAAACAATGACCACCATTATTATCGAAGATGAAAAACCTGCTGCCCGAAGGTTAAGTAGAATGCTAGGTGATCTCGACATAAAAGTTGATACCATGTTGCATTCTGTACAAGAATCTATTGCATGGTTTACAACCAATGAGCATCCTGACCTTATTTTTTTAGATATTCAGCTTAGTGATGGATTATCATTCGAGATATTTGATGTCATAGAAATAAAAAGCTCTATCATATTTACAACTGCTTATGACGAATACGCGTTGAAAGCTTTTAAATTAAATAGTATTGATTATCTTCTAAAACCAATAGATGATGATGAGCTTAAAACGGCAGTCGATAAATATCAGGAAAGAATTCCTAAACAACAGCAATTACAAGTAGATTTTGAAGACATCAAAAAGTTACTGGTTAACCCTATGGATCGTGTATATAAAAAGCGATTCACGGCAAAAGTTGGTCAGCATCTTAAAATATTTTCTGTAGAAGAAATTGAATGTTTTTATTCTGAAAACAAAGGAACGTATCTTCATACTACAGACAATAGGAATTATTTAATTGATACTACCTTAGAAGCTTTAGAAAAAGAGCTTAACCCACTACAATTTTTCAGAACCGGAAGAAAGTTTTATATCAATATAAACGCAATAAAAGATATTATATACTACACCAATTCAAGGTTGCAAGTAAAGTTACATCATTTTGATGAACAGGATATTATCGTTGCCCGTGAACGTGTAAAGGATTTTAAAGAGTGGTTGGAGTAATTTTACTTAATTTCTGTTTTTTTAGTTCTGTTAAAACTTTTTTAATTGAACAATCAATACCAGAGTCGATTATTATAGATCAGTATCCTATATTTTTTAAGATCAAGTAAAACCAAAAAAGGTTTTAATCATTATCTACAGGTTTGTGAATGGACATTTAATTTCAAAAGAATATTGTCTCAATAAACTTTTAGTTAAGCCAAAATTTACCCCTCTCTTCTTCTTTAATACTATAAACTGCAGTAAATAGTTTGGTTATAATTTTTTACTATAAAAAATTTAAGTCAAAAACTTTATGCCTCTCTACTAAGTAATATTTTCAATTTTCTCCTATAAATTAGGATATATTTTGCTTATGAGTTTTGTGTTGATTTATAGGGAAAGACCAATATTCCTGTTTACCGACATATTTTTACTTAAAAGAAGTTCATTGTTTATATGAACCAAAGCCTTGTTACAACTATTCTAATTAATCCAAACAGGTAAGAATTTAAATACACTGCAATATGGTATTGAATTATATAAATCATAAATCAACTATTACAAAAAAAAACTTCTGTTATAAGTACAAGAAATATTAATTGTGGTCATTCATCATATCAAAGCATTAAAGATCGAACAATACTAGTAAAACTTATAAAAATGAAAAACTCTAAAAGAAGAGAATTTATTAAACTTTCATCAATCGTTGCTGCGGGAGCAGTCGTATTGCCAAGTAGTATTCTTGCCAAAATACAAGAAAGTAATCAAAAAAACAATTATAACATTGTTATCATTGGAGCGGGATTAGCAGGACTTACTACAGCCCTTCGTCTAGAACAGGAAGGAGTGTCAAATATCCTAATCCTTGAAGCTAAAGACAGGGTTGGAGGAAGAACCTTGAATATTCCAGTATCAGGAGGATATGTAGCAGAAGGTGGTGGTCAATGGATTGGACCTGGTCAGACAGCTATTTACAAATTAATTAAAGAGCTAAAAATCAATTCATTTCCCAGTTACATCACAGGTAATATTGTTAATCCAACAGAACTAAATAACGTAGAACTTACAGATTATAATAATGCTATATTACAACTAAACAATATGGCTGCCACAATACCCATAGCCAATCCTTGGGATGCAACAAATGCTAATATCTGGGATAATATGACCCTGGAGGATTGGATGGATACCAATATGGAAACATTATTAGGGAGTTTACAATTATCTGCCGATATCGCAGGTTTTCTATCAGCAGAACCTTCTTCAATTTCATTACTTTATTTTTTATTTTACGTCAATTCTTCAGGAAACATAGAAGCCTTACTAAATGATGCCCAAAAAGAACGTATTGAAGGAGGTGCACAATCCATAGCTTTAACCCTTGCCACTCAAATTAAATCTCCAATTAAATTAAACTCTCCTGTTAATTCTATAAATGACCTAGGTAATGAAGTAAAAGTAACTTATAACAATGTAACGATCACTACAAAAAAAGTAGTCGTTGCTATGATGCCCAAAGACGTCGCAAATATTTCATTTTTATCAGGTTTAAGTACTATCAGACAAAATCTTCAAAAAAATTGGGTTGCTAATAGCGGTGTTAAAATTAGCATTATATACAATTCTCCTTTTTGGCGATCAGCAGGTTTCAGTGGAACAGCTTATGGTGATTATTTTACATTTATGAGAGATAACTCCCCTATGGATGCCTCTTCGGGGATCTTAGTTGGTTTCCCAAGTGATTTATTTATGTCACAACCAGCAACTAACAGAGAACAAATTGCCAAAGACGAAATTGAGTCATTTTTCGGAAAGTCTGCACAGTCAAATATCGACTATATTGAAACAAATTGGAGTGATGAATTAACAATCGGAGGGTGTGTTTCCTCCTTGCCAGTTGGAGTATTAACAAAGTATGGAAACACGATAAGACTTCCTGAAGGAAATATACATTGGGCAGGTACAGAAACCAGTGAAATTTGGACCGGGTATATGGATGGAGCTATTAGATCTGGAGAAAGAGTTTCACAAGAGATAATTTCTTTTTTCACTAATGAATTTCAAACTAGTAAAATAGAGATAAAAATACACCCTAATCCATTTATAGAGAACTTTACGATCCAAGTTCCTAAAGGAAATTGGGAATTAAAAATTATCAATATGCAAGGCTTACTTGTAAAAGAAAAAACGATAATCAATCAGAGAACCGTTAACATAAAAATAGATAATCAACCAAATGGTATATACTCTGTACATATGTTCAATGGTAGAAAAATGCTAAGCGCCCAAATTGTAAAAAAACAATCATAACATTATACGATCAAATAGGTGCTTTGATAAATCATCATTGCACCTATAATAAATTCACAAAAAACTTCATTTTGTAATTTATTAAGGCATTTCAGTTTTCTAATAATCAATCAACTACTGCTGAGTAGCAAGCTTACAAGGTATTCAAAGAAAAAACATTTTTATAATTCGAAGTAAGATTATGAAAGTTAAACTCTAGGATATCAATTAAAGCCTTATGGACTATGTAATGCATCATCCTCTAAAATATCAATACTCCCACTGTCTTTTTTTATTTAGTGCTTCTTCCTCTTCGAGTTCTGCTTGTGGGATTACTTTAAGAAAAGAAGGATGCTGTTCGATTGCATATTCTAATTTACTTACAATATCCTCTATAGTATCATTATCATAATCGATTTCGAGAGGTTTCTTAATTACCATCGATTGCAAAATCCCTTTCTTTTTGATACGAACTCCTTTCTTATCAAAAGATCTTCGAAAACCATCGATAACAATAGGGATTACAACCGGTTTGTATTTTCTTATGATATGAGCTGTTCCCTTTCGAATAGGTTTAAAGGGTTTGGTGGTTCCTTGCGGAAACGTAATTACCCATCCATCTTCGAGTGCTCTTGAGATATTGGTAATATCACTCATTTTTACCTGGCGATTTACCTCTTTTCCTTTCTCTCTCCAAGTTCGCTCTACAGTAATAGCCCCAGCATATGCCAAAACTCTAGCCAATAAACCGGCCTTCATCGTTTCTTTTGCAGCTACATAATATAGATTCATTTTAGGTTGCCATAAGTAGCCAACATTTTTTATAGAATCTGTACGACCGCTTAAACTGGCATTAAATACATGAAACATTGCCACTACATCAGCAAAATAGGTCTGATGATTCGATACAAATAACACATTATTATCTGGTAAATCTTTAAAAACTTCACTTCCTTCTATCTGTAGTTCATTAAAACCGCGATAACGTCTATGTGTTAAGCCCCCCATAATACGGATAAGCCATTTTTTTAAGAATAATATGTGACCAAATGGATTTCTTTTAAATAATCCCATAAGTATATAATCGGTTGTCCTTTAAAACCGCAAATATACAAAATCATAATTCCAAAGAGGTCTTAAAAAGTGTTTTAAGCTCGCTAAGCATCATAGCTGTTGCTCCCCAAACCGTATAACCTTTTAAATCAAAGGATGGTACCTCAATATTTTTTGCATAGGAAGTTGATAATATTTTAGAAGCAACATTGTTTTCATCAAGTAATTCTTGTATCGGTACTTCGATCACTTTGGCCACTTCTTCTTCCTGAATAACAAAATCGGGTCGATCTTCGGTATATCCCAAAAACGGGTGCACCCAAAAATTAGAAGGTGGTATATATACTTTTGTTAGTGGTTTTAATACTTTAACCTTACTTATTTCTACCCCAACTTCTTCTTCTGTTTCTCGCAGTGCCGTCATGGTATAATCTTCATCATATTTTTCGACTTTCCCTCCGGGTAATGCTACTTGTCCAGAATGTACTCCTTTATATATCGGTCGCAAAATAAGTACAAAATGGGTACTGCTTTTTACTGGGTAAAAAAGCATCATTACCGCAGCATTTCTAGGTTTTTTTTCCTCCAGATTAAGTCGATCCAGTTGCATTTTTCTGACTTCTGGAGCCATAATGTAGTGCGAAGATTCTCCAGGTACTGACATTTTTTCTATTTTTGGAATTAAATTTTTAAACGTATCAAATGTCATTTACCCGGTCAATTTTATGTTTCTGTACTATTATTACCTTATTCTCTAATTGTGAAGATACACAATCTAAAAAAAATAAGCAGAATATTGAAAGGGTTAATATTACAGATAGTCTAAAAATAAAAGATAATACTCTTGACACTTTAAATAAGGAAGGGGATAAAAAAGAAGAGCATCTAAATCAGGAACCTTTTAAACTTACCAATAAGAATCTTAGAGAATTTATGGAAGCTTATGGAAAGGAAAATCCTGAAACACTGGTTAGACTGAAAACAACTTATGGTACTATACATATACGTCTTTATAAACAAACCCCTCTTCATAGGGCAAATTTCATCTATCTGGTTAAACAAAAATATTTTGATGAAACTTTTTTCTATCGGGTAGCAAAAGGGTTTGTTATACAAGGAGGCAATAGTGATCGCCAGGAAATGGCGGCAAAACGTTTTCAAATAGGAGAATATACAGTTCCTCAAGAACAAGTAAAAGGCCTGAGACACACCAGAGGTTCTGTCGCTTTATCAAAACAATGGGAACACAACCCTTCTAACCGTTCTACACCATTTGAGTTTTTTATTGTAGTTGCCAAAAAAGGAGCATTTCATCTTGATGGAGAACATACTATTTTTGGTAAAGTCATAAAAGGGATGAACGTAGTCGATAAAATTTCGAATGTACCTGTTGATAGTAGTGAATGGCCTAAAGAAAATATATTTATTACAGCAGAAGTAATACGATAACCCCCAATAACCTTGTTATACTTCGACCAATAATAACTCACATACTTTGAACTATAATTTTTGTGTATAATAATTATAGTCGGCCAGTACCCTATCTACAAAATGCAGTGGTTTTTCGTTTGGTGTGACATCCATCAAAGAACTTACTTTCTTAGAGAGTTCTAAGATAACACTATGATTTCCTTCTCGCTTTGCATCTGTATAAATGGTTTTTATTTTACGTATTTCCTCATCACTAAAAACAGTAACCTGAGAATATACAGGTACATAATCTTCGGGAATATCTACCAAAATGGTTTGGCTTAGTTTAACATGTTGTTTCTCACTAATAACTGTTGTTCCGGCTGCCATATCTCCTAAACGCTGCCCTCTTCCGTTCATCAAAATAGTCACAACAGCCACCCCTCCAAAAGCCAAAGATATATCCAATAGCCTAAGCAACCATCTTATCAAATAATTTGAAAACGCTGGTCTAGAACCATCTAATCTAACCACTTTGATCTTCATGGTTGCCTTTCCCGGCGTCTTACCATCCCAAAAAGTTTCCCACAATAAAAAATACATAAACGGGGGCAACCCCAATATAAGCATAATAGCCCATTGATCTTTTAACTCTACGGCAATAGCTTCAAGTATAAATATCATCATTATGAAATAGGCAATAATGATCACAATATCTATTAGATACGCCAAAATGCGCTCTCCTATTCCTGCAGCGTTTTGTTGAATACTAACATTTTGAGCGGTTTCTATTTGAAAATTATCCATTAATTATGTTTCTTTGATCTTCTTAATTTTTGGTACATGCGTGAAGCGGCTTTTGTTAGGCAAAATAAAGATAAATGGTTAAAATTCGAAAGTGTTCTGATCAATAATACACAAATCACTCCTGATGAGCTTTCTGATTTATATATAGAAATCACAGATCATCTAAGTTATGCACAAACATTTTATCCAAATAGCCAAACTTTAAACTACCTAAATGGTCTGGCCTCTAACGCCCACCAAAAAATTTATAAAACAAAAAAAGAGAAAAAAAATAAAATATATTCTTTCTGGGTAAAAGAATTTCCATTAGAATTCTACTATTATCAAAAAGAACTATTAATCGCTTTTCTAATAGCTGTGCTTTTTACAGCTATTGGAGCATACTCTGCTGCCACAGACGGTGCTTTTGTAAGATCTATATTAGGAGATGCATACGTAAATATGACCTTAGAAAATATAGAAAAGAAAGATCCTATGGCAGTTTACAAACAAATGGAAGAAACCAATATGTTTTTGGGGATCACTATCAACAATATTAGAGTAGCACTAAATTGCTTTATTTTAGGAGTTCTATTTGGTCTGGGTACTGTTTATATGCTTATGCAAAACTTTATAATGTTGGGCTCATTTCAGTATTTCTTTTATGACAAAGGACTTTTGTGGGAGAGTGCAAGGACAATTTGGATTCATGGAACCATCGAAATTTCTGTAATTATAATTGCAGGATGCGCAGGTTTGGTGGTTGGCAAATCAATTTTGTTTCCCGAAACCTATACCCGACTCACTTCTTTTGTAAAAGGAGTAAAATCAGGATTAAAAATTGTGATTAGCACCATACCTTTTTTTATTCTGGCAGGCTTTTTAGAGGGATTTGTTACCAGACATACCGAAATGCCCGATATATTGGCCATTACAATCATATCTATTTCATTAGGGTTAATCCTTTTTTATTATGTAATTTACCCTAGACAACTATACAATAAACTAAACCATGAACAATAATTATATAGAGTTTAAGAAAAAAAGAGAACTTGGTGAGATCTTATCAGACACTTTTGCTTTTCTAAGACAAAATGGTAAATCATTATTATCTGTTTTACTAAAAACATCAGGAATTCCTTTTGTTCTGTTATTACTTGCAACTGCATATTATACCTATTCTACAGGTAATATGTTTGACCCGGTATCAATTCAAAGTGGTAATACTTTTAATTCGGGAGGTATTATTATTTCTGCTTTGGCTATGCTTATCACATTACTTATTTTTTATGGTTTACTTTTTGGTACCGTTTTACACTATATAAAAGTATATATTGATAATAAAGGAATTATTAATAACGAAACCATTATACAAGGAGTAAAAAAAGATTTTGGCAATATCATAGGTTTAGGGATACTTTCTGGGATGATTATTATTTTTGGCATTTTGTTTTGTATTATTCCAGGTATCTATTTATATGTACCCATGAGTTTGGTTTTTTCGATACTAGTATTTAGAAATATGAGTATTTCTGATACGATCAATGAAAGTTTTGCTCTCATCAAAAATGAATGGTGGATCACTTTTGCTACATTTTTTGTTATTGGGATCATTATATGGTTAATAAGTAGCGTGTTTGCCATACCTGCTTACATATATATGTTTACAAAAACTTTTACGGCCGCAACAGAAAATACGATGAGTGACCCTTCTGCAATGTTCGATTGGGTTTTTATTGCTTTAAATACTATAGCAAAAGCAGCGCAATATATACTCTATATCATTTCTGCCATTTCTACCGCTTTTGTTTATTACAATCTAAATGAGAAAAAACATGCTACTGGAGCTTTTGAGCAAATTGATTCATTAGGTAAATCAGAATAAGTTGAAGGTAATTTATTGCTTATTATTTATTGTACCTTTTTCTGTGTCTTCTATGATACAGGACACCCTTTGCAATACACATAATAAAGAGGTATTGTTTGATTTGGTTTCTGAACAAAAACCATTTCAATTTGACGATGCGAAAATAGAAGACTTTCGCTCACAAGATGATTTTAATTATACAGAATATGTAACACCTGATAACTGGTGGACACATTTTAAGAATTGGATTAGTCAATTATGGTCCAAATTTATATCATGGGTTTTTGGAATAGATGAAGTAAGTGGTTTTTGGTTAGTGTTTTTTAAACTACTACCCTACCTTTTGGTTATTGCAGTGTTGTTTTTATTAGGTTGGTTATTTATGAAAGTAAATCCAAGTGATATGCTATTCGAAAAACAAGCTCCACCTCAAGTCGCACTTACAGAAGATGAAGACATTATTCAAAATGAAAATATTAATCAATTAATCGAACAGGCATTGGCACAAAAAAATTATCGATTAGCAATTCGATATTATTATCTATTAGTGCTCAAAAAATTATCTGATTCTGAATTGATCCAATGGGAATCACAAAAAACAAACACCGATTATATTAGTGAACTTACCGATACAACAGTTCAAAAACAGTTTACATCTATTACAAGGCTTTATAACTTTATATGGTATGGAAGTTTTGAAATTAATGAAAAAGCCTATTTGGAAGCTGCAAAAGAGTTTTCTGCATTAACCCATAGTATTCAAGATTAAAAGATGACTGGAAAAACAAAAATACTTATCATTTTTTTAATCGGTATTATCGGTTTATTTGTTTACCTCGAGGCTAATGAACCAACACCTATAAATTGGTTTCCGAGTTATGCCAAAACCGACAAAATTCCTTTAGGCACCTATGTATTGCATGATCTTATAAAATCATCTTCTAGCCTTTCTGATTTTAAAGATATTAACCAACCTCCTTACGAATATATCTCTGAAAATGATTCTATTCAAGGAACCTATATCTTTGTTAATGGGTCGGTAAACTTTGGAAATGAAGAACTCGACAAATTACTTAGTTGGGTAGAAAAAGGCAATACTCTTTTTATTTCGGCAAAAAATATCGAAAATAAATTATTAGACACTCTTAAAGTAACGGTTGATAACTTGGTGTTAATTCAAGAAACCTCTACAAAACCATTGGTAAATTTAACCAATGCTAATTTGAAACAAGAAGTTCCTTTTTTATATGATAGGGATATTTATAATCCCTATTTTGATACGATTGATACGTTAAAAACACAAGTTTTAGGAATCACCCAGCTATATAGAGATACGCTACAAATAAATAACCCAAAAGTAAACTATATTCAAAATTCTTTTGGAAAAGGTAAAATTTTGTTACATACCTTCCCCGAGGCTTTTGGAAACTATTTTTTACTAACCGATACCAATTATACATATACCCAAAACGTATTGGCATATATAAATCCTGCACAACGTATTCTTTGGGACAATTATTATAAATCTGGAAAAACCTTTTACAGTTCTCCCCTTTTTCTTCTTTTAAGCAATCGCTACCTAAAATGGGCCTATTATTTTATACTTATTGGCGTAGTACTCTTTGTTATTTTTGAAGGGAAACGAAAACAACGAAGTATCCCTATTATCAATCCATTAAAAAATCAAAGCATCGCTTTTACAAGAACTATAAGTGGTATGTACTTCGAAAAACAAAAGCATAAAGAAATTGCTACAAAGCAAAACTTATTATTTTTGGAATATGTACGTAATGTTCTAAGAATACCAACCAATAAGCTTACTGAAAAAACAATACAAGATATTGCGACCAGAAGTAACAATACTATAGAAGACACCAAAGCACTATTTAGGTATTTTGATGAAATCAGTAAAAAACAAACCATCGAAAAAGCAGAGTTAATGAGAATGTATGAATTAATTAATGCTTTCAAAAACAGATCATAAAAAGTAGTCATATATAAACAAAGGATTCATGGAAAACGAAGAAACTACCAACGCTGCAAACTCAGAACAAGAGATACAACAAGAAGCATCAGCATCTAGTTTAGGATTTCAGGATAGAATCAATCTTGCCGAGTTGCAACAAGCTGTCGAAAAGTTAAAACAAGAGTTAGCAAAAGTAATTATTGGGCAACATGATTTTATAGAGTTACTCATTGTTTCTCTTTTATCCAATGGCCATGTACTCATAGAAGGAGTACCCGGAATTGCTAAGACAATTACTGCAAAACTATTTGCAAAAGCATTTAAAACCGATTTTAGCAGAATCCAATTCACTCCAGATTTAATGCCAAGTGATGTTTTAGGCACCTCTGTTCTAAATATGAAAACCAGCGAATTCGAATTTAAAAAAGGGCCCATTTTTTCAAACATGGTTCTTATCGATGAGATTAACCGAGCTCCGGCAAAAACACAAGCCGCATTGTTCGAAGTTATGGAAGAAAAACAGGTTACAATCGATGGAATTATGTACCCCATGGCACCTCCCTTTATGGTACTGGCAACCCAAAATCCGGTTGAACAAGAAGGAACCTACGCCTTACCTGAAGCACAATTAGACCGTTTTTTATTTAAAATTAAAGTTGATTACCCTACATTCGAAGAAGAGGTTACAATTCTTAAGACTCACCACGACCGCAAAATGGCAAAACCAATGGAAGTGGTAACTCCGGTATTAACTCCAGAGCAACTGTTAGATTTTAAATCAAAAACACAAGAGGTTATTATAGAAGATAAGATTTTGAGTTATATTGCAGAAATAGTTACCAAAACCAGAACACACCCTCATTTATATTTAGGAGGATCACCAAGAGCATCTCTTGCAATTATGAATGCTTCTAAAGCTTTTGCAGCAATTAGTGGTAGAGATTTTGTAACTCCAGAGGATATTAAAAAATCTTTGTTTCCCGTTTTAAGACATCGTATTATTTTATCCCCAGAACGTGAAATGGAAGGTATGACAACAGAAAACGTAATAGAAATAATCCTACAATCTGTAGAAATACCTCGTTAGTTTTGATCCAATTTATAAAATCTCTCTATATTAACTCAAGGGTATTCTATATCCTTTCACTACTATCGGTATTTTTTCTAATATCCTATTGGTTTCATGCTTTGTACCCTATAACGTGGATACTAGTATGGGGAGTACTTATTACTTTTCTATTTGATATTGTAACATTATACAATACAAAAAACGGAATTGAAGCCAACAGAATTTTACCAGAAAAATTTTCTAATAGTGATGTTAACGCAGTACCCATTCGAATTCAAAACAAATATAGGTTCACTACTTATATAGAGGTTATTGATGAAATACCTGTACAGTTTCAAAAACGTGATTTTATTAAATCTATACATATATCATCAAAGTCATATCATGATTTTGAATATTCGTTGCGACCTGTAAAAAGAGGTGAATATGTTTTTGGTAGATTACTTATCTATACAATGACAAGGATAGGACTGGTAAAAAGGCGTTATAGTTTTGATGCATCGGCTATGGTCAAAGTGTATCCTTCGTTTATACAAATGAAAAAATATGATTTCTTAGCAATCGATAACAAATTAACCCAAATAGGGCTCAAAAAAATACGTCGTATAGGACATACTATGGAGTTTGAACAAATAAAAGAGTATGTTGCAGGTGATGATGTTCGCACTATTAACTGGAAAGCCACAGCAAAACATGGTAACCTGATGATTAATCAGTTTCAGGATGAGAAATCCCAACCTATTTATTCTATTATTGATGCTAGCAGAGTCATGAAAATGCCTTTTAAAGAACTAAGCTTGCTGGATTACGCTATAAATAGTACCCTCGCTTTTTCTAATATTGCTTTAAAAAAACATGACAAAGTAGGTATGTTAAGTTTTTCTAATGGGATTAGCGATTTTTTACCGGCAAGCGGAAAGAAAACCTACCTTAATACTATTTCTGAAACATTGTACAATAGTAAGACTCAATTTTTGGATGCAGATTTCGGAATGCTTTACACCCATATCAAACGACAAATAAACCATAGAAGCTTATTATTACTTTATACAAATTTTGAGCACATTTCATCTTTAAAACGACAACTACCCTATTTACAAGCATTGGCAAAAAAACATTTATTGGTAGTCATCTTTTTTGAAAACACAGAACTTACCTCACTAGTAAAAAAAACAGCCGAAAACCTACAAACTGTATATGATCAAACGATTGCACAGCAATTTATTTATGACAAAAAAGTAATGGTTAAAGAGTTACAAAAACATGGAATTCAGACGGTGCTAACTCCTCCAGAAAGTTTAACGGTAAATACCATTAACAAATACCTTGAGATAAAGGCAAGAGGTTTACTATAAAAACTAAAACTATTACTGTTTTAATCCAATGAGATTGCCACAAAACCTATTTCGTTACGATATGCTTTATAACCTGATTTTATAAGCACATTTGCTGCTGCTTGAGTATATCCTTCTTGATCTAACTGAGTATATATTGTCACTTTTCTTTTTTCTTTTTCCTGAGGCGTAAGCACCGTATCTTTACTTACCAGATATTCTTCGTTATCTCTAATAAACAACTCTTTTTCTTTTAATAATTGATCCAATCTATCATCATATTTTTTAATAAATTTTTTGTTAGATCGTAAAATACTTATTAAATCTACAAGGGTATTGGTTTCAAAATCGTCATCATAGAATGCAGCCCATGCAACACTACCTAGTGGTCTTATATTATCAACACTAAACGCAAACTCTTTGGGTTTGATCTTTTCATTTTCTTTTTGATATATCGTATATCTACAACGTGTCGTATGATCTCCATTTATACCACAAATAAAAAGTCCTTTTTCTTTTAAAATCCTTGACATCCAATGCAATGTTTTTTTTCTAAACTCATTATCAAAATAAAACAATACATTAAAACAACGTGCTACACTTACTTGTTCTATTTCAAAATTACCTATACTACTTTTGAAAAAAGAAAGATTCGTGTTTTCGTATTGAAGAATTGGGTTTTTAATCAAAGTACCTTCTTCTTTTTTTACAATGACGCACCCTGTATGAGACGGCTCAATCATTTGAACTAATGTGTCAAATAATTGCCTAAAATATAGTTTGGTTTCTTTTGGTGTACTCCAAACATCCAACGATTTCCCCGGAGCACCCTGAAAATATTGTATCTTCTTCTGTTCATCGAAAGTAGCATAGTTCCCTACGCTATCTCTAACCAGATACATTGGTAAACTAGGGTCTATCCCTATCACCTTCCAGTTTAAAAATGAAGCTGTTTCTACGGTCGTATGCGGTGGAAAACCACAACCTATGTCCAAAAATTTCTCTTCGTTTCCTACCTTAAAATACGGTACTTTTAAAATATACTCGTCAATTTTTTTATGACGACCTTCTAATGTAAATGGTAAAATAACTCCTTCCCAAACATCTTCTACCAATTTTGTGATTAGTTTTATCTGCTGGGCTTGCTCATCTGTAAAATCAGTTGCTTTTATACCGGCTTTTTTCATATACCTGAACATTCTCTCTAGAAAAAAATGAGCCTTTTTGTCTATTTTATCCAAATCCAGTTCTTTTAAATGTTCTACTACTTTTTCTGATAGGTTACCTTCAAAATAGGTTTTACTCCATTCTATTACATTAGTATTCATAGCTATATACAAAGAAAGATCTTGTTTCTGTTTTTATAATTCGTTAGTTACCATTGTTTTTTGAGTATTTTTACTGCTTCTTGGGTTTTTATAATACCGTGTTGTTAATTTTAACTCCTTGGCATGCATAATCATAATATATCCATATAGCAATTGTATTATACTTGTATATATCTTTTCCCATTGATCTCGTACCTTTAAAAAGGTCATAAGAATTGTTTTCTTCGTTTTTGATAATTTATAATCTCTAGATGTTATAATGCATGCACCTCGATTAGGAAGTGACCTTGTATGCTCTACAGAAGAGAAAAATTCGAATTTATCGATTCCAAAACGCAACATTTTTTTCATCATTATTACAGACATATGACTAGCCGGACAAGGTCTGTTAGCGCCAACTCCAAAAGGCACATAATTTGAGGTTCCCTTGGATATGGTTTCCCATCTTTCTGGAATAAACATAGTAGGTTTATCATATCCCGTTTTGTGATATTCGGGATAATTAAAACATAATACTGTTCCTTTTGGTATCGTTTTGTTAGCTTCCGTTTGTATAGTATCTGTGGTTATTCGGTGAGCAATTCCAAATAATGGGTACAGTCTTAGTGTTTCTGAAATTACGTGATCATAATAATGCTTATCATTTTTATTGTTGTATAACTTTTTTTGAACCTCATTATGCCGAGCTACTGTAAGAAAACAATGTGTCAATGCATCAGACATTTGTACAACTGCAGTGGTAAAAAACACGCCTTGTAGGTATAGTGCTTTATCTTCTATAGAATATCCCTCTGGGAAATAATGCTTAAAAGTTCCTGCTTTCAGTTTTTCGATTAATAATTCTGTTACCTGGTTTCTTTTAGGCATATTTCTAAGTGCACAGCATTTTAAAGCGCTTACGACATTATTCGAATGTTTTAAAATCGTTTTTTTATCATGATTAGAACAAGTTTCTTCAAAAACCAGTTCATAAAAAAAACCAATACATATTGGCATAACAAAATCTCTAAGCCTTACTATTTTCCATGAAGAAATTATATCAGTAGAGAACGCTTTGCCAGCATACTTATATAACAATGATGCTACCTCTTGATTAGAGACAGAAAGTATGTTTTTGGTTACAGCGGCTACTTCTTTATAATGATCCCAATTTTCGATATGTTCCTGATGCATTTCTGGCCCTGGTGCAAGCCAGTACCAAAACAAATTAGACAAATTAGCGCCTTTACTTCTTCCGTCTACAGATTTGTTAGCATATATTTTTTTGAACTCTGAGGCTTTGATATGTTTTCCAGGAATCTGAATTCCTTCATCTCCATTCATTTTGGTAAAAATAAATGTACGTAACCTAATTACCAGTATGGGTAACCAGTATGGTAAGCTTGCTAAAAACAACAGCGTAGTTACCACAAATAATACAGTTATTGTTGTCATTTCTTAAGTAATTTGATTAATGATTGATTATTTTAAATTCTTGACAAGGATCTAAAAAGTCTGAACTTGATTATCAAAAAGTGGTTTTAGTATATATCAAACTTTTATTAATCTCTTTTATCGATGAGCATCCACATAGTGCCATAGATAGGTCTAATTCATCTTTTAGATTATGTAACACCTGTAATACTCCCGATTCTCCGTCATAGGCAAGTCCCCATAAAATAGGCCTACCTATTGCAACGGCATTTGCTCCTAATGCCAATGCTTTAAGAACATCGGTTCCTCTTCGAATTCCTCCATCAATAATAACCGGAATTCTTCCTTTTACCATGGCCACTATATCTGGTAACAACTCTATTGTTGCCGGAATGGTATCCAATTGCCTTCCTCCGTGATTAGATACTATAATTCCATCAACACCATGTTGAATAGCAAGTTCGGCATCTTCTGGACGTACAACTCCTTTTATAAATACGGGTAATGTTGTTATTTCCTTTAGTTTGTCTATATCACTCCATGTAAGTGCCGCATTCAGTATTAGTGTTGGTTTATCCTTAGCAAATTTGAGGAGCTTAGGGTCGTCAAAGTTTTTTAAAGAAAGTCCTTCTGGCAACATATGAAACCCATTTCTAATGTCTCGTTCTCTTTTTCCGAATACTGGCGAATCTACCGTCACGACCAAGGCACTATACCCGGCATCTTCTGCTCTTTTCACAAACAATTTCGTGATTTCTATATCTGGCTGTATATAAAGTTGAAACCAAAGTTCTGGTGCCTTATTGATCTTAGGGTTTTTCGCTGCATTTGCTATTCTTTCTAAAGAAACAGTTGATGCCATACTAACGATCATAATAGTATTTGCCATTGCCGCGGCTTTGACGGTGGCTAATTCTCCTTCTTCATTCGCTAAACAATGAAAAGCTGTTGGAGCAATGAATATAGGCATTGCTATTTTTTTACCCATCATTTGAATAGAAACATCTCTTTTTTCTACACTCTTAAGAACTCTAGGGTATAATTTTATTTTACTGTAAGCTTCATGATTTTCATGTACCGTAATTTCATCATTTGCACCACCAGATAAATAATCATAGATATCTTTGGGTAACTCTCTTCTTGCTATATTTTCAAACTCCTTAAGGTTTACCAGTTTTTTTTTGGAAGGCTCATCCATTAATCATAGAGTTAATTTGCGTTACCTGCTCTACCCCGATCATTTCGCTAAAAAATTCTTTTAAAGGTTCCTTATGAACTTTGTGAAACCATTCATTTTCCAGATTTTCTACTATATGATGTTCTTTTACAAACTCTTTATTTTTATAATAACGTACAACAGGATGCAAATAATGACTATCATTTGTGTTTTTTGTAGCAGATTGTTTTATTCGTACCACATCAACATCAAAAGGATCCATTTGATCATGATTAGGTCCATACTCTAGGGTAAGTACAAAAAAGCTATCACATTTTTTTACAAGATCACTTGATGATATATAATCAACGGGGACCTCTTTATAATATCTAGCCTCCTGATCTTCATCGCAAATGGTTATTAGATCTGCCAAAAAACCAAACTGCTGCCATAACGCCGATGTAATATTGACCCTCTGAATAACCATCTGCATTAAATGTTCTGGTACCATTTTTAAAACATCACAAGGCCAAGGTGTCTGATGGTTTTTAAACTCTAAAATGCGATGCAGTGCTTTGACATTGTATCTAAATCCATGTATAAAACCACTTGTAGATTTCTTAAAATCTCGCATATGCATCAAAACACCAGCAAAATACATGTTACTTATATTTGTAGATTCCCATTCATTACTTTGCTCTGGAAATCTATTATTAATGGTTAGCACAGGTTTACACGTTTCGTCAAACATTTGGTCTTCAAACCTAAAACCCGTACAAGTAATCACCCTATCATACATTACATCTTTTTTGGCTTCATCTGCTCTAACAAATCGATAGGATACATGAAACTTATCATCCTTCTTTTCGATCTTATCTATATGTACATCTAATACCGCATTTAATGATTTAAGCTGGTAGGTATCCAATAAATTGTTGTTCACCGCTCGTAAGTGCCCCACATAATGTGTTTTCCAGGCCATTTTTATAGATTTTGGCCCTGCAACATGAATTATAGAAGTAGTATCCATAAGGCCATCTGCAACTTCGAATCCAGAGTTACCTTTACCAATAATCAACACTTTTTGATTAAAAAAATCATTGGGATCTACAGAGACGTTAGCGTAATTTTCGGTAAGCTCTATCCCCTCAATTTTGGGTAAATAAGGTTTAGATACTCCCGTTGCTATAATAAGGTACTTACACGAATATGTCTCTCCTTTATCACTAGTAAGTGTAAAACCATTATCCTTTTTAACTTTTATTATGGTGGTATTATAGGTTATTTTGAGTTTAAGGTGTTCTGCATAATCTTTTAAATACGTAACAAAATCATCGGCATCAGGAAAAAAACGCTTACTATAATTCTTAAGTAACAAATCTTCATTATCAGAAAGCAATGAGTTCCAATCAAATCGCATATTAAACTCTGGATCTTCACTTCCTGTGTTATATTTATTAATAGATATTAATTGCCTGTGACGGGGGAAGCTTTTAAAAAATGTCCCCGCGTGTTCACCAGATTCAAGAATAAGATAATCTCTCTTAGATTGCTCTAGGTGATGTCCCATTTGCAAACCAGCGGGACCCGCTCCTAAAATTATATATTCAATAAATTTATTTGAACTAATCTTTTCAACGAAATTAGTAGACATAATTAAGTAATGGGTTTTAAGAGTTAAACAATTGAATTAAATTTTATAGCAATTAAATTTGACTGACGCTACTCTTTTGAAACATGCTATTAAGGCAAAAAATCTGATTTAGATTCTTAAAAAATATTTCTTACATACAGAATGTTGGTGATACTGTATTCTCTATAAGAAGTACTATTTTACTATCAAAATAATTTCGTGATCTACCAGAATAGAGGTAAATATAGGTGTACATTTCTTACCTCATAAGTTCTTCAAAATCAAAGAAATTATTAAGTAAAACAATCAAAAGTTAAGCCTACTATAAATATACTACTGTAAAAATCAGGAACTTTACATAAATGTATAAATGGTAGATATGAATGTATAAACTAACTATTTCACTACATAAAATGCATTTATAGAACTTACAAAAAGGGGAAGTATCACCTTTTTACTTTGACAACAATAGATAAAACAAATTTTTTAGCATTAATTAATAAATATTACCAATACCTTTCCTATTTTTGTTGCTCAAACCACGAACGATGACTATAACACAATTAAAATATGTTTTAGCCGTAGCTGAGCATAAAAATTTCACAAAAGCAGCAGAGAAAACTTTTGTTACTCAACCGACTTTAAGTATGCAAATTCAAAAGCTTGAAGAGGAATTGGATATTTTAATTTTTGATCGTAGCAAAAAGCCTATTGAGTTGACCGAGGTTGGAACTAAATTGGTACAACAAGCTAAAAATATAGTAAATGAAAGTGAGCGTATACAAGATATTGTAGATCAGCAAAAAGGATATATTGGAGGTGAATTTAAATTGGGAGTTATTCCTACGGTAATGCCAACTTTACTCCCCATGTTTCTAAATAATTTTATTAAGAAATGCCCTAAAGTTAAACTTAAAATAGAAGAATTACATACAGAAGCCATTATAGAACGTCTACAAGATGGACATTTGGATGCAGCTATTGCTGCTACTCCTTTACAAAATGAAAATATAAAAGAACGTGTTTTATATTATGAACCATTTGTAGGTTATATACCTTCTTCACATCGATTAAACCAAAAGAAAAACATAGAAACTACAGATCTAGATATAGATGATATGCTTTTATTAGAGGATGGTCATTGTTTTAGAGATGGAGTTATCAATCTTTGTAAAACTACAAAAAGCTATGATGAAGATCATTTTCAATTGGCAAGTGGTAGTTTCGAAACACTTATAAAATTAGCTAATGAGGGCTTGGGCATGACACTGCTCCCCTATTTACATACTTTAGATATTAAAGAAAGTGAAAAGGTTAACCTACATTATTTTAATGAACCATCTCCTGCCAGAGAAGTCAGTTTAATTTACAATAAAAGTGAGTTAAAAATGCAAATAATAGAAGCTTTACATGAAACAATTGCAGGAGTTGTGAGAGGTGCTATTACCTTTCAAAATGTAGAAATCATTAGCCCGTTAGCAAAAATAAAGAGCGACTAAAAGTCGCTCTTTTTATTATGTTTTTAAATAGATTAGACAAGATTCTAATTCTGGTTGTTTCACGGTCAACGATTGAATCCAAATTTTTAATTCTTCGATCTCATGCGGAAGTAACCTGTTTAGTGCTTTTAGGACTTCCTTTGTAAAAAGATTAACATCAAAACTTACTTTTTTTAAAACAGTTTTAGTGTAATCAAACATTGCTCTAGCCATAAATTAATAGGGGGTTAAAATGTTAGGTTTAAAACAAATAGTTGTAGGAAAAATCTTATGATTTAATATGTTACTATAGCTAATATATGTAAATTAAATAAAAAAATAGCTCTATAACGTTTATTTAACATTGTTAAAAATTATTATCGCCATCTAGAAGATCTCCTAAACCTCCTAAAATACTCCCCTCTCCTTTACTTTTACCGCCTCCTCTTGGAGCCAATGCTAATACCCTATTCGCTAATCTACTAAATGGTAGCGATTGTATATAAACTACTCCGGGTCCAGTTAATGTCGCAAAAAACAATCCTTCGCCTCCAAAAATGGTATTTTTAATACCTCCAACAAACTCTATATCGTAGTTAATATTCTTAGAAAATCCAATGATACATCCAGTATCTACCTTTAGCTTCTCACCTGCTTGTAATTCTTTTCTACTAGTAGTTCCTCCTGCATGTACAAATGCCATACCATCACCTTCTAGCTTTTGCATAATAAAACCTTCGCCTCCAAACAATCCTCTACCTAATTTTCTTGAAAATTCTATTCCAACAGAAACGCCTTTTGCTGCACATAAAAAAGCATCTTTTTGACAAATAAACTTTCCGCCATACTTATTTAAATCAATTGGAATAATTTTTCCTGGGTAGGGAGAAGCAAAACTTACTCTTTTTTTACCTCCTACCTGATTGTAAAAAGCCGTCATAAATAGGCTTTCTCCTGTTAATAATCGCTTACCAGCTCCAAATATCTTTCCTAATACCCCACTGTCTTTTCCCGAACCGTCCCCAAAAATGGTATCCATTTTAATACCATCATCCATCATCATAAAACTACCTGCTTCAGCAATTACTCCCTCCTGGGGATCTAATTCTATTTCTACATATTGCATTTCTTCTCCTACAATCTCATAATCTATTTCGTGTGCTGTCATAATTTAATTTTAATACGTTTTGACTAATGAATAACTCGTTCTATAAGTAGAATAATACCATAAAGTGTTACAGTTTTTCTAAACAACTCTATATTAAGATTTCACTTTTATAGTCCATTCAAAATTAAAAGTAGATACTTCGATTCCTTCTGCATTGGTTCCTATAGATTTCATCCATACTGTTTGTCCTTCTTTTGTTTCTATTGCTTTATTAATAGCTTCTTTGACCAATGCTCCATCATTGCATACAAAAGTAATTCTACCAGTAGCCTTCTTGGTAAAAGTCGCATTATTATTAGCGACCAACATAGAAATCTTTTTTCCACTATCTTGTATGTGCCCAATAACCAAGGCTCCAGTGGCTAATTCTGCAGCCATACCCTGTACTGCCCAAAACATGGACTTAAAAGGGTTCTGATTGATCCAACGATGTTTTACACTCACGCTACAAACACTATCATTAATTGTTTTTACTCTTACTCCACAAAACCATGCAGAAGGTAATTTAAATAATGTAAATGTGTTAAGCTTTCTTGTAGTCAATTTCATAAGCCATTTTTTTAATTATCACAATATAGGTAAAAGAATATTGTAATAAAATGATGTGAAATCCTAAAAATATGTTAAAAAAAGGTACTATGTTTTGCATAATACCTTTTTTTAACCATATATTTGCATAAGAAACTATTATATCATTCATCAATGTCAATCAAAAATCACAAAAATATCGCAATGTTTATGCACTTAGGTGCATTTTCTAAGTACTTTATCCCCTTCGGGAATTACATTATTCCTATTCTATTATGGTCGACCAATAAGGACAAGTCAGATTTTATAGATAATCATGGGAAAGAAGCTATCAATTTTCAATTAAGCATTCTATTATACACCGTAATATTAGCTATGTTTTCTTTTCCGTTTTTTATTTTCAACATATTTGGAGATGCATCTATTTTTGATTTGCTTCATTTTGACGACTTCTCTTTTAATTTTTCTCAAGCCTCTGGTTTTAGAACTCTTATAGGAGCTTCATTTGTAG
Source organism: Aquimarina discodermiae (assembly GCF_040786235.1). Lineage (NCBI taxonomy): Bacteria > Pseudomonadati > Bacteroidota > Flavobacteriia > Flavobacteriales > Flavobacteriaceae > Aquimarina > Aquimarina discodermiae. The sequence continues at coordinate 86,840 of NZ_JBFMKP010000009.1, forward strand.
GAGTTATCGCTTTAATTGGCTTTTTTTTAGAAATCATTTTTGTAATTACAGCCGCATTAAAATCTAATAATGGGGAAACATATAAATACCCTTTATCAATAAGATTTATAAAATAACTATATCATTAAAAATTTAAAAAACTATATGTTATGATTAAAAATTTAACCTCATCAATTACTATTTTTAGTCTTAGTTTTTTCGAAAGATCAACTTTCATAAATTTTTAAAATAACCATCAAAATCAATCAAAAAATGAACAGTTTAATAATTAAAAATTAGTTTTATGAAGATCGAAAACACAAAAGCGCAAATGCGCAAAGGTGTTCTGGAATATTGCATACTTTCTATCCTTAAAGATGATGACGCTTATGTTGCAGAAATTTTAGAAACTCTAAAAGATGCAAAGATGCTGGTAGTAGAAGGTACAATATATCCATTGCTGACCAGACTTAAAAACGCCGGATTATTAAGTTATCGCTGGGAAGAGTCTACATCGGGACCACCACGCAAATATTATGGACTTACTGAAACAGGAAAGTTATTCCTAAACGAATTAAATACAACCTGGAACGAATTACAAAATGCCGTAAACCTGGTGACTAAACAAAAAAAGAAGTAAAATGAACAAGACAGTTAATATAAATTTAGCAGGCATATTTTTTCATATAGACGAAGACGCTTATCTGAAATTACAGCGATATCTTGATGCTATAAAACGTTCATTTACCGACTCGCAAGGTAGAGACGAAATCATTGCCGACATAGAAGCGCGTATCGCAGAATTGTTTAGTGAAAAAATCAAAGATGAACGACAGGTAATTGGTATCAACGAAGTAGAAGAAGTAATTACTGTAATGGGGCAACCCGAAGATTATAGAATAGATGAAGAAATCTTTGAAGATGAACCACAAGCGGATCACCAACGATCTAAAACATCAAAACAATTGTTTAGAGATCCAACCAACTCTTATGTAGGAGGTGTTAGTTCTGGTTTAGGACATTATCTTGGGATAGAATCTATCTGGGTTAGATTAGCATGGATCTTGTTTACTATTTTTTCTAGTGGTGCATTTATCTTAATCTATATCGCCTTTTGGATTTTTGTTGAAGAAGCCAAAACCACAGCAGATTTTTTGGCCATGAAAGGAGAGGCTGTGAATATTAGTAATATTGAAAAAAAAATTAAAGAAGGATTTGACGGTGTAGCCAGTTCTGTAAAAAACGTTGATTATCAAAAATACGGAAGTAAAGTAAAAAGTAGTTCTGCCACTTTTTTTGACGCACTAGGCGATGTGTTACTTTTCCTTCTAAAGTTTTTTGTAAAACTTGTAGGAGTACTTTTCATCATCATCGCAGGAGCTACTCTAATTGGTCTGTTTGTTGGATTGTTTACCATAGGAACCTTTGGTTTTATGGATACACCCTGGGTAGAATATATGGAAGTAGGTAGCCATCCTGATGTTCCTATGTGGTTAATCTCTATTTTAGTATTCTTTGCAGTAGGTATTCCTTTCTTTTTTCTATTTATTGTTGGGCTAAAAATTCTTATAAAAAACTTAAAATCAATTGGCTCTGTTGCTAAGTTTGGATTATTAGGAGTTTGGATATTATCATTAATAGGAATCACCATATTAGGAATAAGACAAGCTACTCTAGAAGCCTATGATGCAGAAGTTATAAGTGAGCAAAACACAGTGCTTCCTATCACTCAAAATGATACTTTAAAGATTAAAATGAAAGGAGATTCCAGGTATGCAAAAAGTCTTCGCCATCATAATGATTACAACATTAAAAGAGCCCCTAATGGAGGCCGTGTTATTGTAATTCAGGATATCGAAGTTTATCTAAAAGCTTCAGAAAAAGATAGTACGGTAGCAATTACCATCGAAAAGAAAGCAGAAGGAAGATCTTATGACGAAGCAGAAAAAAGAGCTGAAAACCTTAAATATGCATATACCGTTGAAGATAAATCGGTTATTCTAGATGGATATGCCATTGCAGATTATGCAAGCAAGTATAGGGATCAAGAAGTAAGAGTTATACTTACGCTTCCAGAAGGAATAACTGTTTTTGCAGATGATAATACAGCCAATTTCAATAACTCATGGAAATACGATGATTATATTACAATTGAAGGTATGGAAGAGAAATATGTTACATTAATCAACGGAGAATTAAAATGTGACGAATGTAAGGACAATGAGGACGATTGGGACACTAACGAAGAGAATGAAGATGATCACGACATTCAGATCAAAAAGGAGTTTAATTTAAAAATAGACGAAGAAGGTGTCGAACTAAACAATGAACCTGTAAAAGTAAAAATAGACGAAAACGGAATAGAAATTAAAACCGAGAATTAATTAATCAATCAAAAAGCGGCTTCACTCCTCTCTACCCAATACTAGTAGAGAGGAGATCGAAGTAAACAGTTAAACACATAAAACAATCAATCATGACAACACTAGTTAAAATTTTAGTAAGTATACTTTTATCAATTTTTTGTTGCTCTTGTAACGTGGCTTTTAATGGTATAAAAGGCCAGGGAGAAGTCTTGAAAAAGGAAAAAACAATTCATCAGAATTTTAATGCCGTAAAAGCAAGTAGAGGTTTGGACGTGATCCTGACCAATAACTCTGACAAAAAGGTTATTATTGAGGCTAATCAAAATTTACATGAGCATATTAAAGTATATGTAGAAGACAATACTTTATATATCACTGCAGACGAGAATATTTACTTTGCAGACAAAAAGAATGTAATTGTATCCTATGACAAATTACAAAAAGTGCATGTAAATAGTGGTGCCAGTATATCCTCTAATGAAGCGATCATACAACAAGATCTTGACATTACCGCAACCAGCGGTGCTGATTTGGATCTAAAAATCAAAGCAGAAACTGTAAACTCTTCTGCGACCAGTGGAGCAATGATCAATCTGGAAGGAAAAGTAACCAACCATAAAGCTAAAGCTATTCATGGGGCAAATATAAGAGCTGATAATCTATTAAGTATACTTTCGGAGGCAAAAGCAACTAGCGGAGCTAATATTAGAATTTATGCTAAAAATGAATTCAAAGGAAAAGCAACCAGTGGCGCCAGTATTATTTACTATGGTAATCCGGAAAAGGTTTCCGAAAATGATAACTATGGAGGAAGTGTAAGTAAAAATTAACAAATCTAACCAACTATAAATATCAATCAAAATTCAACTTGATTAAACTAATTTATGAAATTGTTAGATTAAGTATTAAATATTACACTTGGGTTGAGTTATTATTATCTAACCCCATCCAAGTTCCGAGATATGGATTATAAGCACACTCTTTATTGTAATAGTATTGTTTTCCATCAAATTGAACATCTCTTTTATCAACACAAACCTCACGAAATTCACAAACGGAACAAGTTTTTATTTTAGACTTAGGTATATTTCTAATTGGAATTTGAGTCAACCCATTTTGGTTAATTTTATAAATTAATCTTGAATAGTAATAAATATTATTGTTTTTCGCTATTGAAATGAGTGATGGTGCAGATATAAATTGAGGGCTATAAAATTCATTTGATGTATTATCTTCTCCTATTTTGGAAAAACAAATCCAATTAAAATTTTTAAGTAATTCAGAAATTATATTATCATTATTATACATTACTACACACCCAGCAAAAATAACAGTATTAAAATAGTGTTTAATAACACATTTAATTTTTTCGATAAATTTTAATGAGCAATTCGAAACAGTAATAATAAATCTTAAATTATATACAATATTAGCACCTAAATCACAACGTTTAAAGTTTTCTATGTCTATTTTATCACTATCAATTATCACATCCAAACTTCTAAATTCATAACAATCAAAAAAGTGGGAATAAAAATTTGGAACGTATAATTCAGAAGGAACTATACCATTTCGTTTTAAATCTGAAGTCTTCATTAACTTCAATTCACCGGTTTTGGTATTCAACAATGTTGAATTAACTGGTCCAAATACTGTATAAATCATAAACAACAATAATTAATCTATCAAATATCTCTATTAAATTCTTTTCAGAGCCTTTACTTTGTGTTGAATCAATCTTATGTTTTAAATTCTCACCATCAAAAAAATTGGAACTTATCCTATATCAACTAATTAGTAAAATTAACCAAGATCAAAATATCTAAAAGGAATTACAATAGATGGCTTGTAGCCCTACAAAAAATTATATTATATCATATCTATCTTCCAAATTTGGTACTAAACCAGAGCTACATAATTTTTCAGACACAAAAAAATCTCTTTTCTTAAGTTCATGATTATTTTCCTGATTTTCTAACATGGTATATAAAAAAATCACAGGTAACTCACCATTTTTCGAACCTTCAACGAATTTTTCCATTAACTAATTTTTTATAAAACACCTTATAAGTATTTTCTTTTATATAATTCGAATAAAAAGATACTATACCATCAGTATTAATTTCTAAAAATGTATAATTATTATCTTTATCAACTAAAAAATCCATTGTACAAAAATCAATATTATAGCTTTCACACATTTTTTTTGTTTTTTCTTTTATATTAAACTTTACATCATAATTTTCCAAAACAACATTATTTAACATATATTCCATTTTAATATCCAAAATACCAGGGTCACCTTTTGCCTTCTTTTTTTGCTTTACAGCTAGTAATTCCCCTCCTATATAAATACATTTTAATTCGTAATCACTTTTTATAGACTCTTGAAAATAAGAAGGAAAAAATATTTGAGACATATTCAATGCTTCATTTTTTCTCAACAAGCTAGTCCTATGACTATAAATAGATTTATCATCATTTATATACCCAAAATTTGACAAAGGTTTTGTAATAGTTTGGTTGTTTTTATTAATAAATTCATTTGCAAAATATTTATCATTTGTAAATGTGAAATCAGGAACTTTTAATCCAAAAAAATCTGCTCTATGTAATTGATTAATTTTATTATGAATTTTTTCTGAAAAATTATTAATCATTGGTATTCCTAATATTTCAATATAATTTAATATAGTTTCCGCTAAATGATTAACCTCTCTTTGCAAATACACTTTAATAGAAGGAGGGTATTTATTATAAATTCTTAAATTCAATGCATTATTCAAAAAATTACCTTCAAATCTTCGCTTCCAAACTAAATCATATTCAGAAAGCTTTCTTTTTTCTCCTCTGTAATAAAAGCAAAACTCCTGTGAAGTTATTTCAAATTTGCTAAAAAAATAATTAGAAATATCAACTAAATTTGAAATATTCAACCTCGTGGTTTCATGTTTTTTTTTTTCTAGATAAGCCTGCATATTATTCGTAAACACACAAGTATCATCTGATGTTAAAATAAGAACTTTCAATTTTCTTTATAAACTTATAAAACAATTAAATAAAAAGAGCTTTGGCATTACACTAAAGCTCCATAAATACAATTAAATGTATATTCAATTATGCTTCGTGATCAATTAGCTCCTGGTACCCCTCGATCACCTTCATCGTTAGTAATTGATGTCCCCTCATCATAATGATGCGATGGTCCCTCATCATAAACTTGTGATGCTCCCTGATCGTAAGCATGTGAAGGTCCTGAATCATTAGATACTGATTCACCTTCATCATTACGAATAGAACCTCCATTGATTTCAGACATTCTTCTTATTTTAAACAATTTTGCTTCGTTAAAAAGTTCTTCAATTTTTTTCATTATGATTTGCTTTTATATTTCCCCAAATGTATTGTAAAAAGTAATTTTAGCAAAATTATTTACCTAATGAATAGTATGATTTTTAAGGCCATAAAAATTACATTTATAAATTTCAAAACATTTAGACTTAAGTATCTCTCCTTCAATATTTACGAAAAGGGAATCAAAATAACTTTCTAAAAAATTTAGTACCATCTTAAGTTTATAATGACACTTTTCTAAGTTAAAACATTTTAAGTAATAAGTTTTATTCCCTTAAAGAAAAGCAACCAGTGGAGGCGATATCGTTTACTTTGGTAACCCTAAAAAAGTTTCTGAAATCGATAATTCTGGGGGTGATGTAAGAAGACACTAGTACCTATATATCAAATACCAAAAAAAACACTGTCTAATCATTTTCTATCATAAGACAGTGTTTTTTTATTAGTGTCTGGCCGGAAATAGACGATTTTTATGATTTGAATTATTTTTGATGGAATTTTGATTTTCTTTTTTGAAATAGATGACTTAGCATCAAATTATAAAAAACAAATAAAAATTACGCAAAAAGAAACAAATACAATATTGCTGTATTTCCTACCAGACACTAATTAGTTAAGTCTTCGATTTTGTCACTAACGGTACCTCGTTCTCCTAATCTAATAATCATCAGCACTATATTGGCTATTAATCCCGGATTTGTTATAATCTTGGCATTTTCTGTAACCTTACCATCTCTTTCCTTAATTAAATTTTCCATTTTATCCTCTGGAGTCATAGCAACTTTTTGAGCAAATCTCCAGGCCCCATCTCTTGCCAGCTCCATGCTAAAGTCTATCAAAAAATTATCTACTTTTCGAGTAAACTTTAGAATTTTCTTTAGGGTAGGCCATATTTCTGCCAAATCGTTTTCAACATCTGTCACCAGAGATGATAAAATTTCATTAATCTTATCAAAATCTCCTTTAAGATCTTCTATGTCCTTTCCTTTTGAAACCTGTGCTGCTGCAATACCCAAATCCAAATTAATATGTGCATTAATACCTATCAGAAGATGTTGCAATACTATAGGCCAATACGATTTTGATAGTAAAAATGCTTTTTCCCAACAAGTACTTATTACTTTATTCTCTTTATACCCGTAGTAAGCATCGAGATATCTGGTTGCAAAAATAACGTCCAACTTTTCCATTCTAGGTCCATCATCAAAAAAGCCCTGTTCGATACCTTCTTTGACCTTGACTGTTACCTTTCTATATAAAGTTGCAAAATACCCTAAAGGGCTATTATCAGTTTTTGATTGTGCTATAATCGTATCTAAAACTTGTATAACATCATCAATGGTATGTATTGGTTTCAAAATATTTGTCTGGTTTTAAGTTTTAAAAATAAATATACACTCTTGAATTTAATAATTGTAAAAAAAAGCATTCAATCATACTCTTTAGTATTGCATAGATTTCCTTTTGTAATATATGCTGCAACTCTTATCAACTAATATCTGTCTTTAAACTAGAGTAACTAATTTTTACACTTTATAAATACTTAAAAACAAAAAAAACTGTTTATAATCTTATAAATTTTATGCGATTATGAGAACATTTCTATTATTAATTACGGTTTTTACTCTTGGAAACGTATTTGGGCAAAAAGAAAGAATTAAAGGAAATAAGATTTTAAGCACAGAAACCCAAGAGCTTGAAGCATTTCATACCATAGAGATCTATGAGAATTTTGAGGTTACACTAGATGAGAGCAATGATCCTTATGTCAAAATTGAAACTGATAGTAATGTACATGAATACATCAAAGTAGAAGTAGTAGATAGCGTACTTACCATATCATCAGAAAAGGACTTAAGACGCACCAAGGCATTACATCTAGATATTTTTTATACTTCTGATGTACAAAAAATCATATTACATGACAAAGTAACTATAAAATCGCTTTCACCTATTGAAACTCCTAAGCTTACTATCGAGACCCATGGTAATACAGAAGCTTTTATAACGGCAGATGTGGGTCAGATAGAATGTATAACTAATGATAAATCTAATGTAGTTTTACATGTTACAGGACAGGAAGCATCGTATCAAATAAATGAAAATTCTAAATTAGAAGGAATTATTACCGCAGATACGCTAAAGGTAGATGCCTATCAGAAAGGAAACGTTACATTAGAGGGTGAACTAAAGATGTTATTGGTGAGAGTAGATAACAATACCAATTTTTATGGCGAAAAGTTGAAATGTGACATGGTATCGATATCTGCTGAAGGCACTAGTGATAGCTATATTTTATCTAATCAAGCAACGACTATTGAAGCTCGTGATAAAGCTGAGATTTTTCTATTGGGAGAATCTAAGATATCTATCAATACTTTTACCAACGAAGTCATTTTATACAAAAAGAATATCGATTATACACCTAATAAGTTTAAGCTATAACAAAAAAGGCTTCTGCGTTCTCAGAAGCCTTTTTATCACTATCATATCTGTAAATTAGGCAGAAACTTCTTCTCCAGATTCTACAGTTGCTAAGTATCTTTCTGCATCTAACGCAGCCATACATCCTGTTCCTGCAGCTGTAACTGCTTGTCTATATTCTTTATCTTGCACATCTCCAGAGGCAAATACTCCTGGAATATTAGTTTTAGTAGACTTTCCTTCTGTAATCAAATATCCCGTATCATCCATATCAATCTGCCCTTTAAAGATATCTGTGTTTGGTTTATGACCAATTGCTATAAATAGTCCGGTAATTTCTATTTCGGTCTTTTCTTTAGTTTGATTATTAACCATTCGCAATCCTTCTACAACTTGCTCTCCTAATACCTCATCAACTTCAGTATTATACAATACTTTAAGGTTTGATGTACTATTTACACGATGTTGCATTGCTTTAGAAGCTCTCATATAATCTTTACGAACTAACATGGTAACATTAGAACATATATTAGCCAAATAGGTAGCTTCTTCTGCAGCAGTATCTCCTGCTCCAACAATCGCTACATCCTGCCCTTTGTAAAAGAACCCATCACAAACGGCACAAGCAGAAACTCCTCCTCCTCGTAGTCGTTGCTCACTAGGTAGTCCCAAGTATTTTGCAGTAGCACCAGTAGAAATAATAACGGTCTCTGCTTCAATTTCTGTTGTATTATCTACAGTTACCTTATGTATTCCTCCTACTTCTTTACTAAAATTAACCGCAGTAACCATCCCGATACGTACCTCTGTACCAAAACGTTCTGCTTGTTGTTGCAATTGCACCATCATGGTAGGTCCGTCAATTCCTTCTGGATACCCAGGAAAATTATCTACTTCTGTCGTAGTTGTTAATTGTCCTCCAGGCTCCATACCTGTATACATCACAGGTTTTAAATCTGCTCTTGATGCATAAATTGCTGCAGTATATCCCGCTGGCCCCGAACCTATAATAAGGCATTTTATTCTTTCTATTTTTTCAGACATATTTGCTACTTTTTATATGCTGTAAAAGTAGCAATTTGGATATAAACCTTACAGTAAAGTTATTAAGAATTGTTATATACTTATAGAAATATTATATCTACCTGATCCTAAACATTCAAAATTCACGAAGGAATATTTTAAAAAAAAGGGAAGAAACAACAAAATCTAATTACCTAACCATCAGAAAATTCTAAATACAGAATTAAAAACTCAAAAATATTTATTACAAAAAAACATATGATATTATTTTTTTATTAAATTTGGAGCAATACTAATGCGTTTAACTAGATAGACGCATTGCCTATACAAAATGGAATCTTTTTTCAGATTCGGGCTTAGGAGGATAAAGAAGTCTACTCCAAAAGCTGCCTTAGGGATAAGGAACCGAATTCTCAGGCTGACTTCTAAAAAATATACTATTGCACTTCAGTTTTTAGAACGGGTAAAATTCGTTCCCTATACTATTTCTATCATTCGGATATGAGAATAGATTGATGTACATGGCTTGACCATTTCTCATTCTAAATTATAATTTTTCAAATCTCGCGTTATGGAATGATCCATAGGATGTTCAGGCTCTATAGGCCTTTATTTCTGGTGGTGAATTTCATCTACAAAACAAACCCCGAATAGATGAAAACTAAATATATAGATCTTATCGATCAGACTTTTTATTTTCCACAAGAAGAATTTAATCTGGAAAATAACCAGTTGCAATTTCATGGTATCAACCTCATGGCATTGATTGCCCAATACGGAGCACCTTTAAAATTTACCTATCTGCCCAAAATATCAGAAAATATTAACAGAGCCAAAGGTTGGTTTAACAATGCAATAGAAATCAGTAATTATGCAGGTAATTATCACTATTGTTATTGCACCAAAAGCTCTCATTTTCAGCATGTATTAAATGAAGCTTTAAAAAATGATATTCATATAGAAACCTCTTCGGCTTTTGATATTGATATTGTCGAAAACCTAAAATCTCAAGGCAAAATCAATGATAGTACCTATGTCATTTGCAATGGTTTTAAAAGAGATCAATATATCAAAAACATTATCAGGTTAATTAATAGAGGGCATCAAAATTGTATCCCGATTATTGATAATTATGAAGAGTTATCTTTATTAAGTAATGGAATCGAAGGTAAATTTCAGGTAGGAATCCGTATCGCTTCTGAAGAAGAACCAAAGTTCGAGTTTTATACTTCACGTCTGGGGATAGGATACCGAAATATTGTACCGTTCTATAAAGATCAGATTAAAGGAAACCCTAAGGTCGAACTAAAGATGTTACATTTCTTTATTAATACAGGAATTCGTGATACCGCTTATTACTGGAATGAACTCTTAAAATGTTTAAAGGTATATATAAGTCTTAAGAAAATATGCCCTACCCTCGATAGCTTAAATATTGGAGGAGGTTTCCCTATCAAAAGTTCATTGGCATTTAATTATGACTATCAATATATGGTTAATGAGATTGTAAATCAGATTCAAATTGCTTGTGAAGAAGCCCGGGTCGATGTTCCTAATATATTTACAGAATTTGGAAGTTTTACTGTAGGAGAAAGTGGCGGAGCCATTTATGAAGTATTGTATCAGAAACAACAAAATGACCGTGAAAAATGGAATATGATCAATTCTTCATTCATCACTACCCTACCCGATACTTGGGCCATTAACAAACGGTTTGTTATGCTAGCGGTGAATAGATGGGATGACGAATATGAACGGGTCTTGCTTGGTGGCTTAACTTGTGATAGTGATGATTATTACAATTCTGAGCAACATATGAATGCTATTTATTTACCCAAGTATAAAAAAGAGAAACCATTATACATAGGTTTTTTTAATACAGGAGCCTATCAAGAAACTATTGGTGGCTATGGCGGCCTACAACATTGCCTGATCCCACAGCCAAAACACATTATTATTGACCGGGATATAGAAGGTAATGTGATTACCTCCATTTTTTCAGAACAACAAACTTCTGAACAACTATTATCTATTTTAGGATATCAAAAAAATAATCAGAAAGCCACTAAATCTTATACTGAAAATCAAGAGGAATTGACAACCATTTTTTAAATCATACTTAACTTAATTTTTTCAAAATGAAAAACAGAACCTATGCAGGCATACCCGAAGAATATGCAAAATTGGAAACCGCTAAGGTTGTTTTAATACCCGTCCCCTATGATGGAACCAGTACATGGCAAAAAGGTGCTGATAAAGGACCCGAAGCATTTCTGGATGCTTCAGAGAATATGGAGTTGTATGATATAGAAACCGATTCTGAAGTATATAAGAATGGGATATATCTTGCAGACCCCGTTTCTGTAAATGCAACTCCAGAAGCAATGGTAGACGCCGTGCATCAGGAAACCAAAAAATTTATAAAAAAGAAAAAGTTCGTAACCATTCTAGGAGGTGAGCATTCTATTTCTATTGGTACCATTAGAGCTTTTAATGAAGCCTTTGATAATCTTACCGTATTGCATATAGATGCTCATGCCGATTTAAGAAAATCCTATGAAGGTAGCAGCTGTAATCATGCTTGTGCAGTTTATGAAGCTAGTCAAAATACCAATCTAATTCAAGTAGGTATTCGCTCTATGGATGTACAGGAAAAATCTGTAATGGATTATGACAAAACCTATTTTGCGCACGAAATGGCAATAGATAATACCTGGATGGACTCTGTTATAGAACAAATGACAGACAATGTATTTATCACCTTTGATTTGGATGCTTTTGATCCATCGATATTACCCAGTACAGGAACACCAGAGCCAGGAGGTTTGTTTTGGTACGAAACTTTAGATTTTCTAAAATTAGTGTTTAATGAAAAAAATGTAGTGGGATTTGATATTGTAGAATTATGTCCCAATGAAAATGATAAATCATCAGACTTTCTTGCTGCCAAATTATATTACAAGATGCTAAGCTATAAGTTTGAAAGTGATAAAGAAATTCTGGAAGACAAGTATGGCTTCTCAGAAAATGAAGCTTTAAAAAAATTCAAATCAAATCAAGAAGAATACGATGAAAGGTAAAGGCGAAGTAACCAAATTTATAGAAAAATACTTTTTACACTTTAATGCAGCCACAGTGGTAGATGCAGCAAAAGCGTACCAATTACAATTGGCTAACGAAGGAAAGATGCTTGTTTCTCTTGCCGGAGCAATGAGTACAGCAGAGCTGGGAAAAATCTTTGCAGAAATGATCCGACAAGATAAAGTGCATATTATTTCTTGTACAGGAGCCAATTTAGAAGAAGATATTATGAACCTAGTGGCTCACAGTCACTATAAAAGAGTCCCTAACTATCGTGATCTAACACCACAGCAAGAATGGGAACTGTTAGAAAAAGGACTTAACCGTGTTACCGATACCTGTATCCCAGAAGAAGAAGCTTTTAGAAGGTTACAAAAACATATTTTTAACATCTGGAAAGATGCCGAAGCTAATGGAGAACGATATTTTCCTCATGAATTTATGTATAAACTATTACTCTCTGGGGTACTTGAACAATACTATGAAATCGATATTAAAGATTCATGGATGTATGCTGCCGCCAAAGCTAATCTGCCAATGGTAGTACCCGGTTGGGAAGATAGTACGATGGGAAACATCTTTGCTAGTTATGTAATGAAAGGTGAACTAAAGGCCAGTACTATGAAGTCGGGTATCGAATATATGGCTTTCCTGGCAGGCTGGTATACCGAGAATGCTGAGAACGGTATCGGGTTCTTTCAAATTGGAGGCGGTATTGCCGGTGATTTCCCTATTTGTGTAGTGCCTATGCTCTATCAGGATTTAGAGAGAACCGATACTCCTTTCTGGAATTATTTCTGCCAGATTAGTGATTCTACAACCAGTTATGGGTCTTATTCTGGAGCCGTCCCTAATGAAAAAATTACCTGGGGAAAATTGGATATTGACACCCCAAAGTTTGTTATAGAAAGTGATGCTACCATTGTAGCTCCATTATTATTTGGATATGTATTAAACATGTAATTATGAAAAAACGAACCAATACAAATTTGAAAAAGGTTATTGTAGATTATAAAAAATTGAATAATAACATTCTTGACCTTCTAGTTAACAAGTACCCTGATGGTTATGACAACGAAGATATCATCACTTTCAAAAACGCTAATAATGAGATTGTAGAATGCGTAGAAGTAGCGACTGAAGAGACATTATATTTGGTAAAAGTGGGCAAACGGTTGGTTACTGCTATGAAAGATTTTGACGAATCTGATACTCTAGATACCAAAAGTGGAACAGGTAGTTCTGATGATTTTAATACCGAAGAAGAATAAATACATCACATCATGAAAAAAGCTGAATTTCATCTGGCACTTCCTTGTCGGGATCTTGAAAAAACAAAAAGTTTTTATATCCACGAAATAGGTGCAGAACCAGGAAGGTATACCGACCAATGGGTTGATGTCAATTTATATGGTAATCAAATCACTTTTACCAAAGTTGGCGATTTTAACTTTGACTTTCAAAATTATCGCTTGGGAGAACAAATAATACCGTCTTTTCACTTTGGAGTAATTACAGATGTAGAAACCTGGGGAAAATTATATTCTAAATTATTTACTATGAACCAAACAGTAAGTACTCAAGCTACATTTTTCGAAAAAAAAGCAGGAGAACACCTTTCTTTTTTTATAGAAGATCCCAATGGGTATATGGTAGAATTTAAAAGTTTTAAAAATCATGATGAGATATTTACCTCATGGTAAAAACAGTAGTGAAAATATATGAAACATGAATTACTAGTGCCTTTTTTAATGGTCAATTAAGAAAATTAGGGCGTAATAATTGATTTAAAAACAATTTATAGGTGCTTCTAACCTCTTTAGAGCTAAACAAAACCAAGAATAATTAAGGTATTGAGATAAACAAAATTATAAATGTTACTAAACTCAAAAACTTAGGAGTTAATGAAAACCAACAAGAATAAAGAAAAATCCAGATTAATCGTTTATCAGGGAGATGAGCTTATGGTTTTACAAAAACGCACCCACAAACTTAAGTACGGATTGGTAGGAGGATTCTTAAAAGAAAAAGAATCTCCAGAAATTGCCCTTATAAGAGAAACCTATGAAGAAACATTGGTCGAACTTTCTAGAAAAGATTTAAACTATCAATGTTCTATTATGATTAGGTCAAAGAATAAACATAAGTTCTCTAAGCATTATTTTACTTGCTATGAACATAATAAACCTTATGTAATAGCAGAACCCCATAAATTTAGAAAAATTGAGTGGGTTAACTGGAAAGATGCCATAGCGTTTTTAAGTAAATCTGATAGCGCAGTAGTAACATCCTTATTCAAGCCTTGTAAACTAATTTATTAAAACAATAACCATTATGAAAGGAACTATGATTAACCAAAATGTAGAGTATGGTGTTTTTAAGAAGTACTATGATGGGTATTACCAGTTTGTTATGAATAACGAAGAAACCATCATTTTTGAAGAAGTATCTCATGTAGTTAGCCAGGAGTTTGACCTTAGGTCAAATATTCATATTAACAAGCGGTTTGAAATTACATATACAGAGTATGTAGAAGATGATGATGAAGATTTTATTTCTTTCAAAATTGAAAAATTAGAGCTGGCATAAAAGAAATTTAAAGCTTATAATCAATAAGTGGTCTTACAAATTAAAAAACCACAAACCAAAAAAGTAATCTATCGATCACTTGTAAGTATCTAAGAGGTATTTTACTAAAAGCACCAGACTTGAGGTGATAACCATCTGGATTTTTGAAATAAAAATTAAATCTTACTTATTAATGAAAAGCATAAAACACATATTTTTTTTAATAATTGCGTTATTAATATGCAATAGTGCTATTCATGCACAAAATTCTCACAAACCAGAAGGAGATGCCATAACTGGAACATTTGATGATTATGATGGTGTATTTTACACGTTTAATTACATTAATGATGATATGAAGAAAGATGTCATTTCATTTGCCAAAATCCATTGTGAATTACGTGAAAGAATTGACCTCACTAACGAAAAATATATAGGAAGAACATTTAATATCTCTTATGAGCTTAAAACTGAAACCGAAATTGACGAAGATGGTAGTGAAGAAATTTTAACAACCAGGACCATTGTAAATCTTGAGTTGTTAGATTAATTAGAGCAAAAAAGCGAGACTTATACAGGTTTCGCTTTTTTAAGATTAATATTTTTTTACTAACCCGAGATTAATCTGAAATGCGTCAGTTTGAGTGAAATTCTGTTAAGAATTTGTACTTCGACACAGCTCAGCAGAACTATCGAAAACAAGCATTTCAGTACCAAAAAGCTATTCTCGATACAGTTTTTCTCCATTTTATTACGAAAAATCACTCGAATCGACGCTTTTTATGGAATACTTGATATTAATCGAAACTCAGGTTACTATTTAATTCACTACCTGATCAGTTTCTTCAGAACTGTTTCTTTTTCGGTTTGAAATAATTTGATGATATCGATCTGTCAATGTAATCAGCTCATTGTTTATAGACTCATATTTCTTTTCTTCATCCAACACCACATAGGCATTTATTCTATTGATCAAATTGGTATATACTGTCATCGCTTCAGGTCGTATAGCACTAAATGACGTTTTATTTTTCTTGCTTTCTTCTGTAATCCTTTCGGTATATAGTGTTCTAAATTTTTGATTGGCTATTTTAAGGCGATCAACCCAGTTTTGTAATCCTAAGCGTTGCAAAGCAGCTTTTAAATTTTCTTCTGTCTCGAAATCATTAATCAGATTAATGATTGCGGCACTCTCTGATTCATAGTTCATACGGGCAATTCTGCTACCATAACTATCGACACGATCTAACAGGGTTTGTGCTGCCTCTTTTACTTTGGGATGTTGGTGATAGGTATTCATAATAAAACCATATCGTAGCCCTTTAATTGCGTCATCCCTGTCGCTGTCTAGTGTTTCCAGTTCTTTGGTAAACTCTTTTTCTCTTTCATATAAAAGTGCACCATCTAATTGATCTACAATAGTTTTAAGGGCTTCTACCTGAATATTAATATTAAGTGCATCGGCATCATTCTGATAACATATATCAACAGTATTTCTTAATAATTCTGTCATTTCTTCTTTACGAAGTGTCATAAGATTTCTTGGTGTAAACATATAGTTAAATTTTATCATTATTTACTGTATCTGTTACTACTACATAAAATGTTACCACCATGTCATATATTTTTTCTATTCTTTCTGTTTATATAAAAAATTAGGGGTATTAGTAAAAAAATAATGCTCCCGCCAAGCGTGGGAGATCAATATCAAAAAATATAATGCTCCTGTCAAGCGCGGGAGATCAACATCAAAAAATATAATGCTCCCGCCAAGCGTGGGAGATCAATATCAAAAAATATAATGCTCCTGTCAAGCGCGGGAGATCAACATCAAAAAATATAATGCTCCTGCCAAGCGTGGGAGATCAACATCAAAAAATATAATGCTCCTGCCAAGCGCGGGAGATCAATATCAAAAAATATAATGCTCCCGCCAAGCGTGGGAGATCAATATCAAAAAAAATAATGCTCCTGCCAAGCGCGGGAGATCAACATCAAAAAAAATAATGCTCCTGCCAAGCGCGGGAGATCAACATTTAAAACCAAAAGCTCTTAATCACCTCTATAACTACATCAGAGATATAGTGTTATATCCCTTTTTAATAGTATGATAACCCATCCTGGTGTAACTTCTGTATAAGAATTGTATTTTAGTGTTCACAAGCCATTACCTATATTTTTTATAGTCAAAGAATATATGTACTATGGTAATTATATAACTTTGTTAGCAAAAATTAGAAATAAATGAAATCGATTAAACTCTTACTATTCTTTTTTATTGTAACCTCTTGCTCAATTAAGAAAAACATAAAAAGAACAAGTCCAAAAGATATTACAATAGACTTAAAGGTTGACAGTATCGAATATAGAAGTGGTAGATGGGTAAAATTATTTGTTGAAATTAAAAATAATTCCAGTGCAGATATAACGATATTGAAACCTTCAAGTGAATATGGAGATCAAATGAATTATTTTTATGTCAAATATGATTGCAATTTAATGTCTGAAACAGAGGTTTATTACCCTGTACCAGTAGTAAAAAAGACCGATAGTGATTTAATTACAATTCAGGCAAAATCAAGTAGTATAGTAGAGTTAAAAGGAAATTTATATGATGTCATTTGTGACAGCTCAGAAATTACAAAAGTAAAAGTAACTTATGATTCTAGAAGTGAAGAACTCCCTGAATGGCTCATAAAAAAAATCGGGACTGACCAGAGTAAGTTAAAAGATAGATTGACTAAATTAAAAATAGAAAGTAAAGAAATTACAATTGGATATTAACATTTGCTAACAAGGTGTAAAAATGCATTAAAACGCATTTTACACTAAACGTTAGTAAATATTAGAGATAAGAAGATATGAAATTGATTAAAACATTTATAATATTGAATATTATAACGTTAAGCTGTTATTCACAAATAGAAGCTACTGAATCAGATGAAAGCGCTCTAAATACTTTTAGACCTATTAATAATAAGTTTGAAGAAGCTTTAAAAAATCCCGAGGCGATTTATGAACTTGATCTTTCAAATCAGAATATTGATATTTTACCAGAAGAGATAGGTTTATTCAAAAATCTAAAAAAAATAAACTTAGGGAATAATAAAATAAAGGCTCTGCCTAAGTCATTCCAAAATCTAGTAAATCTCGAAAAAATTGAGTTATACCAAAATGATTTGGAAACATTGCCAAGTTTTATTGACAAACTCAAAAATCTTGTAGAAATCAATCTATTTTCAAATCAATTGACAGAATTACCAGTGTCTATTGGAAGTCTATATAATCTAAAAAAACTAGACCTTAGAAGTAATTCATTAAATGATTTACCAAAAACAATTGGTAACCTAAAAAACTTGGAAGTCTTAACTTTATATGATAATAAATTTATAGAATTCCCAAAATCTTTATGCACACTCTATAACCTAAAATCACTAAGTGTCTCATCTAACCAAATTACAATGTTACCCAATGAAATAGGAAATTTAAAGGGAATAGAGGATTTAGATCTAAGAAATAATAAAATTGAATTTATACCTGAATCAATTGGTAACCTGAATAAGATAGAATCTATTAGTTTAGATAGAAATAAATTGATTAAAATTCCAGAATCAATTGGGAAATTAAAAAGTCTCTTGAGACTTCATCTCTCAAAAAACAACTTAAAAAGTATACCTCAATCAATAGGTGATTTAAAGGAATTAAGGTTATTAGAGTTAACTGATAATCAAATTTCATATTTACCTAAATCTATTGGTAATGTCTCAAAAGTTTACACTATTAAATTAGAAAACAATAAAATTTCAAAAATTCCAGAAACAATAGGAAATCTAAATAACCTAGGTAACTTTTATATTTCACATAATCTAATAGAGAAACTACCTGAACAGATAAAAAAGCTAAGTTCTCTGAAAGAATTAGATTTATCTTTTAACAAACTA
Source organism: Aquimarina discodermiae (assembly GCF_040786235.1). Taxonomy (NCBI): domain Bacteria; kingdom Pseudomonadati; phylum Bacteroidota; class Flavobacteriia; order Flavobacteriales; family Flavobacteriaceae; genus Aquimarina; species Aquimarina discodermiae. The sequence goes on from NZ_JBFMKP010000009.1 coordinate 105,576, forward strand.
AAAGAAATTCCGAACGGAATGATAGACCTAAATAATCTTAGGTTTTTAAATATAAAAAATAATGATTTTGATGAGCAGGTTAAAAAACAAATCAAAAGAGAACTTCCTAATGTAAATATAGAAATTTAACATTTGCTAACACCATGTAAAAATGCATTAAGACGTATTTTACATTAAATATTAGCGGTAATATTAAAAAAATTGGATAAACAGGATAATTTAAAATTGTTTGCTTTAGTCTTAGGACTTATAATGATTATTGGAATTCCAATTTATACGATTATAAACAATAAGTATCTTGATAAAAGTGGAATTGAAATCAAAGGGGTTATTTTAAAAAAAGATAAAATTTTGGCAGGAAAACCATTGAGTAATCATTATTATTTTACTATTAGATACAATGTAAATAATAAATCTAAAATTAAAGAAATTGGAATTCCCGAAAAAGCTTTTTACATCTATAAAGTAAATGACACAATATCTATTTTACTTGACAAAGTGAATGAGGAAAATATAAAATGGCCCATAGAACAAGATTAAAATGGATTTAAGTTTAGAAGCATTCAAATCTCTTGATATCGATCCTTCAACCAATGTAAAATGGAAGCAAACCAATTTCTATGATTTATGTTGTAAATCGGAACTTTTTGGTTGTGCTTTTTTCACAACAATTGACAAGAATCTTGTAAACAATCGTCTAGAAGCACTTTCACATATTTTACAAAGGTTTTGTGACGAAATAGAAGGAGGGTTTAAATTTGATTTAAATTGGCTACAACTTCACACTTTCTTTCATTCTGAAGGATATTTATGCTCTTATAAAAGTAAAGCTTCTTCAGTGCCTGATTTTTTAAAAAGTTATAGAGAAATAATAGATAAAATGCCCGAATATGAAAACTTTCGAATTACTAAAAATGGCTCTATTCTTAAAGAATTTAACTTGATTGAAAAAAGTAACATTTTACAGGTAGAAAGTATAATTGATGATTGGAACTGTAGGCAACACCTACTAGAAACAGAAAAAGAATTTATATATTTTAGCTGGAATACCGAAGTTTAAAATAAAACCGCTAACAAAGTGTAAAAATGAGTTAAAACGTATTTTACACAAACCGTTATCGGCAAGCCAAAAAAAAATAAAAAAAATGTCCAATTGAATAGATTTCAATCGTCAGGTATGTAATAATTCTTTATGTTAACAATAAAAAGATCAAAAATGAAAGATTTTATGATGCTATTTCATAGCGAACCTAACCCAGATTTTAACCCAACTCCAGAACAAATTCAAGCTGAAGTAAAAGCATGGCAAGATTGGATGGAATCCATTGATGCACAAGGAAAACTCAAAAATCCTGGAGAAGCATTAGGCTTCGAAGGAAAGATAATGCACTCTGATGGGTCAATCACAGATGGACCTTATGCAGAAGTTAAAGAAATTGTTGGAGGCTTTATTATCGTATGTTCTGAAACTATACAAGATGCAATTAAACTTGCAGAAGGTTGTCCTGCCGTAGAAAATGGTGGAAAGGTAGAAGTAAGAGATATTATGAATTTTGATGGCATGTAATGTTATAAAAAGGGTATAATGAACTGGTTTAAAATTTTATAATTTGCTATAAAAATGTTTTTTTGCACCCATATTTCGCAATTTTCTAGTTCCTTAGCCCTGCTATGCAACGATAAAATTACTTTATCTAGATGCAAAACCACTATTTTTCGCTTAAACCATAAAAGTTTAAACCAGTTCAATGATAGACGATACTCGGCTAGTAGAAATTTTTAAGACAGAGTACAGCAAACTAATTGCTGTACTTTGTCATTATTATGGAGTAACTGAAGTGCAATTAGCTGAAGACATTGTATCAGAAACATTTTTAAAAGCAATGAAAGTGTGGGCTCATAAAGGAGTTCCTGATAAGCCTGCTGCCTGGTTAAGAAAAGTGGCTGTTAATAACTTAAAAGATTACTATAAAAGGAATAAAATCTATAGAGAGAAAATCCTCTTCAATTTAGAATCAAAAACAGGTTCTTTCCAGCCTGAAGAAATTTCTGATGACATAGTTGAAGATAGCCAACTTAAAATGATTTTCGTCGTTTGTAATCTAAGAATAAGTGACAAAGCAAAAATATGTTTGGCATTAAGAATCTTATGTGGATTTAATAGTAATGAAATTGCAAAAGCACTTTTATCAAATGATGAAGCAATTAATAAGATTCTATATAGAGCAAAAAAGAAAATTAACGAAGATGGAATTCTAAATACAACTCTCAAATTAGAAAACTACAATCAAGGATACGATACTGTTTTACGAATCATTTATCTTCTGTTTAATGAGGGGTATTATAGCAGTATAAAAGAACATAACGTGCGTGAAGAAATTTGTTGGGAAGCACTAAGGTTGGCCTTGCTTTTGTCAAAAATACAAATCGAACAACAAACTGCTGCCTATGCATTAGTGGCATTGATATCCTTTCATTCTTCAAGAATTCATGCAAGAATGAGCAACTCAAACGAAGATTTGCTTTTCAATGACCAAGATCGATCTAAATGGAATATACCTTTAATTGAGAAAGGTAAAAAATATTTGAACTTAGCATCCCGTAGAAGAGTTATATCCAAATATCACTTAGAAGCGGCAATAGCGTTTTGGCATACAACGGATAATCAAAAAAAATGGGACAACATTCTTCAACTTTACAATAAATTGTTAGCTATTGAATATTCGCCAATTGTTGCATTAAATAGAACTTATGTTTTATCTAAGACGAACTCTGTAAATGAAGCTATTAAGGAAGCAAATAAATTAGAGTTAGATGGAAACAACCATTATTACTGTTTATTGGCAGAATTACATAAAATCAACGGTAATAATCAAATGGAAATAAAGTATTTACGTAAAGCCTTAAAGTTTACTATCAAAAAAAGTGAACAGCATCTTATTAATAAAAAATTGGAAATAGCCAGTCGATAATCATAGGTGATGACAGTATATCTATTCTTTCCTCACAGAGAAACTGCTTACCCATCACCGTGTTAACGAACACACTCAATGTTTCTGGAAATATCATTTATTTTAATTCATATTCGATTAAAAAATAAAAATCAAGATGAGTTTTTTTAAAAAGATACGGTAGGCATTTATTTCTAATATATTATTAAAAATTTACACTACCGTATCCTTACCTATGATAAACCAATTTCGAATAGGTTAACTTAAAACTTATTTTCTCTTCTATTTATTTTGCAATTATTTCGATTACATCGATTACATTTACATATACTGTATCAAATACTGTATGTGTTCCATCGGTTACTCTAACTCCAATAGAATGACTGGTATCTGTTTCATAATCTAGATTCTTTCCTGAAGCAAGACTTAGTTTTCCGTCATTACTAATTTCAAAAAGACCATTGGGGTTTGTTGATAATCCAAAACTTGGTGTATCCTCTTCCTGATCTCTTATTCTTACTGTTCCTATGATAATTTCATCACCAATATCTTCTCGTACACTAAATCCTGGTTGATCTACAAAAACAGGAGCTTCATTTACATCGGTTACTTCTATAATGATATCGGTTGTAGAGGTTAAATTTTCATCAGACACTTCGATAGTAAGAGTATAACTTGTTTGAGTTTCATAATCTAACACACTACCTGTACTTAAACTTATTACTCCCGTATTAGAGATTTCAAAAAGATTAGTATTCTCTGGTACTGTAGTTGTTATCAAATAAGAAAGAGTATCATTATCAGGGTCTATAGCTACAACGGCACCTACTTCTTCTGAAGTCTGAATATTCTCTGCAACTATAAACGTCTGTGCATCTATTAAAGGAGTTTCATTTTTATCTATCACGTTGATCATAATTTGTGTAGATGCATTAAGATTTCCATCTGTAACGGTGACTGTAATAGTATATGATTTTTTTGTTTCGAAATCCAGAGTTTTTCCACTTGCGAGATAAAGGTTACCATCCTCTGTAATTTCAAACAAGCCATCACTATTTGTTTGTATAGCATACGTTATTTTATCTCCATCGATATCGGTGGCCTTAACTTCTCCTATATTACCTGCTTCATTTATATCTTCTAAAACACTAAAAGTCTGTGCGCTAATTTGAGGGGCTGTATTAACAACATCATTATCATCACTTTTACAAGAAAACATAGAAAATACAAGGAGTAACAATACGGTAATTTTTAAATTATAATTTTTCATCATGTAAAGGGGTATTATTTTTTAATTAAACATATTTACAGAGACGAGTCTAAAACATAAAAAAGGTTACCCAAGAAAATTACTTTTTTTTCAAAAAACGCTTTAACTGGTGATTTTACAATAGAAACAGAGTTCTCTTCTTTTCTACCTCTAATCATAAAAGTCAAGTACTTTTCAAAGAAAAAATAATAGCTTATTTTTACACCCAAAAAAAAGTAACATGACCGTCTTTACCACTTTGGATATTCTGGGAACTGTTGCCTTCGTAATATCGGGGTCATTAAGTGCTATGAACAGAAAACTAGATCTGTTTGGTATTTTTATTATTGCCTTTGTTACATCTATAGGAGGAGGAACTATTCGAGATATTTTGATTGGTAATACACCGGTATCCTGGATGCAAAATACGACCACCATGTATTTAATTAGTGGAGTTACCGTTTTCTCTATTATCTTTAGAAATAAACTGGATTATCTTAAGGGTTCTCTTTTTTTATTCGATACAATTGGTTTAGGTGTTTTTACTATTATTGGCGTCGAATCAGGTATCAATGCTGGATTAGAACCAATTATATGTGTTGGCTTGGGAGCTACCACCGGATGTTTTGGAGGTGTTATTAGAGATATCCTTTGTAATGAAATTCCGGTACTTTTTAGAAAAGAAATCTATGCCACCATCTCTATTGCTGGCGGAGTCTGCTTTATGATATTATATGCTTTTAAGGTTGATCAAACTATTACCAATATTTCTACCGCCCTGTTTATTATCATTATCAGATTATTGGTTGTAAAATACAAGGTTTCTCTTCCTCTTTTTACAATAAAAAATCACGACTCAAGTGATTAACAGAGTATATGTAATATATTTTATAAAAACCTTAGTAGTAAGTCTTATTGATAATATTTATATTTCAATCTGATCATATAAAAATCGGACATGAAAATATATCTTATAGGCGTATTGTTATTTGTTAATTTAGGTTTTGTTAATAGTCAGGAAAAAGAAAAAGTCCAATCGGTACTATCCGAAATTATTACCCAATTTCCTACGGTAAGAGACTTTACCATATCCCCTACTTTGAACGAAATATACTTTACAGCCCAAGGGTATTCTGGAGAGCTTTCTACTATTATAAAGATTACAAAAAAGAAAGATACATGGTCGTCTCCAGAAGTTGCTCCTTTCTCGGGTAAGTTTAAAGATTTAGAAGCTATGTTTTCTCCAGATGGATTAAAATTATTTTTTGTTTCTAACAGACCATTGAGTCCTACCCAAACAGCCCAAAAAGATTATGATATTTTAATGTCATTCCGAATTTATTTCAGAATCTTATTCCTCTCATGAGTACTAATTTTATGACAAGAATCTGAAACAAGTTCAGGTTGACAATAATGAATTAGTATACATTCCGGATATTCAAATTTTAATTTCATTTTATAAATAAAAAAATGTTTCAAATTCATACTTTTGCACGAAATTTTTATATCCCTCGATGAGAATAGTATTCTCGATATTATTATTTGCTTCTTTTGCCATACGCCCTGCTATAGAGGTTAGCACCGTGCTGTATTATCAGCTTAATATGGATACTATTATCAAAAAATACTGTATAAACAAAGAAAGACCAAGATTACAATGTAATGGTAAATGTTATTTAATGAATCAAATGAAGGCCAAAACGCAGTCTTCATCAGAAGAAAAACAAAACATTGTAATTTCAGAATCTTTTATTCCTCTTTTTTATCAAGATCCTGCGGTTCTTATAAAAAGCAATCATTTGATTATAGAAGAACCTTCCAAAAATTGGAAATTAAAACACCTGAAGTCTAAAATTATTCTTTTAGACATTGACCCACCTCCACGGCATAGATTATCGTAAACACATTTATATACATTATATAATCTACCGTTAATTAAAGCTTATAATTTTTATACAATCCTACTATCTATGTAATAGGATCGAGAAGTTGATGTATAAGAAGCTAGCTTAAAAAAATCTCACCTATTTAGGTAAAGAGGTACTTGATATATTCATAAAACATATGTTCATATCATTACTTATTATCTATATGTGTGCATGATTTTAATATTTAACTGTGATATCCTTAAAATTATTTTTTAATCCACTTACGTTTTTAACAAATGGGACGTTATCCATATCAACACAAACTAACTCAACGTATATACAAAATGAAAAACACATTCGTATTGACTATATTCCTATGTCTTGGAATATTTAGTTATTCGCAACAATCTTATCAGGGCAAAATAACCGATAATTACAACACCCCCTTATCAGGAGCTTCTATTATAGAGGTTAATGCAACAAATACAAGCACTGTAAGTAATACCGATGGAGAATTCTCTATCACTCTTACCGACACCAATAAAGTAGAAATTCGCTTCTTAGGTTTTATTAGTAAAGTAGTAACTCTAAATAAAGGTTTTAATACTATCGTATTAGCTCAGGAAAATGAACTATTAGAAGAGGTTTTAGTTACTTCTGCGAGTAGAGAAATTCAAAAAAGATCAGAAGTACCAGGTTCTATTGTTACTATAAATGCACAGGCAATTGCAGAAACTAAAGCTTTTGGTATCGATCAATTAGTCAACCAGGTACCAGGAGTATACATGTCTACTTCGAGAGCCGCTAGTAACGAACAACACTTTATGGCAGTTCGTTCCCCTATTTCTACAAAGGCATTATTTCTATACTTAGAAGACGGACTACAGATACGCCCTACTTCTGTATTTAATCATAATGCATTATTAGAAATGAACGATCTTGCTTTTGGTCGTGTCGAAGTATTAAAAGGGCCTGCATCCAGTATTTATGGAAGCGAAGCTATTGGAGGTAGTTTTAATTTCATTACCAAAAACCCATCAGAAAAATTGAGTGGTAGTCTTGGTTTTCAGATCAATGATATAGGACTTACTCAATACGAAGCAGAAGTATCAGATAAAACTTCAGAAAACTTTGGATTCTATATTGCCGGTAAACATGCTAAACGTGAAGATGGCCCTATAGAACATAGTGATTATGAAAAAACAGCAATTACTTTTAAAACAGTATATGACATTAATGATACTACCAAATGGATTTCTGTTTTAGACGTGGTAGACTACAGATCGGATATGAGTGGTTCTTTAAGTGAAAGTGATTATACTGAAGGTAATTACGAAAGCGACCAAACTTTTACTGAAAGAAAGGCAATTGCATTTAGAGCTAGAACTACCCTTGATAAATCTTGGAACTCAAACAACAAAACCTCGTTTAACTTTGTAGTTAGAAACAATAGAATGGATCAAAACCCTTCGTACAGAGTAAGACAATTTAGAGATCAAGGACAATTGACTGGTTTTGGTTCTGGAGAATTAAATTCTAACAAGTTTCAAAGTTATGTTGGTCTTATTCAACATAAAATAAACTTTGCCTATGCAAACTCTTCGTTAATAGCTGGGGTAACTACCGATTATTCCCCACAGCGTTATGTAGCAGAAACAACCAGTGTTATTGTAGATCCAGAAACCGGTAGAAATATCGATTACACACTTAATTCTGGAGATTTCATACTTAATTATGAAGCTGATATATTTAATTATGCGGGGTATCTTCAATATGAAATATCACCATTAGAAGCTTTAAAAGTTACAGCTGCCATACGTTATGATGGTTTTGAATATGATTATGACAATTTATCAGACGGAGTAACGGGTGTAGATGATGCTGTCGATAATTTTAATAACCTAACTCCAAAATTGGGAATCAACTATAATTTTGATGCTACCAAAGGAGTATATGCAAATTATTCTCAAGGTTTTACACCTCCACAGGTTTCTACTTTATATCGTAATCGTAATGAATTAAAAGGTATTAAACCCAGTCGTTATCATAATTATGAAATAGGAGGATATTACACCATTCCTTCTAAATTAAAACTAGATGCTGCGATATACCTTCTGGAAGGAAAAAATACGTTGATCACGTTACGAGACGAAAATGATAATTTCTTTAATACCAATGCAGGAATTACCAGATCTTATGGACTTGAATACGGTATTAGCTGGATTCCTTTAGAAGGACTATCGATAACCCATAACGGAAGTTACGCCAAACATCGTTATATAGAATTTTTTGACGGTGGTGTAGATTATTCTGATACAGATAGAGAAACTGCTCCAAAGTTATTAGGAACATCTTTGATTACTTACAGAAAAGATCTCAACGATAATTTTGGTTTTAGCGTAACTGCAGAACATGAACTTGTAGGTAAATACAATACCAGTTTTGAAGGACAAGTAGAAAATGAAGATGGTACTACTGCTACAGAGACCTATAACGGACATTCTGTTTTCAATTTTAGAACAACTTTACATTACAAAAATGTTGAGATATGGGGACATGCTCTTAATATTTTTGACGAGTTGTATGCTGCAAGAGCCTCGTTTAACCGATTTAGAGGAGAGAATAGTTATACTATAGGTAACCCCAGAGCTTTTCATCTTGGGATTCGTTATAATTTTTAAAGAATATTACCAGCAAGATGAACTCAATCTTGCTGGTATAAAAATTCTAAACCATGAAAAAAAATAAATCTCTTAATCAATGGCTATGGAAATGGCATTTTATAGCGGGCCTTATTTCACTTCCTTTTATAATAATACTGGCTATAACAGGTGGTATCTATTTGTTTAAAGCCGATTATGAAGCACCTAGACAAAAACATATTAAAGAAGTTGCCATAAAAGAAAATACAATATCTTTTGAAGCACAACGACAAATTGCTACCGCTAATGCTACAAAAAAGCCTAATGCAATGGTTATACCGAATGCTCTTAATCAGGCAACAGAATTTACTTCGGGTCGTTTTAGCCATAAAAAGAGTATTTATATTAATCCATACTCGGGCGCAGTTACAGGAAAAATTATTCCAAAACATACAGATATGTATTTGGTACGTAAATTACATGGTGAATTGCTATTGGGTAAATTTGGTACCAAAATCGTGGAACTAATAGCAAGTTGGATGATCATTTTAATTCTAACAGGACTCTATGTTTGGTGGCCCAATAAAGGTTGGAATCTAAGAGGATATTTTATACCCAGAACAAAAGAAGGAAAAAGAACATTTTATAGAGATTTGCACACTATTAGTGGGTTTTGGTTTTCTGCTTTATTCCTACTTATTCTTGCAGGTGGATTGCCCTGGACCGATGTTTTTGGTTCAAATTTTAAACAATTACAAACGATAACCAATACAGGGTTTCCTGCTTCATGGGGTGGACATCATCTTAAATCAGAATCAAAAGGTAAAATGTTAACTTTAGATGAAATTGTTACCAAAGCAAAAACATATAATTTATCGGGTACTGTTTCTATTAATTTTCCCAAAGGACCAAAAGGTATCTATAGTATTTCTAATCAAAACCCTTCTGATTTGAGTTCTCAAAAAAAGATTCATATCGATGCATATTCGGGTAAAGAAATTTTATCGAATGACTGGAAAGATGTCGGGGTATTGATGAGAGCTAGAATGTGGGTAATGGCATTTCATCAAGGAGAATTTGGTCTCTGGAACTGGTGGCTCATGCTTATAATTGCAATAGGGTTAACCATGATGAGTCTTTCTGCTTTAATTTCGTATGTCTTAAGAAAACGAAAAGGAAGTTGGGGAACCCCAAAAGTCCCCTTACAATTTAAAGTTGGATACGGTATCATGACCTTAATAGGAATCCTTGGTTTAGTATTTCCTTTATTCGGAATAAGTCTTCTTATAATCATCGGTTTTGAATTACTAAGTAAAAAATCAAAAACTTCATAAATAACAAAAACAATGTTCGTCTATATTCTAATTGCAGCAATTTCATTTTGTTTTTTTTATATCATAAGACAACAATACAAAATGAATAAGGTAGGTCTTCAATACAAAAGATCGAAACCACAATTAAACGTAAAAAAATAATATATTTGAAATGATTTATTGAAAATGATTTTCCCCCTTTAATTCATTCATTTTCTAACCATTCTAAACAAAAACAACATGAAAAAAACTTTTTTATACCCTCTGCTAACTATTCTTTTGGTTTCAATTTCTTGTAATCAACTATCTAAAGAAGAACAAGAGTTTGATGCATTAATGCAAAAAGTAATTGATGTCCATGATGAGGTGATGCCAAAAATGGGAGAAATGAGTACCTTGATCAAAGACCTTGAGGTTAAAATTGATACAACTGCTCAAGGACAAACCTATGCAAAAGCGCAACAAGGAGTAAAAGATGCTTATGATTTTATGATGACCTGGATGAGTGATTTTAGTACCAAGTTTCCACATGAAGAAGGAGGCAATAAGATCAATCCCGAAAAGTTAGCAATACAAATGAAATTACTTAAGGAAGAAAAAGTAAAAGTAGATCAATTAAAGGAGCAAATTAATTCGAGTATAAAAATTGCAAAAGAGGCATTAAAGAAACCTTAATCCTTGTATTTGCTATATACTTCAATATAAAATGATCTTGATCTTTTGATGTTACTCAAAAAATCAAGATCATTTTGTTTATAAAAAAATGTTTTATTTTAGCAAATGCAACAAATCATATAAAAATCAATGAAAAAATTTATTTTAGGTAGTTGTGTACTGTTAATGTCTATAGGGGCGATACATGCACAAAAAAAGAAAGATCTTATCGATGAGGTTAATAAACTAAGACAAGAGCTAAAAACAACAAAGGAAGAATTAAACGATTCTCGCAAGAAAGAGAAAGCTACACAAACGCAGGTTGCAACAATAGAAGCACAAGTTAAAGACCTTAAAGAAACCAATGCGTCTCTTTTAAACAATATGAGCAGTTTCACAGAATTATCAAACCAAAAGGCCAAAAATTTAGAAACCTCTCTTAAAAGTCTTCAGGAAAAAGATAAACAGATCAAAACTATTAACGATGCTATTAGTAAAAACGACTCTGTAAAATTAGCAACCTTAACAGTTTTTAAAAATGCGTTAGGTGGTGAAGGGAATATTGGCGTTAAGAATGGAGCGGTACTTATAGTATTACCAAATACTACCATATTTGGTGATAATGATAAAAGTTATACTGTGCAAGATAAAGCAAAAGGTATTTTAGGAAAAATAGCTACAGCTCTTAAAGCAAAACCTAATTTGAAGATTACGGTAGAAGGTAATAGTAATGCCCTAAATTTTAAAGACAAGAGCATTGCCGATAATTGGGATTTAAGTGCAAAACAAGCTGCATCTATAGTAAGAATATTGCAAAAAGATTTTGAAGTAGACCCAAAAAGAGTCGAAGTTCTTGCCAAAAGCGAATATGGGTCTGATAGTATCGAAACAAGTACCAGAATTATTATTGATCCTAAATTTGATGAGTTTTATGGTTTGGTAAAAGAACAGATGAAAAACGCTACTAAAGAATAAAACACTTTTCTAATACAAATTTTCTAAGGTGATTCATAATGAATCACCTTAGTTATTTATACCCCTTATTTTCTTCAAAAGCCCTTTAAATATAGGCTACTTCTCCTTCTACCCTTCTTTACTGGTAACATTATTTACAAATTTTCAAACTAAAATATTAGTTCAAACTAATAAAATAGTTTATATTAGCAACGTGAAACTAAAAATTTAGTTTGAAAAATTAATGATTTATGAAACAACTTACCAAGGCAGAAGAAGATATTATGAAAATCCTATGGGATTTGAATGAAGGCAGTGTGCTATCTATTCTAGAACAATTTCAGGAACCAAAACCTGCTTACAACACCGTTTCTACAATTGTAAGAATATTAGAAGATAAAGGTTTTGTAAACTATCGTAAAGAAGGTAGAATACATATTTATTTTCCTCTTGTACATAAAAACGATTATAGCAATCAAAGCATTACAAAACTAATAGACGGCTATTTTCAAGGCTCTTTTAAAAGTATGGTTTCCTTTTTTATAAAGAAAAATGATATCAATATCGAAGAGATGGAAAAGGTAATGAAAGAAATTAATAAAGAAGAAGAATAAAATGATTCATTATATATTACAAATACGTAAGCGTTCGGTAAATTACACTCTATGTAGTTTACCGAACGCTTACACTTAATTTATAAACTAATGAAAATAATCCATAGGAATCTAAATGCCAATCCTCAAAATAAATACGTGATAGATAAAATCATTTAAGGCTTTTTCAGGGACGACTAAATATCTGATAGTCATAAGAAAAGGTGTAAAAAAAACTGCCTTTTCAGACAGTCTTATGATGTTGTTTAGTGAAATTTCTCTAGTTAAAAAGTAGCATTTCTTCACTATCATTAGAAACCTTATAAGTATTTTTATAACCCACTTCATCATTATCTAACCATTCTTTTGGAACATCTACCAATATAGAAGATCCACTTGAAGAATTTTGTTGAAGTGAAGGTGTAATTTCAAGCTGGAACCGTTCTAAAAACCATCCATCATTACTATTTTCGTCTAGTATAAATTCAACATTTTCAATTTTTACCCACCCTACAACATGCTCAATGTGTCTAAATATGTAAAAATCCCATTGTCCATTTTCAGGATTGTCCAATGTTCTTCTATTAACCAATAGAGTACCTCGAAGACCCGGCTCAGCTGAATTTGGCCCTCTATTATAAAGAGCTTTCATTTTTACTGTACCATTAGTTTGACTATTTGATAAGGTCCCAGTTTTAACGGATAATTTAGAATACCATTGCCATACGAATGATTTTTTTTCGCTTATTTTTCGGTTTTCGTTAAAGATTTTTAGATCTACCTCAAATTTAGCATTAGCTTCTTTTTCAGAAAGATCCCCACTATAACTCTTATGAAATATTATGGAGTTTTCATCATTAAGCTTTTCTGTTTTATCTTCAGAAACAGAAGCTTGTTCATTTAATTCGGATTTTTCACACGATGCAATAAATAATGCTAGTGCTGTTACTACTAAATACTTTTTAAAATTACTGGAAATTTTCATATTCATAATTTTTAGGTTTTAAAATTTCCCAAAACTAAAAAATTATTAATTTCTTTTTTTGGTAATTGTATTAACGGTAACTCTCAGCGTATAAAAAGGATGTTTCAATGTATAAACAGAAAGGAAATTTAATAATGATGCTTCCAATTATTAGGCAATAATGTCCTTAATTGGTTGGCTTTACATTCTTGTATGTTTTCTAGTACATCTTTAAGCCAGCTATACGGATTGATGTTATTGATTTTACAACTTGCAAAAAAGGAATATAAAATAGCTGCTCTCTGTGCGGCTTTGTGAGATCCTGAAAACAAATAATTTTTTCTTCCAAGTGCTAGTGGTCTAATAGTATTTTCTATTAGATTATTATCAATCTCGTAGCGACCATCAGTAGTATACCTTTTTAGTTTATCCCATAATTTGAGAGTATATCCAATTGCTTTTCCAATTGCTTTTCCAATTGCTTTTCCAATTGCTTTTCCAATTGCTTTTCCGATCGCACTTTTAGGAAGCACTAGAAGAACTTGTTCTTTAAGCCAGTTTCCTAATGCCTCTAGCATAGGAACTGCACACAACTTACGATACCTTTTTCTTAGTGCAAAAGAACTTTTCCGTTCTCTGGTTTTTCTCTCTATAGAATATAAACGTTGAATTTGCTCCAATACGTAATGAGCTCTGAAGGCATCATTATCCAGTGCTTTTTCAAAATACCTTCTTGCATGCGCCATACAAGCCAATAAGGTAATATCTCTTTTAGTAGTAAGATTTAGATATCCTGAATATCCATCGGTTTGAATGGTACCACCATAGTTTTGTAATAGTTTTTCAGGAACCTTTTTTGATCGACTAGGATCGTATCTAAATAAAACTAACCCCTCTATTGGAGCATGGTGTACCCAATGATATCCCATATGAAGCTTTCCTTTTTTAGCAGTATCCTGAACCCCTATTGGTGACTCATCTATTTGGAGGTAGTTACTTTGTAAAAGCTCCTTTTGTAAAGTAGCATATAAGGGCTCTAATAAGGTAGTGGTTGCATTAAACCAGTTACTAAGCGTACTTTTGCTAATATCCAAACCTTGACTTCTAAATATTTGTTGCTGTCTGTAAAAAGGTAAGTGATGTACAAATTTACTAACCATAATATGAGACAACAATCCTGCTCCTGCATTTCCTTTAGGAATGGGAAGTGATGGTAAGGAAGCAACTACTATTTTTTCTTGCTCAGCTAGAATATATTTAGGACGTATGATCTTTCTAACAAAGATACTGGAGGGATTATATTCTAATATTTCAGTGATCTCTTCTCCAATCTTTGTTGCTCCTGATATAATTTCATCTGGTTCAATGGTTTCTTCTATTCGTGGTAAATGAGCTGGAAGTGCACTACGAACCGGTTGTTGTTTCTCTGTTACTTGCTTATTCCTTTTATAACTAACTTCAATGAGGTCAAGTTCAGCATTAGAAATTCCTGAAACATCTGGCTGCTCTACAAATAAATCTAACTGCCCAGTATCTAAAGATATGAAACGCTCACTTTTACTACCAAAAATCAAACGTTTGAGTTCCGATAATTGCTGCTGTAAGTACTGATAATCAAATTGTAGTTTTTGATGCTCTTTTAAAAGAATATCATAGGATTCTTGCAGAGGGGAGCGCTGATCTATTAAAGGAATATGAGGTATGATTTCCACAATATAAAGATACTAAAAACCCATTTGTTATACAATCGAATTAGGCTTTTTCAACTTCCGATTTATACCGTTTTCTTCTACTGATATTGGTGATAGAAATACCATCTATGAGCAATACCAATTGTGAATAGGTTAGAGAAATACTTCCCACTTCTTGATCATAATAAGGAATCTCAAAAGTACCTGATTCTAAGCGCTTATAGTAGAGTATGAAACTACTGCCGCTCCAATGTAATAATTTTACTTTATCATGGGTTTTATTGATAAAGATGTATACTGAACCATTGGTAACAGATGTAGAAAGATCATTTTGTATCAGGCCACAGAGCCCATTAAAGCCTTTTCGCATATCTGTTGGTTTGCTATACAAATGAAACTTGTGGATAGTAGTGAGTCCAAACATTAGAAAAGGGTGATTAGGTTTTTCAATTCTTTTTTACAGAGATCAGAAGGGCATTGTAAAAATACTCCGTTGGGATAATGGATCTCAATAGGTACTGTTTTAGAAACCTGCAGCGGAGCAGAAACTTCTACAGGAATAAAAGAAGGCTCTCTTTTAGGAGCTGTTTTCTTGGGCTCAGGAAATTCAACTCTAAATTTCCTATGCCAGTATTTCATTATACCATAATTGATACCATGCTTATTACCATAATCTTTTAAACTTAATGTGCTTTTCTTCCAGTTCCTTAGAATAGTATACATCTCCTGCCTTCTCTTTGTTTCTTCTTTTTGCATATCACAAAATTAAAACCTAAACTTAAGTTACACAAGATGTGGTTTGCCGAACGCTTACACAAACACTAGCTTTTCAACTACTGTTTCTAGCGATTTATGATTTATTCCTTAAAAAAGAAACCTTTTTTAATTGGAACAGGGTATACCTTATTCTTACTCCATTATTAAGTTTTATACTTCCGTTGGTTAAAATTAATGCAATCAAACAAAATGTCCCACCAGAATATATTATACAATTACCTGATGTATTAATAAGCTATAATACCACCAAAGAAATTGTTTTACCAGAAGTCGTTATTCATGGTTCTGATACCTTTACAAATTACTTTTTATTAATCTCTATTTTCAGATATCTATGGTATTTCGGCATGGTGATTAGTACTCTTTTATTAGCTTTCAAAATATACAAGATCATTAAAATAAGACAACGAGGGGTTAAAAGTAAAGTAAATGGTTTTACTCTTATTTCTGTACCCAATACGACCATTGCTTTTTCTTTTTTAAATACAATTTATCTGGGATCTGCACTTGCAGAATCAAAAAAAGCCAATATCGTATTACATGAAAAAATTCATGTTAAGGAATATCACTCTATGGATCTTATTTTTTTTGAGGTCTTAAGAATTCTACTATGGTTCAATCCATTAATCTATATCTATCAAAACAGAATTGCCACACTTCAGGAATATATTGCTGATGCAAAAGCCATAGCAAAAACCAATAAAAGAGAATATTATCAGGGGCTATTGTCTCAGATTTTTCAAACCGAAAGAATATCATTCATCAATACATTTTTCAATCATTCATTAATTAAAAATCGAATAGTTATGTTACAAAAATCCAAATCAAAGAAAATTTTCCAGCTTAAATACTTATTACTAATCCCAGTAGTGTGTGGTATGCTTATTTATACTTCATGCACACAAGATACCATTACACAAAGTGATACAAACTCGCAAAGTACCTTACTAGAAAAAATTGAAGCTGTAAAAAATCAAATAGAAGTACAGGGTAATGTAAGTAAGGAAGAAGAAAAAGCATTAAAAGTTCTGACTGCACTAGTTAGTGATGATTTTTCGAACCCTATACACAAAGAAGCACATGAACATGTTGAAATTCCTTTTGGTAGTATAGAAAAAATACCTGTATTTCCAGGTTGTGAAGGTCTTTCTAAAGAAGAAGCTAAAAAATGTTTTAGTACAAAAATCAAAGAATTTGTCGTTTTACAATTTAATACAAAAATTAGCGATGAGCTAAAACTATCAGGTATTCAAAAAATTCTTGTGAAATTTAAAATTGATAGAACTGGAAATATTATTGATATTCATGCAAAAGGACCAGTTAAAGAATTAGAAACTGAAGCAATTCGTGTTATCAATAATTTACCGCAAATGAAACCTGGAGTACAAGATGGAGTTAATGTTTCGGTAAACTATTCGCTACCAATTATTTTCGAAATTAAGTAGTAAATAGTCATGTTTTATAGATAAAAAAAAGGGGCAAAATGCCCCTTTTCTACTAATCCATTCTATTAAAGGAACTATTCTATAACGAGTTTACCTTTCGCAGTAATTCCTTCATTAGGTATTGACACTTTATAAAAATAAATACCGGTTCTAAGGTTAGTAAGAGTAAAGTCTTTACTGTTATTTCCTTGACGTATTGTGTTATCTTTGAAATCTAATACCCTCATACCGCTCATATTATAAATTTCCATACGATAGGATAAGTTGGGTTTAGACGAATTGAGATGTACACGTATGGTTTCTTGTGCTGGGTTAGGCGAAATCGAAAAGTCACCTATGGTTTTGGCCGAAACAGATTTGCTTGCTATTCCATCCAGATACGCTCTATGACTACTTGAGAACTGAGAATTGTTTGCCAAATCCCAATTGATTGACCAGGTCATTAATCCTCTAAAATTTGGATAAGTAGCGTCTGTTGTATAGCTTCTCCCTGGATACGATATTCCTTTAATCAAATAATCTAATGCTTGTTGCACAACTGCCTCTGAAGTATATCCACTACCTGCAGCTCTTTGCTCTGCTGGCAAACCTATAGCAACCTGATCGGCTCTTAAACCTGGGAAATTTAATCCCGTTTGAGCAACTTTAAAGCCTGTAATCAACATTTCTGCCATTGCCACATGAAAATCTGCAGTAGCTGGTTGATATACTACTCCATCTCTACCAAACATTGACCCTGTATTATAATGTTGTACATGAATATAATCCATCTCATTTCTTAGGTTATGTATTACTGGCAGGTATGCTCCAAAAATACCCGTATAATTCGAATACCCTCCTTGAACAAAAGCAGTCTCTGGTGCCATGCTTAATGTAAAACGGTTGGGTCCAATATTATTTCTAATAGTCTTTGTTGCATTGATCAAGTTTATGATTTTAGGAGTTGTTGGATTTCTAAAATCGTTATCTCCACTACTTAATGAAACCGAACTTCCTTCAAGGTCAATATCTAGGCCATCAAAACCATAAGTATTTATAATATCGGTCATAGAAGTGATAAATTCATCTCTTTCGGTCGTATTGGTTAACTCTACTCTCGCATTTGCTCCTCCAATAGAAATTAAGACCTTTTGGCCTCTACTTTGCAATACAGCTACGTCATCAATAAATTCCTGTGTATTTCCTCCATATATACCATATGGGCTAAACAGCATATCAGAACCACTACCTGCTCTTGGCTCTGCAAATGCTATACAGATTACATCCCAATCTCTTGAAACATCTCTTAATTTGGGAGTGGTCGATCCATTATCAAAGTTATGCCAGTACCCAACCAGAATTTTTCCAGAAATTGGTGTTACAACTCCATCTGTAATTACAACTGCACTAGAAGTGGTCGAATTGCCTTGATCATCTGTGGCTATAGCTGTTAAGATATATTTACCTGACCTGGCATTGGTGATAGTAAAAGAATATGGATTAGAAGTATCTTCTCCTAATTTGGTTGTACCATCAAAAAACTCAACCTTAGTTACTGCTCCATCATCTGATGCCGTGGCGTTAATAGTTATACCACCACCCGGTGTATACGTAGACCCGTTGGCTGGTGATGTGATACTTACACTTGGTGGAGTGCCAATGTCTCCATTACAATCTCCAGTTTTTGTCCATGCACTTTGCCAGTGAGCCCCAGTACCAGGTGCGTATGCCCAAGCTGCACTAGAAGAACACCATCCTGGAATATTACACTTAAATTTTTGATTGTCATTCTGCACTTCTTGGTTCTGAGCATATGATGTACCGGCAACATATTGCACTATACCATCGCAACCACCTCCTGGATTATCTCCAACGACGGTCACTGCAACAGAAGAAGAAGTAGTCATTGCACCTTCATTATCTGTTGCCTTAGCTGTAAGAGTATAACTTCCTACCGCAGCATTACTTATTGTATAATTATATGGACTACTTGTATCTTCTCCTAATTTGGTTGAACCATTAAAAAACTCTACTCTGGTAACTGTACCATCACTATCTGCTGCATTAGCAGCAATTGCAATAGCAGTTCCCTCATTAAAAGAAATTCCGTTGGTTGGTGATGTAATACTAACGGTTGGTGAAACGTTACCTCCCCCGGTATCAGTACATGGACCTATTCTTTCCCAAGGTAACCCATCCCCTATATTATTTTCAGGAATATTATTACGTGTCCACCATTTGGCCCGATAGTGCACATTATTATATTTAACATTATCTCCTGCAACATAAGTAGCAGAAGCCGACCATGTCGAAAAATTTGCACAGTTATCCACCTGTATCGTTGCAGTTGTCTCATAGGCCGATACATTATTTATACATAGTATACATACCAAGAAAACAAATATTATTTTTTTCATATCAATTATCTTTACGTTTTATTTAGCTCATTTACATATACATAAGCACGAATTATTGGTAACTAAAAGCCATGAAGACTTTGCTTAATGTATAATATAAAATGAATGATTAAGAAATTTATACTACAGAAGAAGCCTGAAATAGCCTCTTTTTAATTCCTTATTAAATGCCTCTCATATCTTAATGACAGAGATGCTCTTTAATAGGTAGGTTTCTGAATTTTAAACATTTCAGAAAAGGAAAACTGTATAGAATAATTACTTGTGGGGGCTATCACATAACAGCATACTATTTACAATTTAAATACTATGCTATTCTATCTTTATATGAGAAGTAATGGTACACTAGACCAGTCAGATAAGCTGTAAACAAAAAAAATAACTATAGAAAGAGGGAAACCTCTTTCTATAGTTATATAAGTTGATTTAGTTATTTACAACCAGTTTACCTTGTACGTTTTCGTTTCCTAAAGAAACAGTATACATATAAAGGCCTGATTTTAAATTACTGATATCAAATGTTTTTCTAAAACTTCCATTTAGTTGACTATCTTTAAAATCTAACACTTTAGCTCCGCTAATAGTATATACCTGAAGTCTAAAATTCGTATTAGCTGCATTAACACTAACATTTATCTCACTGGTAGCAGGATTAGGGAATACTCTTACTACATCTGTTAATGAGCTCTTAGCTGCTGAACAATCTCCTGTTTTAGACCAAGCTGTTTGCCAATGTGCTCCTGTACCAGGCGCATATGCCCAAGCTGCAGTAGAAGAACACCATCCTGGGATATTACAAGTATATTTTCCTCCTGCATTTTGTACTTCCTGATTTAGACTATAAGAAGTACCTGCAACATACTGTACAATTCCGTCACAACCACCACCGGTTGTATCACCTGTAACCGTAATCGTTACACTAGCAGAAGTAGTACTTGCATTTTTATCATCGGTTGCTTTTGCTGTAAGCGTATAACTTCCGGCAGCAGCATTTGCTATTGTATAGTTATAAGGACTTGTAGTGTCTTCTCCTAACTTTGTAGAACCATTAAAAAACTCTACTTTGGTTACTGTTCCATCTGAATCAGAAGCACTTGCTGCGATTGCAATTGAAGTTCCTTCATTAACAGATGTTCCATTACTTGGAGATGTAATACTTACTGTTGGTGCAGTATTACCACCTCCGGTACCACCACAATCAGCTATTTTTTCCCATGGCTGACCATCACCGGTATGCGTATTAGGCGTTTGATTAAGTGTCCACCACTTTGCTCTATAGTGTACACCACTATACTGTACATTATCTCCGCCAAAATAAGTTGTCGAAGCAGACCATGCAGCAATACCATCACATTCACCTCCAGTCGTATCACCATTTACAGTAACAGAAACCGCAGAAGAAACCGTATTAGCTCCTTTATCATCGGTTGCAGTTGCTGTTAAACTATATGTTCCTACAGCTGCATTAGCAATCGTAAAACTATATGGGCTTGTCGTATCTTCTCCTAACTTGGTAGTACCATTAAAGAACTCTACTTTTGCTATTGTTCCATCACTATCAGATGCGTTAGCATTTACAACAATAGACGCTCCCTCATCAAAAGTAGCATTATTTGCAGGTGAAGTAATACTCACCGTTGGAGCAATATTATTATCATCTACCTCAACTGTAATCGAAACTGCAACAGAAGTTGCTGATTTCCCTTCATTATCAGTTGCTTTTGCCTTAAAAGAATGGCTTCCGGTAGCCGCATTTTGAAATACATATTGGTAAGGAGCGGTAGTATCTTCTCCTAGTTTTGTATTGCCATCATAAAATTCTACTTTGGTTACAGAACCATCAGGATCAGATGCATTTGCAGTAATCGTAATAGGATCTCCTTGTGCAAATGTAGAATTATTAGCAGGTGAAGTAATGCTTACCACAGGAGCTAGATTTCCTCCAGTTCCTCCGCCAGCAAAAACTTCATTCATTTTATTAATCAAAGGTGATTTTACATTCGACCATCTTTTAAGTTTTGCTCCAAAAGAAGTTACTGTTCCTCCAAATTCTAAGTCACCAAATACAGTCCATATAATAGTTCCTGCCAGTTGATTATCGTTAATAAACTGTGCTTTGATACCTATAGACTCCTCATCATCATAACTCAAGAAAAAGTTGTCTTTTACCAGATAAGGAACTTTTGCTTCATCATCCCATTTTCTTGTCCATCCATTACTTGTTTGTTGCTTAATAAAGAAATGATTGGGTGTACCATCATATACTCCTTTTTTCCAATTGGTATAATCTGCAGCAGTTTGAATAGGACCATCTGGTTGGATATTCTCTGCTCTTTTTACAGTGGCTACATTAAGATCTGCAGTACCATCTGTAATAACACCTCTACCATAGAAAGGTGCTCCAAAACAAATTTTATTTTTAGGAACATTCAGTTCTACTAACTTATCCAAAGTAGACTGCCAGCTAAAAAAAGAAACCTCTGCATCTGTATAAGGATATACTGGTGCGTTATGGCTTGCTTTATTAGACCATCCACCATTATAGTCATAAGTCATCATATTAAAATAATCCATGTTTTGAGATAAGCTAGACCAGTCATGTCCTTCTAATTTTCTAGGATCTGCAGACATTGCCGAAGTAATTAATTTATCAGGACCGATTGCATTTCTAATATCTTGTACCAAGGTTGCAAAATTTGCAAAATCTGCATTAGAACCAGTGAAGTTCATTCCGGCATATGGACCAGGATATTCCCAATCTAAATCAATACCATCAAATCCTACAGCAATTAATTTTTTACAATCTTCTAAGAATCTTGCTTTTTTCACAGGATCTGCAGCCATTTCTGGAAAATGCTTACACATACTCCATCCCCCTAGAGATGCCATTACTTTTACTCCTTTTTGGTGTGCTAATTCTAATAATCCAGGAGCTCCTCCTTCTTTATGAAGAGGTATAGGTAATGGACCGCTTAATCCCCATGTAGGATGTGTCCAGGTATTTCCATTTAATTCTACCTGAAACCCCTGAGCCTCTGCCCTGGCTTTGGCATCTTCGTTTACAAACTGAATAGGATCTATCTCTCCAAAAAGAATATGCATATCCCAACTACTGTAGATATTTGTAAAGAAAATATCATTTGGTTCCTGTACAGATCCCTGAGCATAGATTTGTTTGTTTCTATGATCACCACTATGCAATGAACCGTCTTTGGCTACTCCAAAAAATGAATAGTTTAAAATTGTATACTTAGAATAATCAATATTAAGATGTGTTAATGCTCCTTGGCCAGGTACTCCGGCACTCGTTGTTTTCCATGCGTCCCAATTGGTAATATAACCAATTACTTGTTTTTGATGGTTAGAGGTTGTCGCACTTCCACCTGTGTTTACCTGTGCATATCCAATAGCGGTTACACACATTAAAATTAAAAGCGAGAATGTTTTCAAAGATGATTTTCGAAAACACCAAGCCTTAATAGTTTTGTTAAAATTTTTCATAGTTCTTTACCTAAATTAAAGCGTTTGTGTATTAATATTTATCGAAAACGTTATAGTTTCAATGGAAAAGTATGAATTACTTGGGGTGCTATGAAACTAATTAGCTGAATGACTTAAAAATGTAGATTTTCGGAGTATAAAATGCAATAATATGCAATTCTTGACATGAACTTATTCTATCATATTTGTAGGAAAATTGTTAATTTTTTTAAAATTACCGGTATTTGCTAACCTTTTCATTAAAAAGTGTCTAAGGAATTAAGTGTTATAAAAAACTTAAAAAAACAATAAAAGCCAATAAAACCGGTTTCTTATAGTACTTCCAAAAACATTAAAACATGAACTCAAAACACAACTTTGCTAATGAAAACAAAATGCGTAATACTTGAAGATGATCCTCTATCTGTTCAAGTGTTAAGAAAAAACTTGGAGTACTTTGATAATTTTGAAATAATTTATAGCTGTAATAATGCGGTCGATGCTTTTGAATTTGTTCACCAAAATCAAGTCGATCTTATTTTTGTTGATATTAATATGCCAATGGTTAATGGCATTGATTTTATCAAAAGTTTACATACTCCTCCTTTAATTATAATCATTTCTTCTGATAATAGCTATGCGGTAGAAGGATTTGAATTAGATGTTGTTGATTACATTCTTAAGCCTGTTTCTTTACAACGGTTAATGAAAACTTTGAACAAAGTATCCAGGATATTGCAACTCTCTAGTAAATTATCTGGTAATCTCTCATTAGAGTTTGACGATCACATATTTGTCAAAGTAGACAAAAAAATGGTTAAAATTCCTTTTGATGACATTCTATTTATAGAGAGTTTAAAAGATTATGTAATTATCAAAACACCTTATAAAGATTATGTTACACATTACAATTTAACGGCAATCACCAAATTGCTTCCTGATTATCAATTTATAAGAATCCACCGATCCTACACCATTGCTTTAAACAAAATCAAGGCAATTGATAAAAACAGCTTAGAAATTAACGGTAAACTAATTCCAATGGGAAGAAATTACATTAAAAAAGTAAAGCATCAAATTTTAAATGGTGTCATAGATTAAAATCAATAAGTTTTGCACAATTCCTCTGGTTAAATAACAACTATAGGAATTGTGTAATTTTTCTTAACATATCTATTGTACACCTTATTTAATGGCATGTTAACCATTTATTCTGCATTAACATCACTTTAAGATAGTTTATGCAATAAATGAGTATTTTGAGTTTTTTGTAAATTACTCATTATGCATACATATAATTTTACCACCTTGGTTGTTGGTTTTTTTATTCTTTTTAATACCTATGCTCAAAAAGAAAAAAACGAAAAATGGGATGTTTCTAATCCTACGGGAGCATTTAATTATCAAAATCATTCTTTTACTACTAACGAAGGTACTTGGATGAACCTAGATATAAGTCCTGATGGCAAAACCATTGTTTTTGATCTTTTAGGAGATATATACAGTATTCCTATAGAAGGAGGAAAAGCAAACGTACTTCGCTCTGGAATACCTTACGAAATCCAACCGCGTTTTAGTCCTGATGGAACAAAAATATCATTTACAAGTGATGCAGGAGGTGGTGATAACATCTGGATCATGAATGCTGATGGTAGTAACCCACAACAGATCACTAAAGAAAAATTTAGATTACTTAATAATGCCATATGGGTGCCAGCTGGAGATTACCTTATTGCCAGAAAGCATTTTACCTCAAGACGTTCTTTGGGAGCTGGAGAAATGTGGCAATATCATATTACTGGTGGATCCGGATTACAGCTTACCAAAAGAAAAAACAATCAACAGGATGTAAATGAGCCTTCGATATCGCCCGATGGAAGATATTTGTATTATTGTGAAGATGTATATCCTGGTGGTTATTTTAAGTACAATAAAGATCCTAATAAACAAATCTATGTCATCAAAAGATATGACTTCAAAACTGGTAAAACTAGCACAATTACCGGTGGACCGGGAGGTGCTGCAAGACCGCAAGTATCCAGAGACGGTAAAAAAATGGCATTTGTAAAAAGAGTTCGTACCAAAACGGTTTTATATATTCATGACCTTGAAACAGGAGAAGAATGGCCAATTTATGACCAACTAAACAAAGATCAACAAGAGGCCTGGGCAATTTTTGGAGTCTACCCTAACTATAGCTGGATGCCTAATCACTCAGAAATTGTGTTTTGGTCTTCAGGAAAAATTCATAGAATTAATATCTATGATCAAAAAGTAGTTACTATTCCTTTTACTGTTGACGCTAACATCAAGATTGCCGAAATTGTTCATTTTAATACTCCTGTTGCCCCAAAGGAGTTTACCACCAAAGTAATTCGACATGCGATAACTTCTACCGATAAAAAAACACTTGTTTTTAGTGCTTTGGGATATCTATGGAGTAAAAAACTACCCAATGGAAAACCTAAACGACTCACAACACAATCTTCTAACTTCGAGTCAGAACCTAGTTTTTCTCCTGATGGCAAATCTATTATATATGTTACATGGAATGATGAAAATCTAGGTGCTATCTATAAAATACCAATTACAGGAGGAACTCCTGTAAAACTTACTTCAGAAAAAGGAATATACAGAACACCTTCTTACAATCCTTCAAATAGTTTGATTACCTATAAAAAGGAGGGAGGTAATAGTAATTTGGGAAGAAGTTTTAGTAAAAATGCAGGTATCTATACCATGACTAAAACAGGGACCGATGTAAAATTGATTTCTGAAGAAGGCTCATACCCTATGTTTACCGTAGACGGAAAACGTGTTTTCTACCAAACAGGAGGTACTTATTTTGGTAACCTAACCAAAACCTTAAAATCTGTAAATCTTAATGGTAATGATGTTAAAACTCATATCAAATCAAAATATGCAAACCGCTTAGTCCCCAGTCCAGATAACAGATGGATTGCCTTTACTAATTTGCATAAAGGTTATATAGCGCCTTTAAAGCTAAGTGGTAAAGAAATAAATCTTGATAATAATTCTAAACATGTACCTGTAGTTCAAATTACCAAAGATGCTGGTATCAACCTGCACTGGTCAAAAGACAGTAAAGAAATATTTTGGACTTTGGGAGATGAATATTTCTCTAATAAGATTAAAGACAAGTACACATTTCTTCCTGAATCTACTAAGAATACTACTGAAATAACTACGAAAGGAAATCAAATTGGTTTAGATGTTTCTACAGATACTCCTTCTGGTAGAATTGCTTTTACCAACACCAGAATCATCACCATGGAAGGAGATGAAGTCATTGAAAATGGTACTATTATTATCCATAAAAACACCATTGAAAAAATTGGTAAATCTTCAGAAATAAAAATACCTATAAATACCAAAGTGATTGATGCAAGTCAGAAAACTATTATGCCCGGTATTGTAGACGTACATGCGCATATTGATGCACAAGGGTACAATTTAACTACCCAAAAACATTGGCAGTTGTATGCAAATCTTGCATTTGGTGTGACCACCATTCATGACCCTTCTGCGAATACTGAAACCATCTTCTCTATGTCAGAGTTGATTAAAAGCGGTGAAATGGTTGGACCTCGTGTTTATTCTACTGGTTTTATATTATATGGCGGAGATTCAGACTTTAAGGCCGTAATTAACAATCTTGAAGATGCCAGATCAGCAATACGAAGAACAAAAGCTTTTGGTGCAACTTCTGTCAAAAGCTATAATCAGCCTAGAAGAGATCAACGACAGCAAGTGATGCAAGCAGCTAGAGAATTAGGAATTAATGTGGTTCCTGAAGGAGGTTCTACCTTTCATCATAATATGACAATGATTATGGATGGACACACAGGTATAGAACACAATATTCCTGTTGCTCCTGTTTACAAAGATGTTCATGAGCTTTGGAAAACAAGTGAAGTCGGTTATACTCCTACGCTTATTGTAAATTTTGGAGGATTAGGAGGAGAATATTATTTCTATCAAAAGGATAATGTTTGGGAAAATGAAAAGCTGCTTAAATATACGCCTAGATCTATTTTGGATGCACGCTCCAGACATAGAACCATGGCACCCGATGAAGAGTATGAAAATGGTCATATACTAGTTTCTAAAACCGTAACTTCATTGGCCAATGCTGGAGTACAAGTTAATTTAGGTGGTCATGGTCAACTAAATGGTCTGGGAACTCATTGGGAGTTATGGTTGCTTCATCAAGGAGGTATGACCAACTTACAGACATTACAAGCAGCTACCATTAATGGTGCAAAGTATATAGGCGCTGGTAATGATATTGGTTCTTTAAAAGAAGGAAAACTGGCAGATTTAATTGTTCTGGACAAAAATCCATTAGAAAACATTCGAAATACTGAAAGTGTAAAATATGTAATGGTTAATGGCCGATTATATGATACTGATACCATGGACGAAATTGGTAACAATCCTAAAAAAAGAACCAAATTCTGGTGGGAAAATAATAAGTCTAATCATGCATTTCCCTGGCATGAAGCTTCCCAAGGCTTTATGCATGCAGGATGCGGTTGCCATGTTGGACATTCGCAAAATTAAAGTAAAAAATGGCTGTCAAGATTTTGACAGCCATTTCATTAACTTATCTATTTTTTACTATCGGTTAATTATTGTACAAAAAACTTTTGAGTGAATGTTTCTTTGCCTGTAGCAACATGCATAAAATAAACACCTGTTGATAAATTGTTCAATCTTATCGTTTGGTTAACTTTAGTTATCCCATTAGGAATACTTAATGTCATAGTATCCAAAGTTCTTCCATTCATATCCTTAATACTAATCTGAGAAGATGAAGTTTGAAGATTGTTTATTGCCAACGTAATAATATCTTGTGCAGGGTTAGGATAAACAATAAAGTTTAACTTTTCTGCTTCTCCTGCTTTACTTGATGTACACGATCCAATATTTTTCCAGATATCCCATGGGCCAGAATGTTTTTCGGGGCTATTACCTCTAGTCCACCATTTGGCTTGATATTTTACACCATTATACTCGATTTTATCACCATTTACATAGATTGAACTAGAAGACCAAGCTGCTAAGCCATCGCAACCTCCACCACCGTTGTCATTACAGTTTCCTGTAGAGTTGTAGGTATTCTGATCACAAGCTATCGTAAAACTACTTACCTGTTCACCCGAAGCTTCTCGAGCTGACCATTGACTTCCTACTGTAGTACTGGTAGCATAAAACCCTCCAGCATTTGCAGATCCTTGTAACGCATTATTCTGATAATATTGCAAGGTACAATCGGTAGCATTAGTAAAAGTAATACTTACTCGATCACCTACATTACAATCTCCTCCTCCATTGCATACACCCGCAGAGGTATAAACGGTTTGATCACAAGCAATGGTAAAAGTACCTACTGGATTCCCAGAGGCATCTCGAGTCTCCCATCGACTACCTATCGTAGTATTTGCGGCATAAGTACCTCCAGAATTAGCAGATCCTTGTAACGCATTATTCTGATAATATCGTAAGTTACAATCTGTATTATTGGCAAAAGTAACTCCAACAATGTCACCGGTAGTACAGTCACCACCACCGTTACCTTCGACCATTATATCACTTACCGAATAAAATGCCTCATGGCTATGTCTGTAATCTCTTTGCCATACACTTACTAAAGCAGCTCTTTTTCCGGCATAAGAATCTGGAATAAAAGATCTGATGGTAGTAGTTGATTCTGCAGGTCCTTTACCCTTATGTCCAATCTCTATCAATTCATTCCATCGTAAAGGTTTGGTCGGATTCCAGTTTAATGGAGTGAGATATACTTTATAATATTCTGTAGTATGAGGTGCTGTATTTTTCCATTTCACATCAATATACCCATGATTTACCTTTGTGGTTGGCCAATCGGTGGTTAAAGCATCAAGGCAGCTAAAATCTACTGCACTACCGTTACCACCACTGGCTATTTGACCATCTGGAACGAAAGTTTGATGGTTTCCATAATTAGTATCGGGCTGTAAGACCCCCATCCAGTTATAAATTGCTTCGCCACAAGGTTTGCAAATAGAAGTAGAATTAGTGTAACAATTATAAACCCTACTTGCGGGGTAAATAACGGTCCCATGCGGGAATACTTGTTGAGTCATACACAACAAGAAAATAAAAAATCCAAAAAAGTTAAAAGTTTGTTTCATAATATAGTGGTTTTTGTGTTAAACATATTTAGTATATTCTTCATACATTCCGTATGAGAACTCATAGTTGCACTTACTAACGTTTATCTAACCAAATTATTGACACATAAATTCTAATATTTAATTTACGTATTATAAACCTAAGGGGTAGTTTATTTTGATATGCCAAAAAGAGGTAATTAATCCCTGAATTAAGTTGAGTTTGTGTGTTTTGGTAATATTCAGATGAACATAAAAACCTCAATTTGGCTGTTTACATTAACATTTAACCCCTCTACAACTATTTAGTTATAGAGGGATTAAAAACATTCTTTAATTTCTAATGATTTTTTGACTAAACCTGTCCTGACCTATACTTATAGTATAAATATAAATACCTGATCTTAAATGTGATAAATCTCTAGTATATGCCTTAGTTCCATTGTTATCTAATATAGATTCTGAACTAAGTAACTTACCTGATAAATCATATAGTTTTACATTTACCAGTTCATTATTAACAGAAGTAATCTGATAGGTAATACTATTTTCTACATACGTAGAAAAAGAAACACCGTTAGAAGATAATCCTCCTTTTTGTGCACAGTCAGAAACAACTTGCCATACATTATTAGTATCTGGAGTATTATTTTGAGTCCACCATTGTGCTCTATAAATTTTTTGGTTATAGTACACTTGATCTCCTCCGTTATATGCAATTGCAGCTACCCATTCTGCAAATCCACAGAAATCATTTCCTGATCCATCACAGTTAGCATCAAATCTCCATACAGAACTAGTTCCTGGCTTATCTCCTTGTGTCCACCATTCATTGATATATACTTTACCATTATAACTTACCTTAACTCCTTTAGTAGGATATATTTTGCCTGCATCCCATGCTTCTACTCCATTACAATCACCTCCAGTTACTTTTTCTTTTACTGTAAAGGTTACTGTAGTATCTGAAGACTCATTTTCATTATCGGTCGCCATTACTTTAAAAGTAACTGATCCAAAAGCAGTTGGTATCCAACTTGCTGTATATTGGTTTCCGTTCTGAGATGCAGTAACCGTAGTATTATTTACTATAAAAGTTACTGAACTCACAGCATTATCATCGGTTACAGTTGCACTTATCGCTATGGCAGACAAAGATGTTTGTTCTATTGTAGCTCCATTTTGTGGCGTTACTCCACTAATTTCAGGTGGTCTATTTTCTCCTACCACTTTTTCTTTTACAGTAAATGTTACAGAACTATCTGATGATGCATTTTCATTATCTGTTGCTGTCACCTTAAATGTAACAGCCCCAAAAGTGGTTGGTGTCCAATTTGCTGTATATTGATTTCCATTTTTAGAAGCTGTAACAGCAGTATTATTAACCATAAAAGTTACTGTACTTACTTCTTTATCATCGGTAACAGTAGTATTTAGGGCTATAGCAGACAACGATGTTTGTTCTATTGTACTCCCGTTCTGAGGGGCTATACTGCTAATTACAGGTGGTGTATTTACCACAACTGTCTTTTCTCTTACTGTAAACTTAATTGTTTTTTGAGAAGTCGCTCCTTTATTATCTGCAGCAGATGCAACGATGGTATATTCTCCAAATGCCGAAGGAGTAAAGCTCGCAGTATAAGTACTACCATTATTGGTAGCATTAATAGTTGTATTATTATGTTTAAAAGAAAATGACTGAATAGATCCATCAGCATCTATTGCAGTTGCCTGCAGAGTGATAGCAGAAAGTGTTTCTTGCTCTATTACTTGATTATTTGATGGGGAAGTCCATGTTACAACTGGCGCAGTATTAATTGGAGTTGTATTTCCTGCTGCCTCGTTAATAGCTTTTAATATACTCGCTGGGTTGTTATAATTGGTGTCCTGAGTAAGCTCCCAAACAATAACTCCCTGGTGTCCATTATCTCTAGAATAATTTAGTTTTGCTCCTGCTTGTTTAGGAGTATCATAATATAATTTTTTTCCGTCTTCGCCTATATATCCATTTAATTGTCTAGAATCAAGAGGATCATAACTAGTAGCCGCATTTGGGTATTCTTCTATAATCTTTCTATAAGGTACAAATTCGAAACCATTTCCGTTATTAGGCTTTCTTTTAGCAAAGTTATAACCATATACGGGTACACCAAAGGTTAATTTAGATTTAGGAACGTTAAAACCTCCATCGTGATTCCATTCTGGAGTAGCGATCCCCATCCAATACTCTAAAGCATCTTGTACAGAATAAATAGGAGTATTTACAGATTGTCCGGGATATGTATTTAAAGGTGTTTTATAAAGAGATGAATGTGGTCCCGTAGGAGACTGATTCCATGATCCTGTAAAATCATAAGACATAAGTCCAATCCAATCCCAATATTCTGCAATTCTATCATCATAATTATTTCCAAACCAAGAAGTCCCGAATACGGCACCTGACAATAACTTATTAGGCATTTTTTCTTTCAGTTTTTTACTCAAAAGCGTTAAGCCTACAGCTGCCGGATGAGGTCCTACATCTTGTCCTCCCCATTTATCACCACGAACACGACCTGCTTGTTCTGTAGTTCCTTCTATAGATGGGTCTGCCCACCAACATTCCATATCCAGATCAACACCATCTAAATTATTTGCTTGAACATAATTTGTAATTAATGTTGCTATCTCGTCCAATTTGGCATCATTATTATGATACTTCGTCATTAGCCATAAAAATGCATAATCTTCTGCACCCCCAATTGCAATAGACACCTTTACATTTTTGGCTTTTGCCTTTTGTAAAACTCCTAAATCAACTAAAACAGAATCTACGTCTCTTTCTGTTTTTTCTTCAAAATCTATTGATGCAAAATTAGCGCTGTTATAATTGTTATTATTTTGCTTAAATGTTAAGAATGCGATATTCAAATTCGTAACTATTTCTGGGTTAAAATTATTCTTGATATCATAATCTTCTACCCAAGTCGGTAAATATCCAATAATTCTCTGGTTACCTGTATAGTTGCCTCCTAATCCTCCATCACCGCACGATGACACCTGTTCCCATCCATCTGATGGTGGTGGATTATTTGTATTGTATTTGCATCGGTAGTTTTTGCTATTAACTGATACCTCATCCCCTTTGTCATAAGGTGCCGTATTGGCATCCCAATCTGCATAACAATCTGGAAAGGTATACTGAGCCTGCATCATAAACGTACAGAATAGCATCACTAAAAAAGCATATAAATTTCTCATGGTTTGTGTATATTACGTGTTTTAATTTTAGTTTTTTATCATCTCACCTATTTTGATGAGGTGATAATTGAGTATTTAGAGTTATTGTTTTATTATTTTATCGATATATCGTTTTCTGTCAACTATAATTTTGAAAATATATACTCCTTGTTTAAGGTTGGATATATCGTATCTTCTTAAAGAAGAATTCCCTTTTTGATTTCTTTTATAGGATTTAGAGCTCACCTGTTTACCAGCAAAATTGTATAAAAACACTTGAATTTCTGAAGTTGTATTACTATGAATTTTAAAATTCACATAATTACGGGCTACTGTAGGAAATAGTGTATAAGCTTTTGTTGATTTACTACTTAGATCTGAAGTACAGTCTGAGACAAAATCCCATACATTAGAAGTCCCTGGTGTATTATTTTGTGTCCACCACTTGGCTTTGTATATTTTTTGTTCATAATATACCTGATCTCCTCCATCATATGCGATTGCCGAAGCCCAAGGAGTAAATCCACAAAAATCTGTAGATACGTTTCCATCGCAATTTGATACAAATTTCCATACAGAACTGGTACCTGGAATATCACCTTGTGTCCACCATTCGTTTGCATATATTTTTCCGTTATAGCTAACCTTAGTTCCTTTGGTAGTATATATTTGATCTGCACTCCATCCATTAATACCATCACAATTTCCGCCTGTTACTTTTTCTTTTATAGTAAAGGTTACAGAAGTTTCTGAAGAAGCATTTTCATTATCGGTTGCCATTACTTTAAAAGTGACATCACCGAATACTGTAGGAGTCCAATTAGCCGAATATTGATTTCCGTTTTTAGAAGCTGAAACAGTAGTGTTATTAACCGTAAAAGTTACGTTATCCACACTTTTATCATCTGTTACTAGTGCAGACAATACAATAGTTGTTAAATTTTCTTGTTCTATAATAGCTGTATTTTGTGGATTAATACCACTTATGGTTGGTGGTGTATTTGTTACTATTACTTTTTCTTTTATCGTAAAATTTATCGAAGTTTCTGAAGAAGAATTTTCATTATCGGTTGCCACTACCTTAAATACAACAGAACCAAATGTTACAGGAATCCAGCTTGCTGTATATTGGTTTCCATTTTTAGAAGTAGAAATTGTACTATTGTCCACCGTGAAGGTTACCGAGTTTACCGCTTTATCATCTGTAACAATTGCCTTTAAAGTTATAGGTGTAAGGGTTGTTTGCTCGATAGTACTTGCATTTTGAGGATCGATATCACTTATAGATGGTGGTGTATTTATCACTACTGTTTTCTCTTTAACAATAAAAGTAATTGTTCTCTCTGTAGTAGCTCCTTTATCATCTGTTGCTGCGGCAATGAGCGAATACGTTCCAAATGAAGAAGGTGTGAAATTAGCAGTATACGTACTCCCATTTGCTGCAGCATTAATATTTTCATTATTATGCTTAAACACAAAAGATTGAACGTTTCCATCTGTATCGGTAGCCCTGGCGCGAAGTGCTATTGCAGAAAGCCGTGTCTGTTCGATGGTTTGTCCTGCAGACGGAGCCTCCCAACTTACTGTTGGAGCAATATTAGAATCTGTACCACAATCTGCTACAAATGTCCATACCTCATCATTTCCAGGAATATTACTACTATCTGCATACCATCTATTTTTATATACTTTATTATTGTATTTTACATAACTGTCTTTATCTCTATAAATGACCGTAGCACTCCATTCCTGAACCAATCCGCAGTTAAGTAATCCTCCATCCCATATTAATAC
Source organism: Aquimarina discodermiae (assembly GCF_040786235.1). Taxonomy (NCBI): domain Bacteria; kingdom Pseudomonadati; phylum Bacteroidota; class Flavobacteriia; order Flavobacteriales; family Flavobacteriaceae; genus Aquimarina; species Aquimarina discodermiae. The sequence goes on from NZ_JBFMKP010000009.1 coordinate 139,742, forward strand.
TGTAATGGTAGATGATGCTGTAGCCCCATTTACAAAAGATACATTGGTAGTTAACTCATGCGTTCCGTATCTGGTAGGTTTCCAAGTAAACGATTCGCCTATAAAATTTTGTCCCTCAATCGTTGTAGTAATGCTTGATAATTCAGTATTTTTTTTGTCTACAGACAAACTAACTTGTACGGCAGAAAACGTAGTTTGTTCTATTATTTGATTATTTCTTGGACTAGCAAAAGTAACCTTAGGTTTATTGGCACAAGGCTCATCTGTAAGATCCGTTGCATCTCCCCCATAAGGTGTCATATCTTTACATCCACAATCAGAAAGATCATGAACTCCATCCATATCGGTTCCTATACCATAAATACCTGCAAATCTTTCATAATATCCTATTCGATCTACTACTTGTGGCTTTTCTGTTCCTGTACCACATTCTACCCCTCCATTAATAATATTTACCGTCATTCCAAGGCCTTGCAATCTATTCTTTGCAAGATCTCGTTCTCTTGGAGTCCAGTTACGAACCATAACATCATGTGCAGAAGGCTTAGGATATTGCGGTGTCATCCAGAACCAAATAGCGGTTTGAAACGCTAATGCTGCATCTTCTATAACCTTTTCGGGATTATCTAATAGTATTTTTTTATCTCCAAATATAAATTCGCTAGCTGGCCCATAATTATAATTATACGATAATTGCATAGGACCTCTTCCTTTATACGATTTTCCTGGTGTTGGAGGGTAGTTTGGATCTGGAGAAGCATACAGCGATGTTGTTGGTTCTTCTCTGAAATGTAATCCCCAAGAAAATCTTCCTCCTGGTGCGGTTGCCCACCCTCCTGTTGTTTCATGCGAAATATTCGCGAAAAATGCAGCAATCTCTCTTTTTCTGGTTTCGAGGTCGCCTTCTTCTAAAAAAGAACCATAATCTACTACCTCTGAAACAATTTCTTTATCAGTATTTCTTGGCGCATCAAAATCTGCATCGGTACGAATTATTTTAGATACACCAGTAATTTCGTCTGTTCGAGTAACTCTATAAGCATTGGTACCACATCTTCTTTCGAAAGTTGCTGTTATTGTACTCATTCTATTTATCGCTTCTACAAAAGAAGTAAACGTATAAAAATCATCTTTTGGATCTAACACCCATACGCCCCCGCCAGTATCTTTTGCGCCAAATCTATATGGAAATAAGGTATTCCACATTTCTTCATTGATCAAATCGTTAACATTTAATCTGGCACTATCCTCTTCTATTTTTACATAATTGGTTGTAGTACCGGGATCAGAAGCATCTTCAATATTGGTTTTTGAGAAAGAGGATTGAATTCCTAAAAGGAATAAGGTCATAAATAGATAACATGACCTTTCTATAAAAAGCCATGAGCCTTTTATGGCAGTGAGTTTGTGTAGCATCATTATTAATGATTTGAGTTATGCTTTTAGTTAAAAAACAGTCTAAAATACTGTATTAACGTACATTTTAGAAAAAAAATATACGAATGACATAATTTAACACACAAAAGCCATCATATCACCTTCGAAACGAAAATTATTATGTAGGAAATACTTCTCCAATCAATTCTTACTCTATCCATTCTTCTCATTATTTTTATTAATTTATCGATTAATTCTATCCAAACAACCTAACTTTTAACACATAAACTTTAGTTATAAATATCATCCAATTCCTACACCTTAAAAATGAAAATACCCTAAACAAAAATGCTTAGGGTATTTTCTATATCCATTGGATTCAAAACTTTTTGTTCAATGAAATTTAGTATTTATCCATAAAGTCAGTCAATTTTTCACTAGAATAACCATCCATATACTCTTTGAGAAGGAGTTTGAGCACTTGTAAAAGTTCCTGATGTATTAGAAAAAGCTGTGGTTGAAGTTTGAAAAGAACCTTTGGTCTCAAAATAAAGCCCTTCTGTACTATTACAAAAATCAATTAGAGGCTGAAGTTGAGTTTCGAAAAAAGCAGCAGCTTCATTTCCTGGTTCCAAATACGTCAAAAACATTTTCTCTTCTTTAATTTCCTGTTTAAAAGTGAATGCAGATCTAAAACTATCGGTAGCATCTGCAACATCTATAATAACTGAAATCTGATTACTGTCATCTGGGGTTAAAAGGATCGCAAAAAGTTGAACAGTCAATCCAAATCCAGAAAGATTATTATCCACATTTGCTACTATAGCGTCAAATCCAGCAGAGGTCAATACATTTACTCCTTCTGAAATACGATAAACAAAACCATCAAAACCATTTCCTAAATCCAAATAATCATCGGTAATAAAAGCTGGTTCTTCATTAAATCCAATACTTGCTTCGTGGTCTCCTACTGTTGATACAAAAACATTTTGAGTAGTATCATATACAAATGTTTCATGGGTAACTCCATCTAGCTCTATCGGTGGATTAACTATTAATCCTTCAGGAGTATATGCTATTCCAAAATTAATTTCGGACACTACACCATTTAGAGCCTGATTTCTTGGCCCTGCAAAATAACGTAGCCCATCATAGTTTAGATTATAATTCTGCTGTCCAGAAGGAGTTTTTACAATAAACTGCTGAAAAACTGAAGTTGTTGCTGTTGGAACTAGGTTTTCTCTCATCGCCAATGATTCATCTACCTGCATCCAATCAGCATTATTGGCAACAGGCTCAAAAACCAAAATGGCATCATGCCTGGGTTCCTTGAAGGTTATTTTTCCATTTTCATTACTGATGTATTGAAAATTAGAGTTTCCTTCATACCCACTACCAATAAGGCCAGGAATATTACTATCAGAAAGCTTATGAATTTGGTTACGTGTAGAAAATATAAGCTCTACGGCACTCCCTAAATCAACTTCATACGAACCTGTTGTAACTCCAGTTTCTGCATCAACATCAGATCTCATTTCTACAGTTCCATCTACATTAAACTTCATAAAAAATGTAAAACCACCGTACTTTGTATTGTTCGGAAAATATACCGTCTTAAACCCTTCTGGTGACCCCAATAACAATTCTCTTAATTCAGAAATTCTTGAGTCTATTCTCTTACTTGGGGTTTCATCAAAAATAGTTTCATCATCGTCATTAGTACATGATACTACCATAAGTATCATTAACAAGTAAAATGATATTTTTGTTAATATATTCGTATTCATAATATTTTGTTATTAATTAATGACATTTAATGTGTTTTGATTTACTACTTCCTGAAGTTCATATAGATCAATTCCAAATTCGGTACTAAAGTAACTGACCACTATTTGTTCTTTTTGTCTTATAACACCCTGAGCTTCAGTACTGGTTATCCCATTCACAATAGCATCAAATTCTGCTTTAGAATTGGTTAGCATGGTTGCAATCATCTCTACAAAATCTTCAGATTCGCTACTAGAGGCATATGCTGTGATATATCCTAATTCTCTAGCGGTAGCATCAGATCTATTAAACCATTGTGCTGTATAATCTTCTGGATTAATTTCACCATAAGCAGGGTCATAAGGTTTTGCTTGATTCAAAATATGACCGTATTCATGCTGAATCGTTTGAAAATATTGCTTAGTTAATGCCAGATCCGTCAGATCTAACTGATCTACATTAAAAAGCGTTATTTTGGTCCCTGCCTCTGCTAATCCAAGGGTTATGGTACCAGACGGATTAAAATTGAATCCTCCTACTAGTGTAAATTGTCTGGGAGCAATTGTTTTTATGAAATCTTCACCTCCTAATTGTATATAAGGTTCTACCCAAACAGCAAGCACTACCTCCATCAAAGGTTTTACATTTGCTTCTGTAGGAGGGTATAAATATCTATTAAGGTCAACTTCGTTCTCATTCCATTTATATTGTATTTCTATATTATAAGGCTCAATAAAGTTCTCTCTTAGCCAAATATCTAACTCAGATAACAGAGGAGTATCTGTATTAATTTGACTAGGGCCAACACCTTCATCGCTTTTACATGATAGCACTACTATCAAAAAACAGCTAAGTACGGTAATTAAATGAATTATTCTTTTCATGTGTTTATACTATTGTTTTTAGATGTTATATCAACTCGCTAACCAAACATTTAAGTTCATCAAAAAGCTTGTATCATCTCGTTTCATTGTAACATCTCTTAATTATGTATTATCTGGCATTTGGTTCTAATCCAAAAGAAATAGCATCTGGTGGCAATTGTAGTTGCTTCCTGTTATCTTCTTTTTCCAATACCGTTTTATTACCTACAAAGTCTTCATGCTCAACTTCCAGGTTAAATCGTCTAATATCAAACCAACGTAATCCTTCATTATAGAATTCTCTTTTTCTAAATTCTGTTACACAATGTATTAATGGTAATTGATTTGCACTTATCTCATAAAAAGGAGTGTATATTCCAGAATCTATAGCATAAAACGAAGTGATTGCATCCAAAGCAAGAATATCTGTAGTCGCATCATAATTATTTGTTTTTACAGATAAAAAAGAATTAATATCTGTCAATGCCTTATCAGTTTGGTTAAGCATCGCATAGGCTTCTGCTCTATTTAATAACACCTCGTCTGTAGAAAACAACACATAGGTAATAAAAGGAATTCCAATACCTGCAGAAGCATTAGTAAATCTAAAATACTCATCATACTTTGGTAGATTAAGAGCCAAATCAACTCCAAAAACTCTATACGCCCAGCTTCTTACATTAGTGTTTGGAGGCGTTGGAATTGGGTGAGAGTTTGCATTAAAAAGTTCATTTCTTACATCAGAAGTTAACTGATATCTTGCCGACCCATAAAACCTACCAAACAACGAACTTCCAGATACTAGCAAAAGATTTGCCGGATCATCTGTAGAGGTATGCCTGGCTAGATTTTCGCTATAAGTTAAGGTACGGTAAAGTCCTGCCCAATCTCTAATTAAAGTAGCAGGATCTGCATCTAATACTTCAGAACTATAATCAATTACTTTTTGCCACTCACCTTTAAAGGTATAAAACCTCGAAGCAAATGCATTGGCCGCTTTAACATTAAAATGAAATTTAGGAACATCATATTCATTTGTTATTAAAGGCAACCCTTCTAAAAGATCAGCTTCTATCCTGTCATAAACCTCTTTTACTGTATTTCTCTTATACTCTTTAATCACTACATTTTCTGGTTCATCTACATACGGAATACCTAAATCAGATCCAGCTGTAGCCGGGTCATAAGTCTTTGCCCAAATATTTACCAGCATAAAATGTGCATAGCCCCTGGCCAACAGCGCTTCTCCTTTTAAATGACTAAACTCACTACCCCCGCCTAACTCTTCTAATGCCTGTAATGCGTGATTTGCCTGAGCAATGGCTTCATACGCTTCGTTCCAGTAATTTACAGGAAAATCTTCATCGATATCATCTACATCCCGCCAGAAAAACATTTCTGTATTGTACCTATTCTCTGATGCCGAAGCTCCTTTATCTCCTGCATTATCGGTTCTGGGTTCTAAAAACGGAGTGTACCCTGCTTCTGGGTAAGCTTTTGTGATTAGCTCTCCTATTTTTTCTGCATTATCAATTTGTGTTCTTTCATCTGGGACTTCATCCAAAAAGCTATCACAAGAAAATAGCACGGTGCTTACTACTAATAAGCTTAGTATGTTCTTTTTTATACTATTCATAATCTTATTTTTTAAAATCCTACATTAAGTGAAAGCGTATATTGCTTAGCAATAGGGTATGCAACCCCACCGGTTCTAAAAAACTCGGGATCCTGTCCTTTTAATTTTTTATCAGAATAAATTAAGAATGGATTTGTAGACTGAAATGTTAGTCTTACACTAGAAAGTTTTATCGCGTCTAACATTTCTTTATTGAAAGCATAAGATAATGAAATGTTTTTCATTCTAATAAAACTTCCGTCTGCAATTCTTTCTGAAGAAAAATTATAGGCATTATAGGCCCTCGCTATTTCATTCGTACCGACTTCATTAATAAGTCTTCTTGAAGGAATAACTGGTACGTTGGTAATATTTTCATCACCAGGAGAAATCCACCTGTCTGTAAACTCTTTTGGGAATACCGAAAGATCACTATACCTAGATGAATAATATGGATCTAATCGTATCTTATTACCTGCCGAGAACGTCGCAAAAAAGCTAAGCCCCCAATTTTTATATGTAAAATTATTAGAAATACCTCCCGAATAATTAGGCTCTATAGGGCCTTCATACTTTAGATAATCCAGGATATTTTCTATTTCCTGAAAATCAACACCGGTAATGGGGTCTCTATCGTCATTAAACACAAAGGTTGGCACTCCCCTTTCATCTAATTTATCAAATTGAAAAGAAAACAAGGATCCCCTAGGAAAACCTATCGCATTTCCTCCTGTTTGAGATACTAAATCAAAAACATTAGGCCTTTGCTGTAATTCTGTAATTTCCTGATCAAAATAAGAGAAATTTATTGTAGTATTCCATGTAAAGTTCGGAGTAACAATATTGTTAGTATTCAGCTGAAGTTCAACACCATTCGTGGTCATATTAGCATTATTTGCTAATTTTATAGCCTGTCCACCAACTCCAGAGGTTCTTAACTGGTCTATTAAGTCTTTCCCTTTTCTGAAATATACATCTGCAACAAACGAAATTCTATTATCTAAGAATCCTGCTTCTAATCCCAGGTTCAATTCTAACGTTTTCTCCCAGGTAAGTTCTGTATTCTGAAGTTCATCAATATTAATAGCATTCTCCCTAGTATTAGGATTAAATCTATCGGTCAATACATTTCTAAACACAGCAAGGTTATTACTTACATTATCGGCTAACAATCCTACTAATCCATAACTTGGACGAAATGCTAACTTAGATATCCAACTTACGTCCTGAATAAATGGTTCCTGATCAATATTCCATTTGGCTCCTATATTATAGGTGGGTAACCATCTTGTACTAGAAGATTTTCCTGCTCTGTTAGATCCTTCATAATTTCCGGTAACATTAAGAATATATTTTTTATCAAATGCATAGGTAGCCGTGGTAAAAAATGTCATTCCCCTTTCTCTACTTTGTGTTAATCCAAAATAGTTGCCACCATCTAAAATAAGTTTGTTAATAATATCTGGATCGGTAAATGGTACACCTCCTCTAGAAAACTGATATCCAAAACCTCTGTTAAAGCTTTGTTCTCTATCAACGAATCTAAACTCTTGCCCCAGATATACCCTTAAATCACTTTTATCCCCTAGTTCTTTAGTAAAGTCTAATGTATTTCTAAAATTATAGGTAACAATTCTGTTTTCTCTTCTGGTATAAATCCCTCCCGATGGTAATACTACTTGCGGCCTAGAATTAGGGTCATCCGGGTCTGAAAACAAAAAGATATTCGCATCTTCTACAATGGTGGTTTCATTAGATCGATATGCACCAGCAACATTCGAATCTTCCCTTACTTTATGCTCATTAGTTGAGTTTGCATAGCGTGCTGTTCCAAGAAAATTATATTTTAAATTTTCAGTTAACTTGGTTTCGAATTCACCTTGAAACTTCAGATCAAGAACTTTCAACTCTGTTGTATTGGTTTTCAGTTCATTTAAAATATTAAATGGCGCCCAATTATACCTTGTATATTCAAGATTACCTTGATTATCCCTGGGACGAATAGCACGGCTTGTATTTAAAGCATAACTAAAAGGGTTGATATCAAAATCCCTGTTGAAACTTCCATTAACGACATCGGTTTGCCTGTCAAAAGAACCTGGTGCATTTTGATCTCTATAAGATCCTTGTATAAGGACCGTAACTTTATGTTTTTTTCCTAAAAAATAAGTGTTTCTCAAATTACCTGTAAGTCGTCTAACTCTATCTGCAATAGTCCATCCCGGATCTGTAAAATAGCCTATAGAAGCGTATTGCGCAGAGTTTTCTCCACCACCAGAAAAACTTAACGAATGAGTTTGTGTTGGTGTTGGACGAAAAAGCGTTTTAAACCAATCTGTATTGGCCAATTCATACTGCTGCAAAAAACGAGCTTTCGCTTCTGGTGTATTGGCTAGCAAAAAAGAATTAGTTTCTGGGTTGAATGTATTTATTCTGTTATACATTAGGTTGTAAATCCCTCCAAATCTTCCTTGTAAACTATTAGGAAGACTAAGAAAACCTTTACTCTCCAATTCTCTGTAAATTGAAACGGTTTCCTGAGAATTTAATAAATTAAACTGATTATATCTCGGGATGGCACGTACTGCATATTCTGATGAGTAGTTTACCGTTGTTTTTTCATTTCTTTTCCCAGATTTGGTGGTAATTACTACTACTCCATTAAGTGCTCTGGCACCATACAATGCGGTTGCAGATGCATCCTTTAATATTTCTATATTCTCTATATCTGCTGCATTTAGCCCTGCTACTGCAGAACTTAGTAGTGTATTAGTATCTCCAGATACCAAATCATTAAGAGAAAGGTTAATAATTTCTTCTTGAATAGCCCCATCGATAATCCAAATCGGTTTTGTGTCTCCCAAAATAGATGAAGATCCTCGAATTGTAATCTTGGGGGTAGCTCCAAAAGTTCCTGTAACATTTTGAATGGATACTCCTGCTGCTCTTCCCTCTAAAGATCGTGATACATCAGGAACTCCTTCTAGCTTTATATCTGCCGCTTTTAAGGACTGAGATGCTCCTGTAAAAAATACTTTCTTAATATTCTGATATCCAGTAATAACAACTTCTTCTAATCCTTCAACATCATCTTCTAAAGTAACATCTATTACGGTACTATCTCCTACAGGTACTTTTTTCTCTTTCATTCCTATATAACTAAAAACCAGCACCTGGCCTTTGTTTGCAGGAATCTCATAATTACCATCAAAATCACTTGTAACTCCTTTATTTTCTCCTTCTATAAGAATTGTAACTCCAAGGAGAGGTGTACCCTTGTTATCAGTAATTTTTCCAGAAACAATTTGTTGCGTTATTTTTGGCTTCTCTTCTTTGGTGATAATAATTTGCCTATCAATAATTTTAAAAGCCAGATTATTATTACTTAATACTCTTTTTAGTATTGATGTTATGGATTCTTTATTGGTCTTCAAGGATATTTTCTTGAGTTCATCAACTACATCATCATTGTAAAAGAAAATAAAATTGCTTTTTTTCTGAATTTCTTCAAAAAATCGTTCAATACTTACCTCATTTACATCTATATCAATTTTCTTCTGCCCATATGCATTTTTAGCATAAATACTACTTAAACCAAAACACAAGCATAAAACATAAGTTTTAATCATACTCCATATGAGTTTTTCAAGTCCTTTTTTTGAAATTAAAGGAACCCTCGTATTTTTTTTATTCATATTTTTGTTGTCTGTTTATAAATGTTGTTTACTACAATGTTTACTTTATTATAAGTCAGAAGATGTTGCCGCATCTTCTGGCTTTTTTGTTTTCCGCTATTTATTACTCATTCATGAATTTTTATTAATTAATAATTATTTGATTGTCTATTTTTTGATAGTTAAACTTTGTACTTTCCTTTAGCAGTTGCATCACTTCTTCAATGCTACCTTTCAGATCTAAAGAACCAGAGAACTTAAGTTCTTTTAATGCCGTTTCGTTGACTGTAATTTTAACATTATAATATCTAGAAACTTTTCGTAGTATGTTGGTCAGACTCTCACTATGAAATATAAAAACTCCATCTCTCCAGGACATATACTCATCTACGTTTACAATTTTCTGACTAATTGCTTTTGTATTTCTATTATAAGTTGCCATCGTACCAGGTGTAATTCTCGTAGTAGAAGAGCCAAATAATGAGCTTGATGCGTATTTAATTTCAACACTTCCACTTTTTAAAGTAGTTTCTGTAAAGTCATCGTCACTATAATTACTCACGTTAAAAACGGTACCTAATACTTCTACACGATTATCTCTGGTATACACATAAAAAGGTCTTTCTTTGTTATGAGTTACTTCAAAAATGGCTTCTCCTTCTAGATAAACCTCTCTTTTATCTTCTTCAAAATTTGCTAAATAGGTAAGTTTACTACCAGAATTCATCCATACTTTTGATCCATCTGATAATGTAATAAAAGATCGTTTACCATAAGGAACAATGATCGAATTAAAAACCTTCTTTTTAGAAACCGTGTCTTTATACTGTATATTCTCATCATTTACTCGTATGGTTTCTCCGTTGTTAGTATATATTATAGAAGGAGCCTCTTCTTTTAAATTGATAATTTTTTGATTATTTAATACTATTTTCACCTCCCCATTATGTATTGGAGCTGTCGTTTGGTTTACCTCCACATATTGTTCAATATAACTTCTGGATTTCTTCATTTCATGAAAAAATGAAATTCCAAAAATAAAAAGAACCGAAGCCGCCACAGAAAAATAAATACTTCTCTTTTTTCTTTTCCGTTTGCTTTCTATAGCATGTTTCTTGATAGAATGATGAATTCGATTTCTTAATCGAGTTTTTTCATCCTCATTTATTCTATGAATTTTTTTAATATTCATTTACAGTATTCTTTGTTTTTTAATTAAATTTTATTTCGGTTCTCATTATACTAAAGGCGAGAAAAGAGAAAGCATAGACACTTTTTTTAATATTTTTTTTGGTTTTTTTGTTAAAAAATACACAAAATACTCATTATTAAGAAGTTATAATTGTATTTTTTTTCTAAAAACATTTCTTAATACGAATCCTATTTCGATTTTATTGACCAACTTCTAATTCAAAAAAGAATTCTTACAAAAAATAACAATGTAATATATGATTACTCCTATTATTTGTGTATTTTAAATAAGTTTTTATCTTTAAACATTGTACTTTTTACTAAGTTCTTAGAACACAGATTAACTTTATGCAAAACAATACAGAGAAGGGGATTCTTTTATGGCAGCAAATAAGAAAAGATGATCTGGTTGCTTTAAGCGAATTATATAACCTATATATAAACTCTCTTTATTCATACGGAATGAAATATACTCGAGATTCTGACCGTGTAAAAGATTGTATCCACGATTTGTTTTTAGACATTTATAAATACAGAAAAACACTTTCTGATGTTACCAATGTCGAATACTATTTGTATAGATCACTTAAAAGAAAAGTAAGTAAACCTCATTTTGGAAAATTAAAAATAATATCTTCTGAGGTATCCACCATGAATATCCCACAAAAAGAGGACTCTGTAGAACAAGTAATCATAAAAGAAGAAATCATTTCTGAGTATTCATCTAGACTAGAAAATGCACTGTATGATCTTCCTGTAAAACAGCGAGAAGTTATTTTTTTCAGGTATCATATGGAAAAAAGCTATGAAGAAATTGCTTTATTAACAGACAATACTATCGAGACTGTTAGAACTATAGTGTATCGAGCCATTAAAAGGCTTCGAGCTAATTTGCAAAAGGATATTTAAACGCTTCTTTACATCCTATTTTTTTAATTTTTATCAAAAACTTCTCCTTACCCTCTTCATTACTACCCCCTCTAATACCGAGAACAACCTCCGTCTTCCGACCTCGGACTTCGAGCTTCGGACTTCGAGCTTCGGACTTCGAGCTTCGGACTTCGAACCTAAAACAAAAAAAATAATCAATAAAGGTAACATCTCAATAAGTTGTGACATAAATACCTAAGATGAGATAAGATTATTTACAAAAAAATCAGAGTGTCAGAATTTGATACTGTCTTTTTGTAATCTTGCTCTATGAAAAAATAGTATTAAACAAAAACTGTCACATTTTGAGTTGTTTACCGATGATTTAATGCCTTAGAACAAAAAGGGTGCTTTTTCCCTATATAATCAGGACAATTTATCTATAAATGCGACTTACATTTGCGGCCAAAAAAAATCAAGATTAGTAAACTAAACATTGTTTTTATGAGAATATATATCATGTATCTATTCCTATTGTTTACAGGAATAGGTTTTGGGCAAGACCTACAAAGTTATGCCCCTGTTTCACCCAATGCAGCAAGCTTAGGTAAATTTGGGACTTTTCCCGTAAATAAGAATCTGGGAACCACAAATATTTCAATTCCTTTATATACTATTAAACAAGGAGATATTGAAATCCCTATAAGCCTAAGTTATAATGCCACTTCGGGAATAAGAGTAAATGAAGAAGCTTCATGGGTAGGATTGGGGTGGACCTTAAATGCCGGGGGAGCCATAATTAGAAAAATAAATGGTTTACCTGGGGGTGGTACTTCCCTTGATTTCAACAATGTGCAGTATAACCATACCTTTACAAGTTTTTTTAGAGATGTTACTCAACAAAGAGCAGATCTTAATGCAGATGACTATTTGTTTAATTATACTGGTAATACAGGAACATTTACATATGGTCATGCTAAAAACGACTATATATTTCATGATTATAAACCAATACATGTTGAACGTGATCCTTCAGAAAACAATACTTTTAATGCTACTCTGGAAGATGGTACACTATTAAGTTTTGGTGCAGAGGAACGAGTTGATAACTGGAGAGATCATCATACAGCCCCAGTATTTAGAAATTTTACCGCGACTTATTATCTAACCAAAGTTCTTTCTTCTAATAAGGTCGATCAGGTTACTTTTTCTTATGACAATCATACCTTTACAAAACGAAAAGAAAAAACAGGAGATAGAATATCTATGGACCTAGGTTCTCCTCATAATGCTCTTAGTCCTAATTGGACTCCTGCTCCCCCTGAAGTAACTCGTTCAGATGTATCATACCTGAGTCATGAAAAAACATTGAAACGAATTGATTTTAAAACAGGCTATGTTGTTTTTGAGTATAGCCTGGATCGTATCGATAGCCAATCCCCCAAATTAAATCATATTAAAGTTTATAGTACTAGTGGTGGCATTGATAACATGATACAACAGGTTTCCTTTGTGTATGATTATTACAATCGTAGTGGTGGGGGATATCATAGAGTCTACCAAAGTGATTTAAGTACAGATCGATATAGAAAATCTCTAAAACTAACCGAGATACATCTTTATAGTAATACCCCTAACCCACAAAAATATCGTTTTGAGTATAATAACACTACATTACCTATACGAACATCATCGGGTCAGGATTTTTGGGGATATGCCAATCACAACACAGAGAGTTATATGCATAAACACAATGCAATATTTTACTTGTTGGGTGAAGAACATGGTGGCTACCCTCATATTGCAGAGGCAGGTACCGGAGATAGAAGTGCAAACGAAGAAAAATCAAAAGCAGGGATTCTTACCAAAATAATATACCCTACGGGAGGATATACCGAATTTGAATATGAGGCTAATAAATACCTTTCAAATGGAACGGTCCCTATATATAAAACTAAAACCTTATCCTTTTCTGTAGATTCTCCTGACACTGGATGTGGTACCAATAAAAAGACATTTAGCTATTCTATCCCAAATGAAGCCCTTTCACCAACATTACGGTATTCCTTTCGCCCATGTCTCAATAATGAAGAGGCACGAAAAGCTTTTGTCAAGGTTAATGGTAAAGCGTATAAAAGGGCATTAATTCCTTTAAGTGAGCCTTATAACAATGGGTATTCTGAAACCATTAGCCAGTTTAGCGACAAGACGTATCAATTAGAACTGGAAGAATTTGCAAACTCTATTCCCAACTATTCCTGTACCGGGATTAATGTAACTGTATCATGGAAATATATAGATGGGTACCAGACGATAGAAGAAGAAAGATTAGTAGGAGGACTTCGTATTAAATCTATTACCAACTATGACGGTATTCATAGTGCGTTTTCATCAAAAAAGGAATATGGCTATAATACCCCAAGAGTATTGATCCCTATAGATAATCAAGGGTATCGATTGTTGCACAAAACAAGTGGTACAACAACGATTTCCAATATTATTTCTTCATATCCCACATATTCTCTTAACCTAAATGGAGGGCCTTCTGTAGAATATACAGAAGTTACTGAATATGATATTGACAATGCTGGTGATAACAACGGAAAAACAGTATCTACCTATGAGCGCACCCCTGTATTTCGTTTAATGGATACGGGCGCCCCCGGTTCTGGTTCAGCGTTTACATTTTATAAACACCCTGAATATGATCACCAGAGTTGCAGTACAGAAGCTAGCCCTTTTCCACGTATCCCGATAAAAGATCTTTATTATCAAACCATATTAGAAAATGGGTACGGTAATTTTGCAAACTATAAAGTGAGAAGTTGGGCGGGAGGAAAATTAAAAACGCAAAAAGTGTATAAAAAAGACAGAAATACATATACCTTGCTTAAAACAATAGATAATACGTATTCGACTTTTGATGAGTCTACGTTGCCTTTTAATCTGCTTCATTCAATGGATCCAAATGGATTAGTTCATTGGGCATCTACTAGAGAGAATTGTGGAGAATATAATCATGAATTTATCTATAATAGAAGTTATATCTCATTAGGCAAAAGATTGCTAACTGCCACCCAGGAAACCACCTATGATACTAAGGGAGAAAACCCTGTAGTAACCGAAAAGAGTTATACCTATAACCATCCTAATTATTTTTTAACAGAAAGTACTGCAAAGGACAGTAAAAAAGGGGTCTTTAAGACAAAAACGTATTATCCTAATGCTCGAAATAGTTTGACAAGCATTAATACTGCTGATAAAAATATGTACGAGATATTAGAAAACCAACATCGCATTGCTACGCCTATACAAACAGAAAGTTATCGGGATAACACCCTATTATCTACACAACGTACTTTGTACAAGCAAGGTGGACATAGTGCACAGGTAAAAAGTATACAAACTGCTAAAGGAGCTATTACCGCTACCAATATTTTAGAGGATCGAGTACACTACCACCGTTATAACGCATTAGGAAAACCAGTAGAGGTGTCAAGAGCAGAAGGTACCAATATCGTCTATATCTGGGGGTATAACGAACAATTACCCATTGCCAAGATCGAAAATGTTACCTATAGTGAGGTTTCTGGGTATATAGGTGATCTGCAAACCAAGTCTAATGGCGATACAGATCATTGTAGAACATCTAGTTGTAAAGAACAAATTCTTAGAAATGCATTACAAACGCTAAGAGAGGCATTACCAAATGCGATGGTATCAACTTATACCTATGATCCATTAATTGGAGTAACCAGTATGACGGATGCCAAAGGGTATACTATGTATTATGAATATGATGAGTTTAACCGCTTACAATTTGTAAAAGATGCCGATGGCAACCTGATCTCAGAAAACAAATACCACTACAAAAACAACTAAAAAAGTAATGAAAAAATCAAAATTAATACACCAAAAATTGTTTTTATGAGAATACATATCATTTATTTATTGCTGTTATATACAGGAATAGGGTTTGGACAGGCAGAATTAGAAGATTATGCTCCTGTTTCACCCAATGCAGCAAGCTTAGGTAAATTCGGGACTTTTCCTGTGAATAAAAACCTTGGAACCACTAATATTTCGATTCCTCTGTATACTATCAAACAAGGAGATATTGAAATCCCTATAAGTCTAAGTTATAATGCCACATCTGGGATAAGAGTAAATGAAGAAGCTTCATGGGTAGGATTGGGTTGGACCTTAAATGCCGGAGGGGCTATTGTTCGTAATGTTAAAGGTCAGCCAGGGATAGGAAATATTCCAACGTTAGGCACAACGCTGGACTATAACTATAATAATTATATGATATGTATTTAACAGGGGTTCATAAAGGAACTGCCGATACTGCACAAGATGAATATCTTTTTAACTATTCTGGTGTTTCAGGTAAGTTTTATTATGATCAAAATAAATCTGATTTTATGTTTAGTGATTATAAACCAATAAAGATATTTTCGATTGATAATGGGGATGGAGAATATAATGGTTACAATTTCAAAGCTATCTTAGAAAATGGATTAAAACTAGATTTTGATGAATATGAAACGATGGATGGCTATGGTAATTCTACAACCGCTCCTCACTACAAAAAATTCAAAACTTCTTCTTATCTAACTAAAGTAACCTCTGCAAATCAAATCGATTATGTAACGTTTGATTATGATACTTATACCTATAATAAAGGTAAAACAATTACAGGAGACTACGTGCCAGTATGTGGTCAGTTAACAAATGTAAATAACTGGACATCGCCTGAAGCAATTCCAAATGTTTCATCCGCTTATGTAGTAACCGAAAAAAACCTAAAACGGATAAACTTTAAAAACGGTTACGTACTCTTTCAATATAGTTTTGGAAGAGAAGATAGTGATTCTCCTAAATTAGATCATATTGAAATCTACTCTAAAAATAACGGAGTTGAAAGTTTGATTAAAAAAATTAAGCTCAATTATTCATATTACAACAGACTTGGAGGAAAGACCTATTCTAGTTATTTATCCAACCCTAACCAAAACAATAAATCGTTAAAGCTTCTTGAGGTAGAAATATTCTCTAATAATAATACACCAGAAACCTACAAATTCGAGTATAATCAAACCCAGTTGCCAACTAGAAATTCTTCTGGTCAGGATTTCTGGGGATATGCGAATAACAATTCGAATAGCTTTGTTCATAAACGTACTGCAAATTTATACTACCCTTCAGTTACATCTCCTAAGTTTAATAGTACTTATACACTAACTGCAGAGATTGGTTCTGGAGACAGAAGTGCAGATGAGGACAAAACTCAAGCAGGAATACTGACTCGTATATACTACCCAACAGGAGGTTACACAGATTTTGAATATGAAGCCAATAAATATACTACCATTGAAAAAGTACCTACATATAAAAGTTTCGGTGGTTCTTTATATTCTCAAGGTAAAGGTGGAGAGGGAATAACTTATTGTTCCGCGACAGGAAAAAAAACAAAATCACTTACTACAACCAATGATCCTATTGACGCAAGGATAAATATCTCCTTTTCAAACGCTTTAGGAGGAGATGGGGGGTATGAATCTTATGTCTCTTTTAATGGTAAGCGTTATGTTCGCTCCTTTACAAATACCCTGCCCTATCCCTCTACATCTTATAATGAGAAAATTACTTTAAATAAAAACACTACCTATATTCTAGAAGCATTTGAAAAAGGAATTGGAACCAGTGGAGCTGCTGGTTGTCCATTTGTTACTGTTCAGGTGAGTTGGAAAGAGTTTACTGGATATACTAATAAAGTTGTTGAACACTTAGTAGGAGGAATACGTATTAAATCTATCACTAACTATGATGGGATTAATTCTTCTTTTGCAACAAAAAAAACATTTGAATATTCTTCTCCCACAATATTATCTCCAATTGTTGATCAAGATTATCAAACAATTAACTGGCCAGACTGTTTAAATACATTCTCATCACATCCTAGCTACGCATTAAATGTTAATGGAGGGCCTTCTGTAGAGTATAAAAAGGTAACAGAATATAACCACGATCATCAAAATAACGATTTAGGGAAAACAGTATACGAATATGAACTTACACCCGCAGATCGTATAATGAGCACAACAGCAGGAAGTGGTTCTGTTTTTAATATTTTTAGACACCCTAACTATTATCCGTGTACCCTTGATGGCTTAACTATTAAAAATGAATTACCATACATAAGGCTTTTACGAACACTTAGCTATGGGAATTTTGCTAATTACTATGTAAAAAGCTGGGCTAGTGGCAATCTAAAGTCTCAGACTCATTATAAAAGGCATTCAGATGGAAGATATATTCGAGTCAAAACCATTGAAAGTAAATATCAAAGTGTGGATGAGTCACGTATGCCGGTCAATTATATTAAAGCTACTTTTGGTTCTCAAACACCTCAAGTATCCCCTTCCAGTTTTACAAATAGATGTGGATACCAAACTGCTAATAATTCTTTTATATATAATACTGGTTTTATCTCCTTTGGTAAAAAACTACTAACCTCGACCAAAGAAACCACCTATGATACTAACGGAGAAAATCCAGTAGTTACCGAAAAGAGTTATACCTATAACCATCCTAATTATTTCTTAACAGAAAGTACTGCAAAGGACAGTAAGAAAGGGGTTTTTAAGACAAAAACGTATTATCCAAATGCTCGTAATGGGTTGACAGGTTTAAGTACTACCGATAAAAATATGTATGGGGTGTTAGAACAGCAACATCGTATTGCTACGCCGATACAAACAGAAAGTTATCGGGATAATGCCCTATTATCTACACAACGTACTTTATATAAACAAGAAGGGAATAGTGCACGGGTAAAAAGTATACAAACTGCTAAAGGGGCTATTACTGCAACCAATATTTTAGAGGATCGGGTACACTACCATCGTTATAACACATCAGGAAAACCTGTAGAGGTTTCCAGGGCAGATGGTACAAGAATTGTTTATATCTGGGGATATCAAGAAGAATTGCCTATTGCCAAGATTGAAAATGCTACCTATAGTGAGGTTTCTGGATATATCAGTGACCTACAAAACAAATCTAATGCTGATACAGACCATTGTAACACGTCAAGTTGTAAAGAACAAATCTTAAGAAATGCTTTACAAACACTAAGAGAGGCATTACCAAATGCCATGGTATCGACCTATACTTATGATCCACTGGTAGGAGTAACCAGTATGACGGATCCCAAAGGCTATACCATGTATTATACATATGACGGGTTTAATCGATTAGAATTTGTAAAAGATGCCGATGGAAACCTGATATCAGAAAACAAGTACCACTACAAAAACAACTAGAACAGTGATGAAAAATATAAAAGTTAATATAGAAAATAGATACAGGTTCTTGTTATATATGATAACAGCCCTCATCTTTTTAATAACAGAAAGCGCAACCGCACAGAGCATTGGGATATATGGTTCCCGAAATGTAGATCGATACAGCACCTATACCTATAATGTAAGTGGTAATGCAAGTACCGATTATATTTCCTGGAAAGTTGTTGGGGGTAGTATCACCACTCCAGCAGGCCCTACCACTACCTCTGTAAAAGTTAAGTGGACTGCACTTGGCAGCGGAAGCGTAGAAGTTACCACCTATGGTTCGAGTGGTGGACAAAACAAAAAACTTGCTGTTACCATACATGCTCAGGGATCTAGTACTCCTCCCACACCGAAAGTTATTAGTCAGATAAACTGCGGTTCGGCTAGGCTTTCTTATACAGGTAGCCCACCTAATGGGACTAAATGGTTTTGGCAAGGAAAAGACAGTGATGGTACCAGTACCACCAAAGGTAGTGGGAGTAATTATACTGCAAGAGAAGGTTCTGGAAGATACTATCTTAGGAGCAGGGATAGTCAAGGAAGGTGGAGTACTCCAACCTCTGTATATGTAAATATCAATAGTCTTCCCTGGACACCACTTGCACCAACAAGTATCACCAGTACTTGTGACAAAACCATGCTTACTAAGGGTACGCCCCCCCCTATGTTTGGTAATGTAACCTGGTACTGGCAAGACGTACCTATGACGACTTATACTGCACCAGCAAATGCTGCTACAACGATCACCAGAACAGGTGAGGGTGTAGTATTCCTAAGGGCTAGGGACAATCGCACAGGATGCTGGAGCTCAGCAAGAGCGGTAAACTATAAGCCATTAGGACTTCCGGAAAAACCAGGACAACCTACAATAACTAAACAATGCGGAGAGACTGTGATTACTCAAAGTGCCCCTCTTGCCGGCAGTAATGTTACCCTTTATTGGCAGGATGAAGCTTCTGGTATTAGTACTTCAGCAGCGAATGCTGCTGCAACTATAACCAAAACCAATGGTAGTATGGTCTATCTAAGAGCCCAACACAATACCACAGGATGCTGGAGCCCTGCCAGAGAGGTTCCTTATAGTATTTATATAACTACATGGTATAAGGATGCGGATAAGGATGGTTTTGGAGATCCTAATGATAAAAAACAATCGTGTTCACAACCCACAGGATATGTGGCTGATAATACTGATCAATGTCCCAATCAGTACGATGCATATATAGGGTGTGCTAAAAGTTCATATGAATTGAATTTGTCTACAAATAAAAACTATGTTTTTACCAGAACGTATCAAAAAGCCATGACCTCTCCCACTCAAATCAGGTATAATGAAGAGGTGATGGAAAGCATCACCTATTTTGATGGGCTAGGAAGACCTATACAACAAACAGGGATCAAAACTTCTCCTTATAGAAAGGATATTGTTACCCCTATTGTATATGATAATTTTGGTCGAAAAGCCAAAAACTACCTTCCTTACGAATCTAGTACAACACCAGGGAGTTATAAAATGGTAAATATCAATAACGACATTAATACCTATTATAAAAACACCTATCCCGATGATTTTACAGGAGTAGAACTTGCACAAGTCAATGCCTACTCAGAAAGTGATTACGAGACTTCGCCGCTTAACAGAGTATTGAAACAAGCAGCACCCGGTAAAGATTGGAAACTAGGTAGTGGTCATGAAATCGAGTTTGACTATACCAGTAATATTGCAAACGAAGTACGACAATTTGAGGTAAGTTTTACCGATGGGGATACAGAAAACCCAACCCTTACAGGAGGTACAGGTTTTTATGACGTAGGAGAACTCTATAAAGCCATTACTTATGACGAAAATCATACCAATGGTAAAGATCACAGTACCGAAGAGTTTAAAAATAAACAAGGACAGGTTATTTTAAAACGTACCTATGCTTCGACAAGCTCAGCAACATCAGTACCTCATGATACGTATTATGTATATGATGATCATGGTAATCTTACTTTTGTCATCCCACCCAAAGTAGATACTGAAGACGGGATTTCTAACACCGAGCTTGTCGAACTATGTTACCAATACAAATATGATTATAGAAACCGTCTGGTAGAAAAGAAAATCCCAGGTAAAGGATGGGAGTTTATTATCTACAATAAACTGGATCAACCTATCATGACACAGGATGCCAATCAAAGAGTCAAAAAAGAATGGCTATTTACCAAATATGATGCTTTTGGTAGGGTTGCATTTACAGGAGTACATATTCACCCTAGTGAGATTAACAGAATCACGATGCAGGGCTATGCAGATGGCAGAACCGATCAATGGGTAACCAAAACGACTACAGTAAATACCATAGCAGGTACACAACTGTATTATACCAATGATGCATTGCCTACCGGAGTATCAGAAATCTATACAATTAATTACTATGATGATTACAGGTTTTTAGGAGCTACGCCAGATGCAACACATACCAACCCAATAACTGTATATAATGAGTCAGTCTCTAATCGTACCCAATCTCTGGAAACCGGAGGCAAAGTACGCGTATTAGGTACCAATGATTGGATTATAATGGTAACTTATTACGATAAAAAAGCAAGACCGATATATAGAGTTATAAAAAATGAGTATCTAGGCACCAAAGATATTATAGAGAGTCAACTTGATTTTACGGGTAGAGTGGTAGAAACCACAACCACACATACCAAAGATAGCAATGCAGCGATAGTAACCATCGATAGATTTACCTATGATCATATAGGTAGGTTATTGACCCAAACCCAGAAAATAGGAAATCACGAAGAGTTGATTGTATCTAATACCTATGATCGACTTGGGCAATTACATCAAAAAAGAGTTGGAGGTAGTTCCTCCCCTTCTGGGGGAGGTGCCGTAGGCGGAGGGGGCCTACAAACCGTAAACTATGATTATAACATTAGAGGGTGGTTAACAGGAATTAATGATGCCAATACTATGGGCAGTAACCTCTTTGCCTTTAAGATTCATTACAATACCACAGAAAACCCACTATACAACGGAAATATCGCTAAAACCTCTTGGCAAACTGCTAATGACCATGTAAATCGTCATTATGCATATTCGTATGATGCTCTCAATCGGATTTTAAGTGCTACCAGTAACAATGGCAACTACAACCTGAGTAATGTGACTTATGACAAAGCTGGAAATATCCTGTCATTAGACAGAAAGGGACATCTTAATAATGCTGCCAGTGCCTTTGGGGATATGGACAAACTGGTGTATAACTATAGTCATAATGAGGTTAGTAATAAACTCCTAACAGTAACCGATCATACTACTAATACTTTTGGTTTTAAAGATGGTAACAAAACAGGCGATGACTTTGAGTATGATGCCAATGGTAATATGGTCAAAGACCGTAACAAAGGCATTGATCAAATTACCTATAATCATTTAAATTTACCTAAAACAGTTACTATCAACAATACTCAGGGAACTGGAAATATTAACTATATTTACGATGCCAATGGAACGAAATTAAAAAAGATAGTTCCAGAGGGAAGTTCTTTAACAACAACAGTATATGCAGGCGGGTATGTTTATAAAAATGACCAACTCCAGTATATTAGGACCCCTGAGGGTTATGTAACGCCAGAAGATACAAGATATAAATATGTATACCAGTACAAAGATCATTTAGGGAACGTTAGACTATCCTACACAGATGCTGATAATAACGGGACTGTAGAACAATCTGAGATTATTGAGGAATCTAACTACTATCCCTTTGGGTTAAAAATGAGAGGGTATAATGAAATCGTGAGTTCTCATGGTAATAGTACAGCTCAACTAATTGGTTATGGAGGAAAAGAGCAACAAAGTGAACTTGGTTTAGAGTGGATGGATTTTGGAGCAAGGAATTATGATCCTTCAATTGCAAGATGGACAACAATCGACCCCGTTACGCATTTTAATATGTCTACTTATACTGCTTTTGATAATAACCCAGTGTATTTTGCAGACCCTTCAGGAACTACTACAGTAAGTTCTATAATGGAAGCTTTTAATAAATCAGGGAGCGGAACTACGGTTTGGAATTCTGATGGTAACGGTGGTTTTTGTGATGACTGTCCACAAGAAGGAGAATCAAAACATGCATTAGAAGATAGAGGAAGACATGTTGTCAAGTCTAAAACCAGAAAACAGTATTATCATGCAGGAGGTGTTAATGGATCTAAAGCTGGTTGGTATGACCAAGAAATATATTTTGAGCTCTTTAGAACTCAGATAAGAAAAATTGGCCAAGGGCAAGCTTCTATAGAGTCACTTCATAAGTATGGGTTTACAGATGATGTTTTAGCAGCCATGTTAGGTTGGGCAATTCAAGCGTACGATTATTATGGAGGCGAAGTTCCTTTAGCTAGAGGAAATGTAAATGAAATGGGAGTAGATTCTCCTGTGTTTATGCTCGCGTCAATAAGATTAGTTGGTGCTGCATTCTTAAAGTCTACTAACTCAGGTTATAGAGCAGCTTTTAAAGCTTTTAAAGCAGGAAAAAGAGGAGGGGCTGCAGTAGAATTGATTTTACCAAATGGAAAAACTTTTGTGTCACTTAGTTCGAATGCACCTAAATTGTCAGATGAAATGTTAGGAATATTAATGGGTGTAGGAAAAAATAATAGAGTAGATTGGCTAGGTGCTTGTGGAGAAATTGCAAATATTCAGAAAGCTAGGGCAGCAGGTTATTCATGGGAACAAATTTCGCAGGGTACTTTCAAAGCATATAATGTTGGAGGTAAATTTGGTAAAGTAACGGGTTCAGCCAAAGAAATATGTAAGGGTTGTAATGATGTTATTGAATATATATCAACTTTAAAATAACTTAGTCCATGAATAAACAAAATCAACTTTTGATTTGTAAAGAGTTTGCAGATTGGAAAATCGTTTTTTATCGATTTCTTGATAATAAATATAATTTAATCGATTTAGAAAAAGAGATCTATAAATTACCAAATTTAGAAAATTCATTAGGTCGAGATTCATATATCGATTTACTTAGCTATAATTATAAAGATGAGTCACAATTTTTTGAGATAAAGCAATTGTTAAATAGTTACATAGACATTGATGATTTCTATAGTTGGAAGTTGTGTAATCTTTTTAAGAAAAAAGGATTCAATGTAAAAAATCTAATCGATTATAATAATGTTGAGTTACCAGATTTATTGTTAGAACTATATGGAGGTAAGGAATTTGGAGAAATTGGAGAAGGTAAAGAACAAGCAAAATCAAATGTAACTTTTTTAAAAAAGCCTCTTAAATCAGATTTAGATGATTATTGGAAAGTTTTAATTGGAGAAGTGGTACAAGTTGGTTTAGCCCATCATGGAAATATAATTCTTTTTATGAATAATGAAGGGGTTATGTTTATATATATTGAAATAACAAACAATATGTATATAGGTGGAAATTTTAAGACTACCATGTCTAAACTATTGTTTGGCCTAGATTATGGCGAGTTAATTGTTAAACCGAACGATTCTAGCTCCTTCGGCTAGAGTGATTGCTACCGCCACACTAAGGCGTGGATCAAAGATTGGCAGGTAGGGTAATAAACAAAAAACAAACCAGTTTCATTTTTTGAAATTGGTTTGTTGTATTTTTAAGGAGTTGGCATAACTTTGTGTAACACACTAAGCAAGGCTTAGTGGCAGTCCTTAAGAGAAAATGCAAGATGAGTTTGACTATCTATTTTTAAAGCATTGCTACGCAAATTTTTAAAACAGAGTTTCACTAATAAAAACAGAACTCTATAGCAGTAATGCTACAGAGTTCTGTTTAAAACTAATCAAACAACCATTTCTGATATAAAAATGGTTACCCAAAACTTAGTCCGTCTCTTTTAGTTCTTTATTCGTATTCGAACGATTATCAACTACCTGATTATACTGTCTGGCAAGAATATCAACCTGATTAAGTATCGTAGTATACGCTGCTAAACCACTAAGTGTAGCATGGGCCTGGATATGACTTATTACTATACGGTAAGCCTCGGTTGCCTGGGTTCTTAGGGTATGGATATCTATCGATGGGCTTATTGCTGTTTCCCCTACCCGATCAAGATACCTGGCAGAAAACCGTTCATTACTCTCTTTAAGCTCTGATAACCAATTACCCAAACTTAATTTCGTGACTGCAGCCTGTAATACTGTTTCTGTCTCCCAATCTTTTACAATACTATTAATAACAGCCGTTTCTTCCTGATAGCTTAATCGTTGGATAGTATCTCCATGCGATACAATATTATCATTTAGAGCAGTAGCAGCATCTACCACATTTTTATTATAATGGTATTGATAGCTACTTGTAACTGCTTTTAATCCCACTATGGCACGATCTCTACGTTCGTCTAATGCTATTACTTCTTGTGTCAATTCGCTTCTTTGACTTTGCTTAAAAGCCGCATCTATGTTATCTACAATAGGAGTTAACAATGCCTTTGGTTCTGTAAGCTGTAACGCTTCTACATCTTGTTTCTTTAACAACTCTAGGAAATCTGTCATGTACTGTAAATACTCTCCGTTACGATAACGGTTTAAATAAGGTGTGTTCATGTATTAAAAATTTTAAGTTACTATTAAATAGTGAAAACATTCACTATACTAGTACATGTCACGAACCTGTAAAAAGTTACCATCTAATACCAACTAAACCACCCTGCACTGGAAGTGCAGGGGTTTGTTTTACTAGGGACTAAAGTCCCTAAGCCTATTCTAATATAAAATTAGAATTATCATTCTTATCATGTCGATGATGTTCTAAATACT